>CACFAO010000006.1 GCA_902564295.1 uncultured Pelagibacteraceae bacterium
AAGAAATACCGGAAATAACCAATAAAATTGATGCAATGAATGAAATTACATAAGTTTTCTTATTCTCTCTAAATAAATTTGGTACAAATACGTGAGAGACAGCGCATAATCCCATTATCAACAAAGAACTGTTAAATAAAAAACTTGAGAGAAAGTTCTGAGTGCCATCGCGGGTAAATGTGATTCCCAGGTCACTAAAAAAATTTCCACTAAAAGAGTAAGAATTTAAATCTGGATTAAATAAAGTTCCTCCTGGAAATAAAATCATTGCCGCGGCATTCGTTACAATAAAATATGCAATCATGAATCTAAGCGCATATACAGGAATATAGCCAAAATTTGTCATGAAATTATGCGCTGAAGCTGGATATCAGTATAAAGACCACAAAAGCAGCAACCATTATGTACATTATTTTGTTGTCTAGATTCATGATCGAAATATAATGTTTATTCTATGGAAAATCCAGCTAGATATACAAATTACAAAGATTTTTTTCCTTTCTATTTAAGGGAACACAGCAAAAAAAGCACAAGGATGCTGCATTATTTTGGAACGATTGGTTACCAAGTTCTATTTTGGTCCCTTCTGCTAACTCAAAATTACTTATTCCTGCCTTTAATCTTACTTGCAGGTTATGGTCCTGCATGGATTGGGCATTTCTTTATAGAAAAAAATAAACCCGCTACCTTTAAATATCCTTTATGGTCACTCATTGGTGATCATCATATGGCTTATTTAATGCTTACAGGTAAACTTAAGAAAAAATTATCTGATGCCGGGGTATCAGCTACTTAAAACATAATACGCAGTTCCAAGAAACAATAACAACAAAGCAGTTTGAGAAAAAATCCAGATGGCACCTCTTGCTGCAGTGTTATTGAAACAGATATGTACAATGGAATGGATCACTCTAAATAATAAATATAACCATGCGCAAATTAGCAAAAAAGTACTTTCAATTTCAATAAAAACGATGATCCCTATTAGAAAATAAAAAATAACTGAAAACTCAAATATATTTGAAATATTATTTTTTATAATTTTCAAATGTAGAGGAGCATCTTTATAAGGCTCGACAGGAATTCCACTTTCCTCCCAGTCCTTGCCTTTACCCATTAAATTAACTGATGCGATTGTATGAATTAATCCAATAACAAAAGTTAATAAAATAAGCCCAAGTGCTGGAACTAAAATATTAGTTAACATCAGATCATTAAAGAGCAGGCTCGATAAGCCATCCACGCCAGGATAATCGTAGACGGTAACCAAAATAACGTTCTAACTGGCAAGGCAACACCAGGTATGATTTTATTGTAAAATATATGAACGATTGAGTGTAGAACTCTTAACCAAAAGAACCATGTTGCTAATAACATAAAATACTCATCAACAGTTCCCGTTACATAAATCATAATGCAAACCGCGTAAAAGAAGATTGGAAATTCGAATAAATTTGTCAAATTTCGCTGACTATTTTGAATTAATTCACTGCCGTTTTCAAATGTGGGTATTTTAAAATCATCTTCTGTATTCTTCTTATCGATGACAATAGCCTTAAGTCTAAGGACTGTGCCAAAGGCAAAAACAGCCAAAGAAAGCCATAGCATATTGATGACTGGCTCAAAAATTAATTCGGGTTGCATAATAAACTCCTTGATTGAAATAAGAATCCAGTAAATTATATATACTAATACAGTTTTAACCATATTTAATGAAAGGAGGTGGTCTATGTCTATAGGTAGTATAGAGGAGCTTTGCTCGAGTAGTGAAATTCCATGTGATTGTAGATGTGGAAACCTCCACTTTTTGAGTGGAGCTCCGTTTTAACTACATTAAGCCCCCATTAATTTGGGGGCTTTTTTTAGATCTTTAAATTTGGTTTAAATTTTCTTGTTTTATTTTTGTCATTGATAGCAACGTAGGAAAACTCCCCTACCGCCACTTCAACTTCCTTTTGGTTCATTTCACAACGCATTGCAGTGATTTTGAATATCATTTTGGACTGCTTTACAGATACAATTGATCCGTAAACATTGATGAATTTACCAACATGCATTGGATTTTTATATTTAACTTTAGACTCAACTAATACGGCATTTCCTTTTGAAACAAGCTGAGTCATATAAATGCCTCCATGGGCCATTTGTTTTACGATCCAGGCTCCATGAGCCGTGCCGTAAGGATTGCTATCCGGTGGTTGACATATATTTCTAATTAAAAGTTTACTCATTTTTTTTTCTTAAATAACTTATTAGATAAATAGCTGATACACAACCAACTATATTTGCAAAACCTTCCATTATTACAAAATCACGAAACGGTATAAAAAAATGTATAAACTCAATAAAAACACTTGTGATCAGGGCTAAGCTGATACCAAATACAAAATCATTATTTTTATTGTTAGCCAATTGTGCCATAGCGCCAAGTATGAAAAATGAGATAAAGTGTATTCCATAATCAGTAATAAAATTTGCTACCTCTCTTACTGTAGAGTCAACAGGTACAGGTCGCACATATGAGTAATAAAGATAAAATAAATAAAAAAAGAAGATTAGTCGAAGAGGATTTGCTAAAATGCTCATGAACGTACTATAAGTTTATATATAAAATGAGCAATATATTAATCATAGGAGCCAATCGAGGTCTTGGGCTTGAGTTTGTAAAGCAATACAGCAACACAAACCATAATATCATTGCAACCACTCGAAATAAAGATAGCTCAAAAGAGTTGAATGAAATTAGTAACATCGATATAGCCGAACTTGACTTAAATTCTGATGCAAGCGTGAATAATTTTGTAACAAGTATCAAGTCTCGAAAAATTGACATACTCATTCACAACGCAGGTATTTTTAGTGATGAGCAATTAAAAGAAGATCTTGATACAAATGCCTGGATGAATGAAATGAGAATTAATGCTGTGATACCCATAATTCTTGCACGAAAATTAAAGAACAACTTAAAAATGGGATCTGATAAGAAAGTCGTTTTTATATCCAGTCAAATGGGAAGCATTGATGACAATTACTCTGGTAGATTTTATTTTTATCGCTCGTCAAAATCAGCTCTTAATTCTGCAGCAAAAAGCTTATCAATAGATTGGAAAGAAGATGGTATATCTGTCCTTATTTTGCACCCAGGATGGGTAAAAACCGATATGGGTGGCACAAGCGCGAAATTAGAGATACCTGAGAGCATTGCCCGAATGATCAATGTTATAAATGATCTAAATCTTGATAACTCTGGCTCATTTTTAAATTATGAAGGAAAAAAGCTCGAATGGTAAAAGATCATATACACGATAAACCTGATTTCTATGATGATCTTGATAAGACCTATGAAAATATTTGGGATCAACTCATAATTGGTAAATCAAAGTCAAAATCCGAATTACATCAAGGATATATTTCAACATTCAATGACTCATTTCCATCGGTTAGAACAGTTGTCTTAAGGCATGTTGATAAGAAAAATAATACCATAAGTTTTCATACGGATATCCGATCCAGTAAAATTGATGAAATCAAAAAAAATAATGCAGTAACCATGTTGTTTTACGATCATGGCAAAAAGATACAAATAAAAGTGTCGGGAAAAGCTGAAATTAATCATAAAAACGATAAAGCAAAAATGGCCTGGGATAACTCAAGGTCATTTAGCAAGAAATGTTATGTTGTTGAAAAGGCACCTGGAACTCCATCGGATGAACCAACTTCAGGGTACTTACCAGAGCATGAAAACGAACTTCCAGACGATGATCTTTTACAAAACGGTTACAACAACTTTACTTTAGTGGAAATTCAAATTCACTCGATTGAGTGGCTTTATTTGCATCGTCAAGGTCATCGCCGAGCATTGTTTACATCCACAAATGGCAGTTTAAACAAAAAATGGCTTACTCCGTAATATGTCAATTTTAAGCGTCATATTATTTTCAGCAATATTGCATGCGTCTTGGAATGCTTTCATAAAAAATAAAGGTAATGGATTTGCGAAGATGGTTATCTTAGCAACGATTATTGCTCTATTTATGGTGCCTTTATTATTTTACGTTGGTATGCCGTCTTCTACTGCAGCAATATATTTATTTTTCGGAGTCATTGCCCATACAATGTACATGCACTCGTTAACAAGAGCATATGCTATAGAGGATTTTTCGGTCGCTTATCCATTTGCAAGGGGTCTTGCACCTTTACTAACAATTTTGATTTTAATATTTATCTTAAACAAGACAATTTCATTAAATGAAATCATAGCAATTGGAATAATCATTTCAGGTATTTTTGTCCTTTTTATCGGTAAAAGTTTCAGCTTAGATTATAAAAACGTATTGGCCTTATTATATTTTCCAGTATCTATAACGTTTTATACTTTAGTTGACTCATACGCAGTCAAAACAGTAGAAAGTTCAATGCAGTATATTGTATGGCTATTTTTTTTGATGCCTATTCCAATTCTGCTTTATTCTATAAGCAATCAACGTAATTTATTGATAACAACATTCACAGAAAACAAGTTACCACTAATTATTGCTGCAATTGGCTCTGTAACTTCGTACTCACTTGTTCTTTGGGCATATACACAAGCACCAATTCACTATGTCGCTTCAATAAGAGAGAGCAGTATAATTTTTGCCTCACTAATCGGATTATTATTTTTTAAAGAACAAGGGTTAAAGAGAAGGCTTGCTGCAGCTATTATTTTGTTTATAGGCGTTTTCTTATTAGAATACGTATCTCATTAGAAAATTTCTACTTATAAGCCAAGAGAATACCCTGCTGAACGTACTGTTCTTATTGGATCGTATTCAAAGCCATTGTTTAATGCTTTTCTTAATCTTCTGATATGAACATCCACAGTTCTTGGTTCAACGTAAGGGCTTGATGTCCAAACATGATCTAGTAACTGCTGCCTTGAAAATACCTTTCCTTGATTTTCCATTAAAAATCTAAGCAAATTAAATTCTGTGGGACCTAAATCAATTTCAATCTCGTTTCTTGAAACCTTATGAGAAGATGCGTCTAGACTAATTCCTTTGTAGGTTAAAACTTCGTTATAAAAAATTGGTCTCATTCTCTTAAGTACCGCTTTAATTCTAGCTAATAACTCATTGATTGAAAACGGTTTTGTTATGTAATCATCTACTTCACTTTCAAAACCTCTCAATTTATCTTCTTCTTCTCCTCTAGCGGTTAACATTATCAAGGGTACATTTTTTGTTGATTTGTTTTTTCTTATTCTTCTACTTATCTCAATTCCAGATAACTCAGGAAGCATCCAATCAATCAAAATCAAATCATATTTTACTGATGAAAAAATTTTATCTAGTGCGGATTCACCATCTAAACAGTAATCCACATCATAATTAGCTTTTGATAGATTGTACTTTAATAATTCTACTATCGGTAGCTCATCTTCAATAACAAGAATTTTAGCTTTCATATTAAGTCTTAATATCTAAGTCTTCCCATTGACCGGCATTGTCAGATTTTCTCTCCAAGGTTTCGCCTGTGACTATGAAATGAATATCCTCAGCAATATTTTGTGCATAATCACCAATGCGTTCAATATTTTTTGCAATTGTGAGCAAGTGAGCACATCCATTTATAGTTTCTGGATTGTCTGCCATCATTTGTAATAATTCACGGTAAATTGATAAATATGTTTCGTCTATATCAATGTCAGAATCCCATACAGTAATTGCTTTCTTTTCAGACATTTTGATAAAGGCATCAAGAACATTTTTAATCATGTTTTGAACGTCGTCTCCCATCTGAACAATTTTTGATATCGATTGACTTGGCATGGATACTTTCACATTGGCTACACGTTTAGCTACATTCGTTGCATGATCGCCCATTCTTTCTAAGTCATTTGCAATGCTTAGTGCAGATACAACGGTACGCAAATCATTAGCCATAGGTTGCCTCATTGCTATAATTTTATATGCAAGTGCATAGATTTCTTTTTCAAGATTATCAATTTTATCGTCTTTTTTAAGTATCTCTTCAGCAAATTCTGTATCCTTGTCATCAAGGGCCTTTAATGAATCCTTCACTTGCTGCTCAACAAGTCCACCCATCTTTACTAAATTAGAATTAATTAATTCTAATTGTTTATCATAGGACTCAACTAGATGATCACTCATTATCCAAACCTTCCAGTTACATAATCTAGAGTTTTATCATTTGCAGGCGTAGAAAAGATTGTTTCAGTATCATTAACTTCAATAAGATTACCTAAATGAAAAAAACCAGTTTTTTTAGATACTCTTGCAGCTTGTTGCATAGAATGAGTCACAATAATTATTGTATACTCTTTTTTTAAATCTTCCATTAATGCCTCAATTTTTGCTGTTGCTATGGGATCTAATGCAGAGCATGGTTCATCCATCAGTATTACATCAGGATTTACTGAAATAGCCCTAGCTATACAAAGCCTTTGCTGTTGACCTCCAGATAAACTGGTGCCAGTTTCATCCAATCTGTCTTTAACCTCATCAAAAATTGCAGCTTTTTTTAGACTTGTATGAACAATCTCCTCTAATTCAGTTTTATCTTTTGCTAGACCATGAATTCTTGGGCCATAAGCTACATTTTCAAATATTGACTTTGGAAATGGATTAGGTTTTTGAAATACCATCCCTACTCTCTCTCTTAACTTTTCTACTTGTATATCTTTGTCATATATATTCTGTCCATCGATCTTAATTGAGCCTTCTACTTTACAAATATCAATAACATCATTCATTCGATTTAAACATCTAAGAAATGTAGATTTGCCACATCCAGATGGTCCAATAAGAGCCGTAATTTCATTTTGATTTATATCCATACAGACATCAAATAATGCCTGTTTCTCACCGTAGTGAACGTTTAAATTTTCGACGCATACTTTAACTTTATTTTCCATTTAAATTATTTTACCACTTTGTTTCAAATTTTCTTCTAATAAATACAGCGATTAAATTAAATAAAATCAAAAAGCTTAACAATATAATGATAGCAGCTGATGTTTTTTCCTCATAGGCTCTTTCAGCACTATCATTCCATAAATATGCTTGAACTGGCAGTGAAGTAGATGGGTCTAAAGGTGAAGATGGCACATCAACAATAAAAGCGACCATGCCAATTAACAGTAATGGTGCTGTTTCTCCTAATGCCCTTGCTATTCCTATAATGGTTCCTGTTATAGAGCCAGGTAATGCCAAAGGAACAACGTGATGCATTACTGTCTGAACTTTCGATGCACCAACAGCAAGTGCACCTTCGCGAATTGATGGAGGCACTGACCTCAACGAAGCTCTCGTAGCAATAATTATAGTAGGTAAAGTCATAAGTGATAAAGTTATGCCTCCTACTAAGGCTGTTGACCTGGGTAATTCAAATGTATTTAACAAGATGCCTAATCCAAGTAATCCAAATACAATTGATGGAACTGCAGCAAGATTATTAATATTTATTTCAATAAAATCTGTAAATCTGTTTCTCTTAGAAAATTCTTCAAGATATATTGCGCCAAAAAGACCGAATGGAAATGATAAAAGCAATACAATTATCATTGTAAAAAATGATCCAATTAACGATCCACCTAGACCAGCTAACTCTGCTTCCCTTGAATCTCCTCTTGAAAAAAATGGCAAATTAAATTCAAATTTTACTTTATTTTGGCCCACGAGTTCATCATAAATAGATAACTGGAAATTTGAAACTCTTCTTCGTTCTTCTGGAATATCTCTAGAATAGTTACCTTTATGTATTTGATCAATATCATCAGAGGCAGAAATATATAGATTGATTTTGTTGCCTAAATTATTTTTATTTTTATTAATATAAGTTTTTATCTCTTCTTCAAATTCAATACTAAATAACTTTATAATCTTTTTTTTATCAGATTTTTTTTCAATATCTGGAAAATTACTGTAAATATTTTTTTTCGAAAATGAGTATAAATCCAATTTATTAATTTCAGTATCAGACATCTGTTTAAACATTTCAGGCTGAACTTTATCGTTAAACTCTATTTTTATCTCTATCAATGTTCTGTAAAAGGCTGAATAACCTTTGCTGATGATATTGGTAAATAATATTAGTACAAAAATTAACGCTAACGATATTGCTATAACTCCATAAAATTTAAATCTTCGCTCAGCATTAAGTCTACGCTTTAGATTTTCATTCGAAATTTTTAGAGAATTACTATTCATATTTTTCTGTGTATTTTTTTACAACTCTTAAAGCTATGAAATTGAGTATTAATGTCATTACAAATAAAGTTAATCCTAATGCGAAAGCTGACATGGTCTTTGGGCTGTCGAACTCCTGGTCACCTATTAATATTACAACTATTTGTGTAGTTATTGTTGTTGAAGCTTCAAGTGGATTTGCTGTAAGGTTTGCGACCAAACCTGCTGCCATTACAACAATCATTGTTTCACCGATAGCTCTAGATACAGCCAAAAGAAATGAGCCAATTATACCTGGTAAAGCAGCAGGTATAATAACTTTTTTTATGGTTTCACTTTTTGTTGCGCCCATTGCGTAAGATCCTTCACGCAAGCTTTGAGGCACAGAGCTAATAACGTCGTCAGACAATGAAGATACAAATGGAATAATCATTATTCCCATTACTAATCCTGCCGCAAGAGCACTTTCTGATGAAACATCAAGACCGATTGATCCCCCCAATGACCTAATAAAGGGTGCGATTGTGATAACAGCAAAGAATCCATAAACCACTGTTGGTATACCAGCGAGTATTTCAATAATTGGTTTTGCAGTATTTCTTACAGAGCTTTTTGCATATTCTGACATATAGATCGCAGTAAGTAAGCCTACTGGGATTGATACGCACATAGCTATAAATGCAATCAAAAATGTACCTGAAAATAGAGGTACTGCACCAAATGCATTTTCTATATCTGCCGCGTCGGCCGCATCTCTTACAAAAGCTCTTTGGGGACTCCAATTTGTCCCAAATAAAAAATCTAAAATGGGAACTTGGCTAAAAAAACGGACAGTCTCGTATAATAATGAAAATATAATTCCAACTGTAACTAGAATTGCAATAAGAGAACAAAGAAAAAATCCAATAAGTATAAATTTTTCAACAATGAGTCTTGCATCAAAATTTAAGTTTATTTTTCTATAGCCATATAATAAAAACAAACTTGAAACACTAAAGACTGTAATTATTGAAGTGATATCAAATATTCCTTCTATATAATTTAATTTATTTACTGCATTTACAATAATTTCATCTTCACTATTAAATAGCTTTATGCCATTTCTTGTATTTTCTATTTGAGTAAACAATAAACTAATTTCTGATTGATCAATTCCTTGAGAATAGAATTCAGATAAAACGTAATTTTTTACAATAAATCCATCAAAAATAAGTATAGCAAAAAGAATTATAACCGCTGGAACTACAGACCAAATTGCAAGGTAGTAACCATAATATTTATCGAGAGAAAAAGGCCTTTGTTTTTCAATAACTCTTACTCTATTTGACCTGAAGTACCCCAAGTAGAAGCTTGTTATAGCAAATAAAACTAATAAAAAAAAAGTTATTAAACCCATAAAAATCTCTATTTAATCAATATAACTAGAAGAAAAAAAATCTCTTCCAGTTATACTGATATTAAAAATTATTCTGTTGATAATGTTGATAAATTGCTAACTCTTTCTCTTATTTCATCAGCATCATCATCAGAAAGTGCTACAAGCCCAATGTCAGTAAGATATCCATCTTCACCCATCGCTCTAGAACTTGTAAATTCTTGTAAAAACTCCTCAATACCAGGAATAGAACCAATATGTGCTTTCTTAACATAAAACTGTAATGGCCTTGCTATTGGGTATGAATAGTCTTGTATTCCTTCCAATGTCGGCTCTATACCAGCAATTGAAGTAGGTTTTATTTTGTCTTCATTAACTAACAGGTAACTGTATCCAAAATAACCAAACCGTTCAGGATCCTCAGTTAATTTTTGAACTATCAATGCATCATTTTCACCCGCTTCAATAACACGACCATCTTCTCTTGATATCCTACATTTCTTTTTTGCCTTTTCGCCAAGTTCTGACCACATATCATAGGCTCCCGCGGCTTTGCATCCTTTAACCATAATTAGAGAATCCCATGCATCTCTTGTTCCTGAAGTGGGAGGAGCTACAAGGACTTCAATTTTATGATCAGGAAGATTTGGATCTATCTCGCTCCATTTCTGAAAAGGGTTTTTAACAAATTGACCATTGACTGGAACTTCGTCTGCAAGAGCTAAGTATAATTGCTCTTGATTAAAGTCTGCATTGGAAGCTTCTAAACTGTGAGCAAGCGTTAAACCATCGTTTCCGATTACAATTTCAATTATTTCGGCAACGCCATTTTTCTTGCAAAGCTCTATTTCACCTTCTTTTATTACTCTGGAAGCATTGGTAATGTCAGGATGGTTGACGCCAACACCTGCACAAAAGAGTTTCATTCCACCCCCTGTTCCAGTACTTTCAATCACTGGCGTTTTAAAGCCTGATTTACCAAATCGTTCAGCAACAATTGTTGCATAAGGGTAAACAGTTGAAGAGCCAACTATCTTTATTTGATCTCGTGCATATGAGGTGCCAAATAAAGAACCAAAGGCAATTAATGTTACAATCAAAATTTTTAATAAATTCATTTATGTCTCCTCTTTTAAGTAAATTTTTGATTCATCAAAAATTACTGGATGGAAGTTACAAATGTATTAAAAGAATGTTACAAAATTATTACACTGTTGGATTAATAACTAATTGATTTTATTTAATATTCTTATGATATTGGCGCCTCTGGTAACTGAATTGTAAATATACTTCCCTTGTTAAGCGTACTTGATATTTCAATATTGCCACGATGCTTGTTTAAAATGTGTTTAACAATAGTTAATCCAAGGCCAGTTCCCTCTATCGCTTTTGATCGAGATTTATCAACTCTAAAAAAACGCTCTGTCAGTCTATGAATGTATTTTTCAGGAATGCCATCACTTTGATCTTTTATTTCAACTTCAATAATATTTTTTCTAAATAATGAAGTGTTATGGTCTTCGTTATTTTTCGTTTTTTGAATACTTACATTAATTTCGGAGTTTTCATGACCATACTTAAATGAATTCTCAAGTAAATTTGAAAAAAGTTGTATTAGTTCATCTTCATTTCCAAGAATATGGTGATCATTTGAATTTGTGTTAATCTCGATCTTCATATTTTTTGATGTAAGTTTTTTTGTCAGGTTTTTTTGCACACGTTCGACACATTTATTTAAATTTATTTTTGAAGTTGGATGAATGTGTTCATTACTCTCAATTTTGGAGACAGTTAATAAATCATCAATCAATCGATCCATACGATTTGCTTCATCATTGATTATTTCCATAAACTCATCTTTAGACTTTTTATCATCTTTTGCAGTTGTACGGATAGTCTCAATAAATCCAATAATTGTAGAGAGAGGCGTCTTAAGTTCATGACTAACATTAGCCACAAAAGATGTTTTTACTTTTTCTATATTTCTTTGAATTGATACATTTTTTAAAATTATATAAATTAAATTATCTTCCTCTTTGCTCTTGCTGGGATAAATACTAACGTCAAAATTAAGTTCTCCCGATTGATCTGAAATATTTTTATTAATTATAAAATCTGTTGTTGTTTCAATATTCTTATCAATTGTCTGTTCAAGGCTTTCAAGGATTTTAGGGTCTCTTATAAGGTTGGTAATGATTTGTGATGTGAAATCGTTTTCAAATATCTCAATAGAATAATCATTTTGAAAGATAATTTTTTTATCCCAGTCAGTAATAATTACAGCGTCATCTAATTTATTTAGAATATTAAATAAATTCTCGTTTTCGATCATATTTACTTAATCAATTAAAAACTTGTCTGTTTATAACTGTTTAAGTATTTAAATGGAAGGTAAATGGCAGTGAATAAGATTACTGTAATCAATGCTAGATATGGAATATGCCATGGTGGAGCTGGGAAAAAATCCAACAGCGTGTTGGCTGCCGGAGTGATCATTAAATACCAATAATTTACATCACTGTAATATTCAACTAGGTACATATTGAGAGAGTATATTGCCGGTAAGAGACATACAGCAAATAAGAGAACTCTAAATACAGACCACCAGGTAAGTTTCACATCAGTGCAAATACATACGTAAAAAACAGTTAAAAATAAAAGGCCATGACCAAAATAATACGTGATAAATTCTGGATCTGGATACGAATAGTCAAGATCTGGTGTTACCATTGCTAAGAGATTTCCTGTTAATCCAAAAAAATAAGCAACTTCAAAGAAGAATTTTACTTTTGTTAAAATATAAATCCCCATCGATAATGCGGCTAAGTGGCAAATATGTATTGGGAACACCTCATATATTGAATGATCGTAATAAATAACTCTATAGAATGGTTTTATGAGCTCATGAGTAATTAAAGTGATACCCAGTATCAATAAAACTGTCTTAGTAACAGATTTTACATTTAATCCTTTGATAACAAGTGGAAACAGAACAGAGATCAAAAATATTGAAATGATCGAAATTAAATGATGAGAACCAAAGAGTGTAAATTGAGACGCCATAATTATTTACATTTTCAACGTCTATATTTTATTTCAATTAGGGTAATTTGTATATTGGGATCATTATAAGAAAAATGAGGAAAAATTAGGATTTTATAAAAAAAGACCCGTCCAAGTATTAATTGAACGGGTCCTTAATTTATAGATTAAGTATGTTTAAAATGTTCTACCAATTCTCATTCCTGCCCTGTCGTACAAGACATTCATCAGAATGAAAACAAGTATACTAGCCACCATAGGAACTGGATTAGCACCCCCATCTTCGCCCATAAATAAAACAATTTGCCTTATAGAAGTGATAAAGGATCCAACCAACATCATTCTAAAAAAAACTGTAGATTGTTCAATTGGTGCAAGTAAGCATGCTGTAAAACCAACCGCAAAAGCTATATAAACCCACCCAAGATTTGCAAACAGCAGAATATGTGCTGCATCGACATCGCTCGGATTAGTTCCTATTCGTTCTGCAAAAGCTAATACTGGCTCATTGTCAATAAACATAAAACCATAAAAGAGAAATAAAACTATTAAGAAACAAATTATTACTCTGCTTATTGTGTCTTCAACTTTAATCATTTTGTTCCTCCTAAAAATTACTTTGGTTTCTGAAAAAGATAGTCACAAATAAAACGAAGTTAAGGGTTATGAAGAATGCCAATAATGGATTACCACCATCAGGAAAAGTTACACTTCCAACTAACATTCCACAAAAAAACATCGTTCCTGCAACTACACTCATTGAAACTAAAACTCCGCTTAATCCAGCTCTAAACTGATAAACAAGCGCAATCAGTATAGCTATGTTGATCATAGTTATTCCTAATACACTGTGTTCAGATTGAGGATTGCTCTCTAATAGTGGAGATTGCTCAATGAGCCCACCCGGATATATGAAGTATGAAACAATATTAAATAGTACTGCGGCAATTGCTATGTACCCCATGATTTGAGTTGTTTTGTCAGTAACTCCAAACGGACTTCCAGCTTTCTCAATTGCAAGTGGATAACCAGCTCTAAATCTTGCTATGGCTAATAGCACAAACAAAATTATCCATGCATAAAGACCGGTATAGTTTTCTCCACCGCTTAGCTGCAATGACATCACAACCCATATTAATTGAAGTAGAACGACAGGCAGTGCATAAGCAAAAAATGCCCTCTCTAACCCTTTGAAACCCATATATAGAATGCCTACGTAGGCTACAAAGTTAACTGCTCCAAACCAATTTAAAAAAAATTCTGTAGTTAAGTTATCTTCGAATGTTGGATATCGATCAATCATGAAATCGTAATTGAACATCATCACGCATCCGTAAACGAAGAATATTAAGCCTGAAATAAACATACAGGCTTTAATTACGTTATCGTCTGTTTTAAACATATAACCCCCTATAATTGTTATATGAACGAAAGGTTAATTATTTATTTCTTTGTTAGAAAGTGAATTTTTTATATAAAGTGACTAATTTTTATAACTTGTTATCCTTGTAAATATATATTTGATAAAAAAAATTAATTACTTAAAGTAGAATATTAGAATTATAATTTATGCAATTGATTCAATTAATAATTGATGGTGTAGCTTCAGGCTGCATATATGGACTAGTAGCACTAGGTTTTGTCCTAATTTACAAGGCGACTGAGACAATAAACTTTGCTCAAGGTGATATTCTTATGCTTGGCGCATTTGTCGCTTACTCACTTATTGGCCTTATGGGAATGGACTATCTCACTGGATTTGCCTTAACTGTCTTAATTATTGCAGTATTTGGCTTTTTTCTTGACGCTGTTGTTGTTCGTCAAATCATTGGTCAACCTGCATTTGCAACTGTGATGCTTACTATTGGTTTAGGATTCATTTTTAGAGGGTTTGCATCAATTTACTGGGGTACAGATATATTTTCATTCAGCACACCGTTCTCAGGAAAGATAACTGAGTTTAACGGTTTAATAATTTCATATGTGAACCTCTCAATAATTGCTGGGACGGCAATTCTGATGTCTGCACTCTATTTCTTTTTTACTTTTTCAAAAATTGGTGTGGCTATGAGGGCATCTTCAGAAAACCAATTAGCTGCTTACTATATGGGAATACCAGTTAAATTTATTTTTTCATTAATATGGTCAATATCGGCAGGAGTTGCTGCTGTCGCCGGTGTACTTCTCGCACCAATTACTTTGGTAGACACATCAATATCATTGATTGGTTTAAAAGCTTTTGCTGCAGCTGTTCTAGGAGGATTTGGATCAATACCTGGAGCAATTGTTGGAGGAATTATAATAGGTATTGTCGAACAATTATGTGGAACTTACGAAAATTATTTGTTTGAGGGAGTGAGAGAAATATCTGCTTACCTCGTTCTTATCTTAACATTAATTATTTATCCAAGAGGTTTGTTCTCAGATAAAGCTGAGGTCAAAAAAGTTTAATGAGATTTATTTTTAAAACTAAATATTCACAAGATATAAATATTGCAAAACATAACGGTGATCGTTTTTGGTATTCACTGCTTATTTTAATCATGGCGGCATTACCACTTGTCTTAGATGATTTTTACTTAGGTGAAATCTCATATATTTGCATTCTATCCATTGCTGGTATTGGTTTAATGATATTATCTGGATACACAGGTCTTGCATCCTTAGGTCATGCCGCGTTCTTAGGAGTTGGTGCTTATACTCATGCCTTCTTACTAACTAATGGAGTACCTTTTTATGCATCAATTCCAATCGTAATAGTTGTTTCATTTCTAGTGGGAGCTGTAATTGGAATACCAATACTACGCTTAACAGGGATGTATTTAGCTATAGCAACATTAGCCTTAGGCTTTATTGCGGAACATGTTTTTATAAAATGGGAACACTTTACAGGCGGTAACAGAGGCTTACCTGTGCCTCAACCCGAATTCTTGGGTATGAGCTTTTATGACAGTGTTTTCTTTTATTATGTCTGCCTTGTCTTTCTTATTGCAGCGATGTTTGCGGCAATAAATATACTCAGATCTCCAACTGGTAGGGCGTTTGTTGCTATTAGAGACAGTGAAATTGCAGCACAAAGTTTAGGCGTTAACTTAGGTCTCTATAAAGCTTTATCATTCGCTATTTCTGGAGCTTTTACAGGATTAGCTGGCGCATTACTTGCGCATTATATTGGATACTTAGCTCCTGATATTTTTAATATCTTTTTATCATTAACGTTACTTTTGCTTATCGTTGTTGGTGGAATGGGAAGTTTACATGGAACAGTTTTTGGAGCAATATTCGTTGGCTTTTTACCTCAATTAATTGCTATCTGTCGTGATTATTTACCAAGCTCTATTGGTTCACAGCCAGGACTTGAGCCAATGTTATTTGGATTAATACTTGTATTCTTCATTTTATATGAGCCTCTTGGCATTTATGGAAGATGGATAAAAATTAAGTTATTTTTTGAACTGTTTCCTACTTACAAAAGACAAACATTTAAAAAACAAAAAGTATTTACAAAATCTGACCGAGTATAATGAGTTTGTTTGAAGTAAAAAATATTACTGTTGCATTTGGAGGAGTAAAAGCGCTTAACGATGTTTCATTCGATGTCGACAAAGGTGAAATATTTACAATAATTGGTCCTAACGGAGCAGGTAAATCAACACTTTTCAATGTAATAAGCAGAATCTATGAACCAAGCAAAGGTGAGATATATTTTGAAAATAAAAATATCTCAAAAACAAAGCCTCACAATATATCAAAGCTTGGAATAGCAAGAACATTTCAAAATTTAGAATTATTTGAAAATGCAACTGTTCTACAGAATTTACTCCTTGGACGACACATTTATAAAAAAACAAATATTTTATCTGAAGTATTTTTTACACCTAGTGCCCGTAAACAAGAACATGAATATAGGCTTAAAGTTGAAGAAGTAATTGACTTTCTAGACCTTCAACATTACCGAGATACTCTTATAAACGGCCTTCCCTATGGTGTTCGCAAAAATGTTGAGCTTGCAAGAGCACTTTGTACTGATCCAAAACTACTTCTATTAGATGAACCGTCATCAGGGTTAACAAATGAGGAAACAATTGATCTTGGCTTTTGGATAAAAGACATTCAATCTTTATTAGGCATTACTATTATAATGATTGAGCATGACATGAGTTTCGTAAATAAAGTGTCAGATCGCATACTTGCTCTTAATTACGGGAAAATACTTGCTTCTGGCTTGCCTGAGGAAATTAAAAACAATGTTGACGTGAAGCAAGCCTATATGGGAGAATAATTAGAATGCATATTATGTTTAGAAATTTATTTATAATTCTATTTTTTTTTATTTTTGCTAGTTGCAGAATTGATTTTATTGGAGATCTTTATACTTCAGACTTAAAAGATCTAGCAAATAACAAAGAAGATAAAGTTTTTAATCTTCCAATGGAAATATCATTCCAAGTCGCTGCATGTGAAGATCTTGGTCAAGTTAATCGGATTATATCAACATATTTTATGGAATACAAAAATACCGGCTGCTCCGTGGGAGATGATTACATGAGCTATACTGTTGCTCAAGTATCAGTACCAGTCGTAAATAGTCACGAATTATTCGATTTAACAGGAAATAGCTTAATTGGATTTGTTTCTTATTTGTCAGATGATGGCAAGAAGATCTATGTTGATGCAATTATTAATTCTAATCTATATGAAAGTTTAAAAGATTATGTTTATAGTGAAACATTTTCAGAACTTTCATTATCCGAAAGTAATTTGGCTGTAAAATTAAATAATGATTTAGATTTTTCAAATATTTCAATTCCTCCTAGTTTTGTTGATGGTCAACCAATAGTTTTTGAGGAAAATTATGAAATGGAAAGAAGAGATCTGCTTACCATAAAAGTATCTAACGTCAACACTCTATACCTTGAAGACAATATGTGGACACCAATATTTTCAATGGAAAATGAATGACGCTTGTAAAGCGAAAAAAATCAAATAATTAAAATTATATAAAACATCCATACTGGAATAAATAAAATCCAATACCCATACATCCACATCATACCTACTGTTCCACCCCAGTCATTACTATCAAAAGATACTTTACGATCATTGATTGAACTTTTTAATTCTAGCTTAACTTGTGATAGATTCATGCTAAATTCTTGAGCTTTAATTTCAGGATTGGTATTAATTCTTTTAGTAATCGATTTTAAGTGCAGTATTTGCCATGGTAAATATAAAGCTCCAAAAAAAATATTAATGATGACTAATGAATGGTGAGCATTTGATAGATCTAAGCTAAGCATAAATATGCTCAAGAACGTGTTAATGAAAAATATTACAAACCATCCAAATTCCTCATAAAAGTAAAAACGCTCATATTTCAAAAGTATTGCACCCCAACAAAAAAACTGTGAAATAATTACTTGGATTACCATTAACCAAGAAATTAAATCAACAAACATATATTGATCAGAATTAATAATCCTGAGCACATAGCTAAACATATAGATATATGTCACCTCAACGATAGTTACTAAAAATCGTGTCACAAATACTGAGGAAAGAACTGAGTCAATGACTACTGATTTCGAAGCATAATTTACAGGAAACAAACATCTAAAGGCAGAAACTGATATTAAAATTATAGCAGGAACAACAAGGAATAAGTCATTGCTAATGTTTGCTATTGTTAATGAGGCCCAAAGTAGAAATAAATTAGAAATGACGCCTATTCTAAGTCCTTGTAGCAAATATTTGTACATTTAATCTCCTAATTTGTATTTTCCTGGATGAACAGCAGATAAAATTAATAAGCCAGCGATTATACCTGTGTTTTTAACAAAATTTTGAAGTTCATGTCTTTGCTCCAAGCCCTCACTCATATTCCAAAAATCGTGCATATAGTAATTTATTAGTATTGTCAGTAGAGCTAAAACAAAGGCAGATAATTTTGAATAATAGCCGGTTAAGATTGAAACTGAACATATGCTTTGTAAAATAATTGTGATTATTAAAGATATTTCTGTATAGGGTACTTGATGATCAAGCATGTAATTTAGAGTAAATTCATAATTAAATAATTTATATATTGCTCCAAAAACTAAAAAATAAATTCCGATTATAATTCTTCCTAAAAGCAAATTAACATTACTCATATTATTCATTCCAATTCATATATTTATCACATCGCAAAGGTATATCTTCAAAATAGCTAAAACCTTCCTGCCAAATATAACCTGCCTTGAGACAGCACGATAGTTTTTCTTCTGAGTCATTGTGAAAATCATAACACATTTTTTCTAATGGAATTCTTTTTTGATGGTTAAAAATCTCAATTCCGAAAATTATTGTTGAGCTTATTAATAAGTACAGTAGTCCAATACCTATCGTTAATATTTTAACTTTAGAGATTAAGGTTGCAAAAAACAAATAATATAACAACGGTATGGGGGCAAATAAAAGTGGTAAAATATAAACTGCATAATTTGGTATTATAAACTGAACATTCAGTTCATTTGTATAGTAGTAATCTACGAATGGTAAATACGACAATAGTGCTAAGTAAACTAACCATGTAAACAACAAAAAAGATTGAATACTCAATAATTTTTTGTGAAATTTTCTTTTTCGAAACAAATAAAGAGGTAGTAAGTAATAAGCTAGGATTTTAATAACATAATAAAAATAAAACATTAATTGCTGACTAGTTTCCAAATGCCACTATTATCGTTGTCAATAATTACATAGATTTCACCTGTGCTATTTGTTTCAACATCTCGAACTCGACCAATCTTTTCAAATAGAATTGTTTCATTTCTTGCTTTTTTTCCATCAAATTCAAGTGAGATTAACTTTTGCGCTTTTAAACTTGTTATTAGTAATTTGTTTTTTAAATCAGGAAACAAGTCTCCTCCATAAAAGGTCATATCACTCACAGCAATTGAGGGAACCCACGTGTAAATTGGCTTTAAGAGTCCCTCTTTCCAGGCACTTCCATCACCAATAATTGAACCATCATAATCAATACCGCCCCAAGCAACATCTGCCCAACCGTAATTAGTACCTGCCTCAACTTTTCCAAAAAAATCTCCACCTCTTGGACCATGATTAGTTATATATATCTCATTATCTTGAGGGTTTAAAATTATCCCCTGAGGGTTTCTTAAACCTATTTGATATATCTCAGGCAGCCAACCCTCATTCTCTATATACGGGTTATCTCTTGGTGCTGACCCATCTTTATTTATTCTGATCATCTTCCCAAAATAACTTGTGGGATCTTGTGCAACACTTCCATATCCGCGTTCACCTATACTTGCGTAGAGAAGGTCATCTTTAAACATTAGTCTTGATCCCCAATGGATATTGTTCCAAGAGGAACCTGATTGAAAAATATTTTCTATCTTACTAAAACTATCGTTTTCAATAAAACCTCTAGCTATTGAGGTGCTTGTTTTATTATCTCCTCTGTCTTCAGTATAACTAACAAAAATCTCACCGTCTTTATAGACAATGTCTAGCATTCCAGCTTGCCAGTGCGGTTGAACAACTTTTAAATTATGAGGATAATTTTTTATTTCTTTTGTTGTTAAATTAATTTGTAAAATTTCACCTGATTTTTGTGTAAGAAATAATTCATTATCATTAATAAAACTCATACCCCATGGCTTATTAAGTCCAGAGATTACTTTTTCTAATTTGTATTCTGAAGCATGTAAATTAAAGGTGAAAGAAAGAAAAATTATTGAGATTAAAAATTTCATTATTATTAATTTAATCTATTTACCGCGTGCTCTTCTAATTGCTCTTTTGTAACAAAGTTTAAAGAATTTAAATGGCAGCTTTCAAGGTGTACTTTTGGCGCAACGCCTGCATCATATGCCTCTTTCCATCTCAAAGCGCAAAGACACCAACGATCCCCTTCTTTTAATCCAGGAAAATTGAATTCAGGTCTTGGTGTTGAGAGATCATTTCCTTTAGATTTACTGAATTTCAAAAAATCATCAGTCATTACTGCACAAACTACATGGCTTCCATAATCGTGATCGTCAGTATTGCAGAAACCATCTCTAAAATATCCTGTCATTGGATCATAGCAACAAGCTTCGATCTCATCACCAAATATGTTAGTCACCACCTCTTTTTCAGACATACAAATTACTTATACCAAAAGATATATATTACCAATTATAAACAAAGGGATTTGAAGTCCAAAATTTGTTAATATTGCTCGATCTGCAACCATGTACCCTACTATTGTCCATCCAATCGCACCTGTTCCATGAACAAATATATTTAAGGGATAAATATTTAAATTAGTTAGCAAAATACCAACCAAGATAAAAAAAGTACTGGCCCACTTAAGTCGATTAATCATAATAATCCTTTCAAATAAATAGCTGAAAAATCTGCTTGATTTAAAAAGCTCGATAAAGTCTAATACTCAAATTATTTATAAATCCGGGAAAAACAATGATTAAAACAAAAATTACAGAAATGTTCGAAATAGATCATCCAATTGTACAGGGCGGTATGCATTATGTTGGCTTTGCTGAAATGGCTGCTGCAGTTTCTAATGCAGGAGGCTTAGGAATAATAACCGGGCTTACCCAAGCCAGTCCAAAAGATCTTGCGAACGAAATAGCTCGTTGCAAAGATATGACTAACAGGCCAATTGGTGTTAATTTGACTTTCCTTCCAGGTTTTGCAAACCCAGATTATCCTGGCTATATAGAGTCAATTGTCAAAGGTGGTGTAAAAATTGTAGAGACTGCCGGAAGAAGTCCTGAAAAATTTATGCCACTTCTTAAAGATGCTGGAATAAAAGTAATACATAAGTGTACGTCTGTTAGACATGCTCTAAAAGCAGAAAAAATTGGATGCGACGCGGCGAGTGTTGACGGTTTTGAATGTGGTGGTCACCCTGGTGAAGATGATATTCCAAATATGATACTTTTACCTCGTGCTTTTGAAGAATTAAAAATTCCATTTATTGCTTCAGGTGGCATGGGTAATGGCCAACAACTCGTAGCTGCACTAGCCATGGGTGCTGAGGGTGTAAACATGGGAACTCGCTTTATTGCAACAAAAGAAGCTCCTGTTCATCAAAATGTAAAAGAGGCCCTAGTAAATGCAAGTGAACTTGATACTGAACTAATTATGCGACCATTAAGAAATACAGAAAGAGTTTTAAAGAATGATGCAGTTACAAAAATACTCGAAAAAGAAAAATCTCTAGGAGATGAGATTCAAATACAAGATATTTTTGGTGAAGTTGCGGGTGTTTATCCAAAAATCATGCAAGAAGGCGCGATGGATGCTGGCGCATGGAGTTGTGGTATGGTAGCTGGACTTATTCATGATATACCAACTTGTAAGGAACTAATTGAAAGAGTTGTTGCTGAAGCTGAAGAAATTATCGCATCAAGACTTTCTAAAATTGCTGTTTAAATAAAAATAATATTTAAAAACTATTACCAAACATAGGTAATTATTTATTATGGGAGTCTAATAGTATTCCATATCAATGAATAGCAAGTACCATCAAGAAATTGTTAAAACAATAGAGTCTGCTCTAAGATTTTATGAAGAATATGAACTAAATTTACCTCTCACAAACTTTATCTTCCAATCTCCTTTACATTGGAATGTGATGACAATAATTGCATTGGCAACTTTTGATCCCAATTATACAACTTCTTTTCAGCATTTATGCGAGTCTATTTCCCCTAAAACAGGGTCAAAATCTTCAATACAATCCATTATTGAGGCTGGAATACAGAAAGGGTTCATTAAAAAAACTCCCCTTCCTAAAGATAAGCGTATAAAAAGTTTAAAATTAACATCGACTGCTTTCAAGGATTATGAAAATTGGATTAAGGCAGATGCGGAGACATTCGGGCCATTAAATGGTGTTGCTATGAAAACCCCAAAGTAAAATGGTTATTAATTACAGTAAAATTTTTTTATTTGTTTTAATCTTATTGTTATCAGTTTATATTTTTTTATTAAGCAATTTTCTTAATGCACTGGTATTTGCCGCATCTTGCATACTTGCATATTTTTCTGGATACGGGCTAAGAGAGTCATTAGTTAATTCAAATATTTATCAGAAAACTTTAGGAACAACTTTTTGCTTAACTATTATTGGATTTATAACTTATGCAAATTTTGTTTTCGGAGAGAGTTCACTAGTTAATGGCATTAATGTTGAAATGCTTTTTTGGTCAATTATTTTTTTGTTTAGATTAATTAATTTTTTCGATTAATTTTTTTTCTTGTACCGGGCCTAGGTGGAGTTTCCGCACCCCCTGCAAAACATTGAGCAATTGACATCCAATCATTTGCTATATCTCCTGAAACATTTAGATTAACATCTTTAATATTTCTTACCTGCGTAACAACTTGACAGAACTCTTCTGCCTTTCCTGTTATTTTGTTTTCATTTGAAGGATTATTAAACTCCCAAACCTCACCAGATGGCGCAGTTAATTCTAATCTTGGAGTTTCTTGAGGGAGCTTTCTCTTATTTATCGTAAAACAGTATTTAAACGTGTTGTTTCCGATAATAACTATATTTTTAATACGATCCTTATTAATTCTATCGACACCAAGTGTATCGTATAACTCTTGAGCATGCGCCCATGTTTCCATGTGTCTTGCGCTTATCGAAGATCTAGCACTCATGTCCGGACCCATCCATTTAACTCTTTTTTTTGGATCAGCATTTGAAAATCGTTCAGTCATCTCCTCGTAATATGATTTCCAAGTATATAATAATTCTCTACCTTTAATTCCCTTAGTTATAGTTTCTTCAAACTGGTTCATCGTTGAACCCTTACCAAGCATTTCAAGTGCGCTGTTGGCAAAGTTTTTCCAATCATCTCCATCTTGAAGAGATAAATCTGCAGCATAATTCCATACATGAAGGTGGCCGATAACGTTGTTAAAGTTCCAACCTTTAAACTGAGTTTTTTCCTCATAATCACTATCACTTAAAGATGATAATAATTTGTAAACTGCATTGCTTTCATCACAAAAATCATAAGCTTGTTGTAATTCTAAATTTAGATCTGTCATTTTGACCATTTCGGTTTACGTTTCTCAATAAACGATGCAATGCCTTCTCTACCTTCATCGCTTAACATTCGTTCAGCAAAGCCTTTAGCAGCAAAATCTATCATTTCGCTTCTCCCTAGATTTCTTGTTGCTAGGACAATTTCTTTTGTAATTGCATTTGCTCCAGGAGCACAATTCATGACCCCTTTAATTATTTTAGATTCAATAGTTTTTAAATCATTGGCATCTTTTGCTATAAAATCTGCCAATCCTATTTCAAACGCTTCTTTACCTGTGAACCGTGCTGCCGTAAGCATGATGCGTCTAGCTTTAGCTAAACCTATTCTTTGTGCAACAAAGGGAGCAATTTGAGCAGGAGGTATTCCTAGAGTAGTTTCTGTTAAAGCAAATTTACAGTCTTCGGTCACTACTACAATATCCCCGGCACAAAGCATTCCAAGACCACCAGCCATCGCTGCACCTTCAGCTAACATTACAACTGGCTTTGGATAAGAGTTTATCATATCAAAAAATGCACCAGTCAAAGCACTGGCTTCTTCAACATCTTTCATTCCCTGCTCTCCACCTTGAAAACCAGTTTTAAACATTTTTAAATCTCCGCCTGCACAGAATATTCCCCCTTCACCTCTCATGGTAACGCCTCTCACACCTAAGTCATCACGTGCTGCATCAAAAATATTTTTAATATCATCAGTTAACTCGCTGGTTAACGCGTTTCTTTTTTCTGGTTGATTGAATGAAATCGTTAACCATTCATTTTCTATATTTACTTTACAGGCTTTTGTTTCTGGCAATGTAGTCATACTTATAAATTGTTAATAATTCTCAATGGTTCGTAATTATAAATGTTCTTTGTTCTTCTCATAGCAATATCTGTATTTTTTAGCATAAAATTTCTTAGTGATTTCAAAATTGGGTTTCCTAAATGATTTATATATCCCTGATATCTTGACATTCTTTTAATTGCATTAGTCCTACCAACCCTCAATTTTTCATAATTATTTCTTATAAAATTAAAATCATCAGATTTGTTTATTAAATTTCCAAATATGTATGCATCCTCCAATGCCATAGCGCCTCCTTGACCCAAAAACGGCATCATTGGATGCGCCGAGTCTCCCAATAAAGTAATGTTACCATTTGAAAAAGAATTAAGAGATTTTCGATCATATAAACCCCATTTATAAACTTTATTTGAGGATTGAAATAATGATTTAATGAAACTTCCATAGGATGAGAAGTCCTCTAATAAATCCTCATGACTTCCCTCTTCTCTCCAACTTTCATTATTTTTTATTTTACTTTTTTTTACTGCAATAAAGCTTGTTTCGAGTTTTTCATTAACGGGGTAACAGACAATATGACTATTTTTACCAAGGTATATATTTATCCTTTTACTATCAGATGAACCAATACCTCTCCACGCAGCATAGCCTGAAAAAATAATTTTATCCTTTTTGATTTTATTTGTTCTAATTAGTGATTTTATCCCGTCACAGCCTGCAATGTAGTCGACACTTATATTTTCCTGATTTTTGAAAACTAATTCTTTTTCTTTAATTATATCTGACAACTCATGATTGAATTTTATTTCTCCACCTAGATTAATAAACTTCTCATACAGTTTATTAATTAAGACTTTTCTATTTGATGTAATCACTTCTCCAAATTCATTGATATTTACTTTTTTTATGACATTTCCCCGATCATCCCTCCAAGCAATATCTAATGGAGAGCAAGACTCCGCTCTAACAGCTTCTAAAATATCTATTTCATCTAGTATTTTACAAGCATTGGGAGTTAATGATATACCTGCACCATATTCACTTAGTGCGCTTGATCTTTCAAAAATTACACATTCTTTACCAGATCCCTTTAGAACACAACCTAAAGTAAGACCAGATATGCCTCCGCCAATTATACCGATTTTTTTCACTACTTTATTCCTATAAAAACAACAATTGTACGTTCAGCTTTCACTGAAAAGCTATCTCCATTTACTTCATTACTTATGCCATGAGAAAAAGAATTCAATTTTTCGTTATTCAAATCATATTTTAATCCTTTTGTTTTAATTTTATTATCTGGCGACAATGAAATAATTGATATCGGTACATTTTTAGCCTTTATTTTTGTATTTTCTCTCACAAAGATTATTCGATAAAAACTTGTTATTAGTTCAATTTGCAAAATATCTGAGTAAGTGCTGGCTATTAGGACATTTGCCATTGAATGATCTTCCCTCAAACCGCTACTTCCTAATATAACGACATTTTTAATACTATTCTCCTTGCAATAATCTAACGATTTTTCTAAATCGGTTTTATTCTGATCGGATAATTCAACAACTTCTATTTTACTATCTAAATCATCAATTGTAGCGGAGTCAAGATCACCTAAAATTAGATTAGGCTGAACTCCCAATTCTTTTAAATTTTCTGATCTAGCATCAATACTAATAAAGTAATCGTTACTATCTATTATCTTTTTTACGTAATTAGATTTTGACACTTTTCCGTTTGCAATTAAGACAGCGCTCTTTATCAAGTTTATACCTTAATTAGTAATTAATTGGTCCAGAAATTACTTCAAATCTCTCATTTTGAACTTGAAAGAAATAAGAAATATTACTTCCTTGTCTTTGATCAGGATTAAACGTTACTGAGCCAAGTTTTAGTGGATCCTCGTAATCTTTAAGCGTCTCCATTGCCTCAACAAAACTATCAACTGTTAAATCTTTTCCTGCTCTTTCGATAGCTTCAACAACTATATCAGCAAAAATATATCCGTAGATGGCTCCAGTATTAGGCTCTGTTGCATAAATAGATTTAAATTTATCCCACCATTTTTTTTCAATCTCATTAGCCGTATCGTAATAAGGAAATACGACAGAATTTAAACAGTACAGTCCATTCATTACTCCATTTGGTTGTTCTGCCACAACTGTGTAATAACTTGCTGAAGTTGTCACAAAATCAACATCTGTCCAGTTTATTTCCTTTGCTTTCATAAATGGTAATATTGTTGTTCGAACAATTGTTCCCATAGCTACTAAATCGCATCCTGCATTATAAAGTTTTTTTATTTGAGCAGTGAAATCAGTATCTGTGGGCTTTGCTGACGCACTCTCAACTAATGTCATATTCATTGCTGCAAGTTGATCATCCACAGCGTCAACTATTTCCTGTCCAAAGTCAGTATCTTCATACAAAACACATACTGACTTTCTATTGTTATTCTCAATAAGATATTTTAATCCTGTTCTAATCTGATCATAATATGTTGAACCTGATGTAAACTTCAAACGATCGTAGGGATCAAACATTGATCGTGCAGCTGTAAGAGGAAATAAACTTGGTATATTCATTGCTATTTGATCAGACATCACTGCATTATTCATTGGCGTACCAAGAGAGCCCAACATAAAGCCAATTTTATCTTTTCTTAATAGTTTATTGGCCGCTTGAACCGCTCTTGGAACAGTATATTGGTGGTCTTCAACAATAAATTTTATTGTTCTGCCATAAGCTCCACCCGCTTGATTAAATTCATCAATTCGCATGTTTACACCATCAACACTTTGTTTTCCAATCATAGAGGCAGGTCCACTTAGATCAGTATGCATTCCAATTAAGATCTCATCTTCTGTAATCCCTTGGTCAGCAAATGATAAGCCAGAGACAAATAATGAAAGAAATAAATAAACAAAAATTTTCATTTAGTATGTATATTCTTTATTATCCATTTGGATAAAAGTTCCATTTTGAACTTCAAATAAATAAGCAACATTTGCACCTAGATGTTTCTCTGGGGACCAAGAAAGGACTGTGTCGCCAAAAGGTATTTTATAATCATTTATGCTCTCTAATGCGTTTAGGAAGCTATCTGTTGTTAAGTCACGGCCAGCAATTTCTAATGCTCTAGCAGTTATATCCATGTACATATAACCATAAGCTGAACCTATATTTGGTAAGTTCCCAAAAGTCGACTCATAGGTATCAATCCAATCACAAATCTTAGGAGTACAATTTGCTTTACTTGGAGTATCAAATTGAGCAAATGTATAAAATCCATCTGTAACTCCGTCAGGTTGCGATGCTATAACAGGGTGAAAACTTGCAACCTGGCCAAAAAATAATGCATCCCATTTCATCTGCCTAGCTTTTGTATAACCAAGAATTGTATCTTTTACAATTGTTCCCATTGCAACTGCTTCACAACCTGCATTTTTTAATTTTGTAATCTGAGAAGTTAAGTCTGTATCAGTTGGCTTATTGGTTGCTTTTTCATGTAACTCTAAACCCATTTCGCTTAGTTGGTCTACAGTCGCTTCATATGTTTCTTGCCCAAAATCATTATCCTGATAAAGAACACAAATTTTATTTTTGCCTTTCTCATTGATTGCCCACTTAACACCAGCTCTAATTTGATCGTAATAACTTGAAAGAGCTCCAAATTTTAGACGATGCAAAGGATCAGTCATTGATCTTGCTGATGAGAGAGGAAACAAATTTGGTATATCTTTTTTTTCTTGAGCTTCAAAAACGGCGTTGTTCATTGGAGTACCTAAACTTGCAACCATAAGAAATATTTTATCTTTATTTAAAAGCTTATTTGCTGCTTGGACTGCACGAGGAACTTGGTATTGATGATCTTCTGCGATAATTTTTAGCATTCTTCCGTGAATGCCTCCTGCTTTATTTATTTCATCAATTCTCATTTGAACGCCTTCAACTGAATATTTGCCAAATGAAGAAACAGGCCCACTTATATCTGTATGCATGCCAAGAATGATTTCATCGTCTGATACACCTTGAGAATAAGAATTGTGGCCAATCGTTAAAAATAGTGCCAATAAAATTGAAAAAATTGAAAATCGCTTACTTATCATCGTTTGCCCTCTTGAATTTAAAAGGAAATCTTATTATTTCACAGAGGAAAATCAAGCAGATTGATACATGCTTTCAATGATATCGCCGTATTTTTGATTTATGAATTTGCGTTTCAGCTTCATGGTCGGAGTGAGCTCATCGTCTTCAGCTGTTAATTGTATATCAATTAATGAGAATTTTTTTACATGTTCTACTGAAGCGAATTTTTTATTTACTTTATTGACCTCATCATCAATCAAGGTAACTATTTCCTCTGATTTACAGAGACTTTCAAAATTAGAAAATGGTATGTCATTGTCCTGAGCGTGTTTCATCACATTCTCTTCATCTATCATTATTAGACATGACAAATACTTTCTTTTATCACCAATTACAACAGCATCTGATATGAATGGACTAAATTTTAATTCATTTTCTATTTCCGAGGGAGAGATATTTTTTCCACCAGCTGTAATGATTATGTCTTTTTTTCTGTCTGTAATTCTTAAATTTCCATAGTTATCAATTTCACCAACATCTCCTGTATGCAGCCATCCGTCAATAAGTGTTTCTTTTGTTTGTTCAGGTTTATTTAAATATCCACAAAATACGCCTGGACCTTTAAACAAAATTTCTCCATCCTGCGCAATCCTTACCTCAGAATCATTAACGGCTCGGCCAACATGGCCTAATTTTATTTCTCTGGAGTAAAATGCAGTTCCAACTCCAGCAGTTTCTGTCATTCCCCATCCTTCTCTCATATCTATACCAAGTGAGAGATACCAATTTATGAGATCAGGTGATATAGGCGCAGCGCCACTTAGTGCGTAACGACAGTTATTCAAACCGAGAAGTTTTTTTATATTTTTTAAAACCAGTTGATTACATATCCAATAAGATAATTTCAATGATAAAGGAGGTTCTTTTCCGTCTATGAAGTACTCTTTATATTTAGAGCCAACATTTATTGAAAATTGATAGAAGAACTTGCCAACGAAAGTTGCATCTTTCATTAATATTGTAATCGATGAATAAAACTTTTCCCAAATCCTTGGGACTGCAATAAATACCGTTGGAGAAACTTCTCGAATATTTTCAGGAACTGTATCAATACTTTCTGCAAAATTAACTACTGCGCCTGTTTTCAAAGGAATCATAACTGAAACCGACCGTTCTAATATATGACATAACGGGAGAAACGATAACTGTTCCTCGTGTTCCATAACATCAAAGATATCATATCCAGTATTAATAGAATAAAGCAAGTTTGTATGATTAATCATTGCACCTTTTGATGGCCCTGTTGTACCTGATGTGTAAACTAAAATTGCAATGTCATCTGGACTTACACTATTAACTAAACTCTCCCAAAGATCAGGGTTTTCTTGATCAGTTTTTTCACCAACTTTTAAAAATTCATCATAACTAATAACTTGGTCATCATGAAAGTCATTTAACCCTTCCATATCGTAGACAATAATTTGTCTTAGTGTAGGACACTCACCTCTTACTTCTAAAATTTTATCAAGTTGTTCTTCATTTTCAGCAAAATAAAATTTTGTCGCACTATCGTTTACTAGATACTTTACCTGTGCAGCCGAGTCTGTTGTATACACTCCACTAGAAATTCCTCCAGCACCGATTGTGCCCATATCAGTATAAAGCCACTCAGGGTTTCCCTCGCTTGCAATTGAAACCACATTACCTTTTTCTAGTCCTAGAGCGTGAAGAGCAAGACCAGTTAGTTTTGCTTTTTCTCCATAGTGAGACCATGAAATTTCTTGCCAAATACCAAGTTCTTTTTCTCTCATGGCAACTCTTCCTCCACGAGATTTAACTGAGTTCCAAAAAAGTCTTGGAATTGTATTTATCTCCACATTTTTTTCTTTTTCCAACGTCTCTCTCCTCTAATACCTTCATCTTGCTGTCCAAGATAAAATTCTTTGATATCTTCTTTTTCCAAAAGCTCTTTACTGTTCCCTTCCATTACAATTCGACCAAGTTCTAACACATAGCCAAAGTCGGAATTACTAAGTGCAATATTAGCGTTTTGCTCAACTAAAAGTATTGTAGTTTTTAATTCTTTATTAATCCTAATAATAATTTCAAATATTTCCTTAACTAGCTTTGGCGATAACCCTAATGATGGCTCATCTAAAAGCATAATTTCTGGCTTACTCATAAGAGCTCGACTGATGCATAACATTTGCTGTTCTCCACCAGATAATAAACCAGCTGGTTGATTCATCCTTTCTTTTAGTATTGGAAAATATTCATAAACTTGTTCAATATCTTTATTTATTTCTTTCTTATCTGAGCGTGTATAAGCACCCATTTGAAGATTCTCAATTACGGAACAATAAGGAAATACTTCCCTACCTTCAGGAGCATGACTCATACCTAGTCTTAATATTTTATCAGGATCTTTTTTTTGAATTTCACTTCCATTTAAATAAACCTTTCCTTTTCTAGGATCAATTGCTCCTGATATAGTTTTGAGAATTGTCGTTTTCCCTGCACCATTAGATCCAAGGATTGTTACAATTGAACCTTGGTTAACTTTAAAGCTGATACCTCTAATAGCCATGATAGGCCCATAATAAGTTTCAATATTTTCAACACTTAGTAAAGGATTTGACATAGTATACTTTTATATCTTACCGACAATTATGTTAATTAAATTATTCAATATTTTAACTCAATAACTTTTCAGGTATTGGTATCATCTGATCAAGAAGTATTTGCGCATAAGCTTTGCCTTGAGGATCGTTTCTAAGACTTGCTGGCCCGCCACCTCCTAGAACATCATTTAAAATAAAGTTAATAGAATTTGATCCTGGTAAAAAGTATCTCTCAACAGAACCTTCAAGAAAGTCGGCAAAGCAATCTTTGACAACTTTTTCATCAAGAAAATTGCATATTGCTGGATAAAACTTAGGATCACGTGAAATTATACCAATGTTCGCTTTATTGCCTTTATCGCCACTTCGCCCGTACGCAACTTTAATAAGTGGCACATCAACAAACTTTTCATTTGCATCTTCAAAATCAGGAGCTGTTGTTTGTTCAATACTGTTAAAGTCAAATTCTTCAGATGGTGGTATTTTTATTTCATTCTTTGAAGAACCATTATCTATTGTTACGTTTACTTGATCCTTATCAATTAAAAATGAGAACAGCCTTACAATTGGTGATGGTTTTGGACGCCCTCCAACAAAACCAGACAATCCTGGAGGAGTTGCAAGGCCTAAGCCAACAGACTCTTTGAGCATAATACCTACCGCTCTAATATCTTGATGTTTAGCTGCAAATTTAAGAACTACTTCGCGATTATTTTCATTTGATGATTGCTTGCTGTATTGACTGTTATCCCCAATAATTTCAATACTCGTTTCATCAAAGTCAGCAATATTCATCATGCGCATTATCATCTTTGATCGCTCAAATATTGCTTCTCCGTATGTACGAGCTTTTTTAGCAGCATCTATACCAACAAATGAACAAACATGTCCCGCCCTGAAACCATCAGCGTATGTTGCGCAAACTTTATATTGATTAGGAGCTGGATAACCTTTTGCTCCAGAGATTTTAACTTTATCTTTTTCGGTTTCTTCAATTTTTACATTTGAAAAATCACAAATAACATCTGGTAATACATATGCTTGAGGATCACCAATCTCATACAGCATCTGTTCAGCAACAGTTCCAAAATTTACCATGCCGGATGAATTTTTTGATTTAGTACAATCGAAACTGCCATCTTCGGCAACTTCCACAATGGGATAGCCTATTTGATGCAGATCTTTTGATACTAATTCCCAGTCAGTGAAATTACCTCCAGTACTTTGTGTTCCACATTCAATAATGTGACCAGCTAAACTACCTGCGGCAAGTTTGTCATATTCTTTTTCATTCCATCCGAACGTATAAATACATGCACCTAATGTAACTGCGCTATCAACACTTCTCCCAGTAATAACTATATCAGCGCCACTTTTAAGAGCTTCAGCTATAGGAAATGCACCAAGATAGGCATTAATGCTTGCTATTTTGTCCTCAGCAGGAAAAGCTTCATTTGAATACATTTCCTTTATATTCAACTCTGAAAATTTATTTTTTTCTCTCATTAAATCATCACCTAATACAACTGAAACCTTTAGATCCAATTTAAGTTCTTTTATTAATTCTCTGATGGCCTCAGCACATGCCTCTGGGTTTACGCCTCCGGCATTGCTGAGAATTTTTACTTTTTGATCTGCTATTTGTCTTAAATTTAACTTCAATACACTTGATACAAAGTCTACGGCATAGCCTTTTGCGGCATCTTTTGCTCTAGCCCTTGCCATAATTGACATGGTGATTTCTGCTAAATAATCATAAACAATAAAGTCTAGATCATTTCCATTCAATAATTGAGGTGTTGCAATAACGGAATCGCCCCAAAATCCACTTGCGCCACCAATTCTAAGTTTTTTTGACATTTGAATGATTATATCTATTTTTGTTATAATTAGTTAAATAATTAAATTGTCTAATACATTATGAGTTTTTTCAAATCAATAAACAATGCTTTCGTAAAATGTTTTGATTTTAAGACCAGGGCAAACAGAGCTGAGTTTTGGTATTTTTACTTGTTTACAACAGCTGTTGGTTTTGTTGGATTGCAGCTTGATATATTCTTTCAATTACAACTAATCGGTATTCAATTAGCTAATTCATCTGACTCAATCATGCTTGGGCCCATGTATATATTTTTATACTTTCTTTTTATCGTCCCAAGCTTTGCTCTTTATGTAAGAAGACTGCATGATGTAAATCGTTCGGGTTGGTGGCTCTTAATTGTGTTGGTTCCTTTTATTGGAATAATTACTATTATTTTTTTTATGTGCTTAAGAGGAAGTGAAGGCAGCAATGATTTTGGAGAGATCTCCTCTTAATTTTCGTCTGACTTATTTTTTGCTTTAAATGCTTTTGGACCGCTGCAGCTACTACACCCTGAACCTTCATTTAAAACTTCATTTTCAATATCTTTGTCTAACAAACTCAACGTTGCAAGAGCTAATAGAATAAGTATAGGAATGATAATTAATAGATTTTTTTTAATTGTCATTTTTCAGGGTTTGATAATTGCTTCTATAATAAATAAGTGGATTTCTATTATCATCAATTCTTAAATCTTCAACCTTACCTATGACTAAAACGTGATCAGCAATATCAATTTGTTGATAAACCGATAACTCAATATAACCTAAAGTATTATCAAGAATGATATTATTACTAGATGATATAGTATGGTTTGTTTTACTAACTTTTTCAGGATCCTTTGTGGCGAATAAACGTGATATTTCTTCTTGTTCATTTGAAAGAAAATTAATTACAAATGAATTATTTTTTAAAAAGTCTACGTGGTCAGTTTCAGACTTATAAATATTAAATATAATCAATGGTGGTTTTAAGCTTAAAGATGCAAATGAATTGATTGTAAAGCCACTTTTATGCGATGTAGCCACTGCAACTCCCGTTGCAAACGAACCAAATGCTTTTTTTAGAATATTTTCCTCAAAATCAGCAGTCATTTAATTAATTAATTTAAATTAATACAGAACGAAGCATAGAAACATACCCACTTTCAATTTCTAGATCTTCATTTGTATGTTTCTCTAGTATCATCTCATGTGCTTTCTTGAGCTTATAGCACGGAACAAACATAAATAAATGATGCTCAAGATGATAATTGACATAATATGGAGCAACAAAGGTTCTTTCTATGATATTTGCATACGTCGTTCGAGCATTATTAAAATCATTTTCAGATTTTACTCCTGCATGTTCAGCAATATTTCTTATTCTTAAAAATAGCTGAAAAAAAGTAAATAGTGGCAATAACCAGAATGCTAAGTAATACCACCATTGACCCATGAGCCAAAAAATAAAAAATATAATAAGATTTGAAATTAGTATGCCATAAAGAGTATTTCTTGATTCAAAGCCACTAATTTTTTTTCCATCATTCTTTTTTGTGTCACTTTTTAGCAATGTTTTAAAAATCAACTCATATCTTTGAACAAGTCCTGAAATACCAAAAATATCTCTAAGTACTTTTCTAAACATGCTCTTTTTTTCAACAGGGAATGGCTTTGATAAACTTAGGTCAGGATCATCTTCTAATTGAGTATTTCTATGATGTGCAAGGTGATAATGACGATATCCATAAGTATCAGACCATACTGGAAAAGCACAAACCCATTGTGATAAGGAATTATTTAATTTTGAATTATTTGTAATTAGACCATGTGCTCCCTCGTGCATTAAAATTGCTAAACCAAGTTGTCTTCCAGCAATGATTAAAACTGCGGTAATGAAAGTAAATATATTTGGGAATATTGAAAAAATACACACTGACAAAAAGATAATCATCCAAGCATGAGTTAGTAATCCAATTCCCTTTAGATCGCTTTTCTCTCTTAAATGATCAATTTGTTCATCTGAAAGAACTTCATTAGGTTTTAAAAATGGTGTAAATTTTTTATTCATCAATTTATTTATATATATTTTTTTATTAGTTTTACACCATTAAGAATATGCTAATAATTACATATAGTTAGTACTGTTACCAAATTATGAAACTATCTATTAATGATAATATATATCATGTTTTTGTTATCTAATTCCCATACAATTTAATTGAATAAAAGGAGATTTCTATGAAAAAACTTATCAAACAACTTTTAATTGCGCTTACATTTGTTGGTTTTAGTATCACTACAAGTAAGGCATTGGTATTAGATGTATACACAATAGACGGTGTAGACACTCAAGCTAAAAGAGCACAAATGGTTGAAGGATTTAACAGCTTTAAAGAAAATGCTGTTAATGGTGGAGCCAAATGGATAGATTTTACACTAAATGTTAAGATCAGGGGTGACGGCTATAGAGAACAGTTTACATTTGCTGTAATTTATGAAAATGCAAGCGATATGATGGAAACACATGAAATATTTGCCGCTAATCAACAATGGTTTGATCCATTTGAGTTTGATGCTGAAAGTGCACGTAATGCAATATTTGAAACACCTCCTGGTGTTGATATAGATTATCAGCCAGCGCAACTTGGGCAGACTTTATGGTACTCATTTATTAATGTTACAGATTTACTTAATTTCTTAAATAGAGCTCCAAAAATAGCTGGTGTTTTAGAGGACGCAGGAATGAAAGGTCAATTTGGTATTTTAAATTGTACACTTTGCCCCGCATCATTAGGAGATACCACACATATGATGTTTCTGACTAATGAAAGTGCAACAGCAATGGGTGAAGATCTTGATGCACTAGGCATTGATGAAGCAATCTGGTTCTATCGAAATGTTCGACCTTTTGCTGAGCAAGTTGATGTCGGAATGAATTCTGTAATCGCTAACTAAAAAGGAGAAATTTATGAAAAAATTTATCAACATATGGGTATTGGCTTTTAGCTTATTTTCTCTAAGTATACTTCCTTCAAAAGCATTTATAATGGATGTTTGGACAATTGAAGGAGCCGATCCAGCCGAGCTAGCAAAAGTAGTTGTAGAATATAGAGATAAAGCAGCCGCTGTAGGAGCTAAATATACTCAATTTAGAATGGGACAAAAAGTTAGAGGCGACGGTTCTAATATAACATTTGTATATGGTTACTATGATAGTTACGAAGATCAGATGTTTACAGAACAACTTTTAACTGAAAATCCTGAACCATTACAGAGTACCTACGGCGCAATGTCAGATGAAGATAGTGGAATAATTGTTTCTTCTGCGACCATGGCTAACAATTCATCTTTAGGCGATGATCCAGCTGCAGGAAATTCAGTTGCATATGCTTTCATGGAAATTAAGGATGGGATCAATTTTGCTCTAAACTTTCCCAAGCTACAGGAAAGATTAGCTGAACAAGGAATGCCTGCAATCATAGATGTATTATACTGCGCAACATGTGGTGCAGATGTATTGCCCGCTAATGCTGTTGGATACATTTCAGCCGCAAACCTAACTGATTTAGGTAAAGCCCTTGACATTTACGCACTTGAGGAAAATCAGCTTTGGTTATTCAGAAATATGAATCCTCATATTGAGATGATTGATCAAGGAATATCTGTGATGTTAACAGACTAATGAGTTTACTTAGCCGTGGAAGCACGGCTAAGTTATCATGTAGTCTCTTTTATCTGGAACGGTCTTCTTATTTTTAGAAAGTTGGAGCTGAAATACAACTAATGTCGACTCTTCGAATGAAGCCTGGGATGAAGATAAATAGAAATCCCACATTCTGCAGAATTTTTCATCATAAATTTCTTTAACCTTGTCTATATTGTCGTAAAAATTATATCTCCATCTTTTTAATGTTTCCGCATAATGAAATTTTAATATCTGTACATCAGTCATTGATAAACCTGATTTCTCAACGCTAGAAACTGTTTCACTCAGCGCTGGAATATATCCTCCAGGAAAAATATATTTATCTATCCACGGGTCTGTGTTGCCAGGCTCATTCAACCTACCAATTGTATGAATAAGCGCAACTCCACTATCGTTTAATAGATCGTAAACTTTGTTAAAAAATTCCTGGTAGTGTGCTGTACCGACGTGCTCAAACATGCCCACAGATACAATTCGATCATATTTCTCATTTACGTTCCTGTAATCCTGAAGTCTGTATTCAACCTTATCCAACTTCTCTCTAACTTTTCTTTGTTGAGCATACGCAATTTGTTCTTCAGATAAAGTTACGCCTACAACACTTGCATTTGATTTTTTATAAATATGCGAGGCCATTCCACCCCAACCGCACCCAATATCTAAAACAGACTGATTTTCTTCAAGCAATAACTTCTTTGAGATCAATTCTTTTTTATTGATTTGCGCCTGCTCCAAAGAGTCATTTGGAGAATTAAAATAAGCACAAGAATATTGTCTATCAGGATCTAAAAAAAGCTCATAAAGCTTATCAGAAAGATCATAATGATGAGCAACATTTCTCTTTGATTTTGATATATAATTGCTTGTAGTTAATTTATTTGAAATTGCTCGAACTATTTTTGATAACTTCATTACCCAATGATCAATATCAACCTCTGTATTTGAAAAAATTAATTTTAAAAAATCATGAATCCGTCCCTCTTCGACTACGAGTGATCCATTCATATAACTTTCACCAAAATGAATTGACGGGTTCATTAGTAGTTTTATCTCTGAAAAGTTATTTGTAGTTCTAATTTTTATGGGGTCTCCTGTACCATCACCGTAAGTATTAATTTCACCATTCGGCATTACCCATGTAAGGTTCCCTGTTTTAATGATTTTAGAGAGAAGACTTTTTGTTATCATTTGCTAAATTTAATATAATGTTTGAATAATTTTCAATAATAAAAATTAAGCCAGCTTTTCAGTCAAAATAATTAAAATCTTACTATTTTTGTCAATTCCACACTCTGGATATTTTTTTGCTTCTTTGATAGCGGCATAACCGGCTCCACCAGAAGGTGAAGTATCAAAATCATTTTGTCTTAGCTCTTTCACTGCAATGTCTGCATCTTCATCTTCGATTGTCATGAAATTCGTACAAGTAATTGCAAGCGATGATAGCGCCCTTGTCGAGGGACTTTTACAATCTAAGCGTCCCATATTAGAAATCCCACCGGTTACAGTTACAGCTTCTCCCTTATTTATAGACTCGAGCAACACTGGAGCCTTTGTAGGTTCTACAATAATTATTTTTGGATCATTTCCATAATATTTTCTCATATAGGTTGCAATGGATGCAGGAAAACCTCCTACTCCAGCTTGTAAGAATATATGAGTTGGAGGCTCATCGCAGCTTGCGCACGCTTCATCTGCAAGAACTAAGTATCCTTGCATAACTCGCAAGCCATGATCGTATCCATCCCAGGTAACATCTGACAAAAGCATCCAGCCGTTTTTCTCAGCTTCTTGCTTAGCTCCCTCTAAACTCTCTTCATAATCATTGCCGTATACAACGACCTCTGCACCAAAACTTTTAATTTTATCTGCAAAGCTTGAAGGGACATTTTTAGATAAATATATTACAGCTCTTGCTCCAAATATTCTTGCTCCAGCCGCTAGAGAAATTCCATGATTACCGGCACTCGCTGATATATAGGTTCTTCCATTTAGAGCTGAGCTCCAATTTGCATCCTTGCTAAAAGATTTTAAATGTTTGGCAGCATCACTTGCGATTACAAAGGCTGCGCCAAGGGCTTTAAAACTTCCAAGGCCCATACGATCTCTTTCATCCTTAAACCATAATTTTTTAATACCTAATTCATGACTTAATTTAGCTGATTCTGTTAAAGGTGTTTCAGCTGCTATAGGGCACAATCTCAAAAGCTTTTTTACAGCCTCAACATCTGTACTAACAGGATCAGTACCATTATCTCCTGGAAGTCCTTTTTTAAAATATGGATTTGTAATAAACTTTCTCATTAAACAAAAACCATATCAGATTTAAAAAAATGCGTATATTTATTACCTACACTGTAATCAGTTTTTTTTTAGCTTCAGCTGTATTTTCGGATGAAAAACAAGGAAGAAACTTCGTTGATCTTCCTGATGTTGATGACGGTTATAATATTCACGTTATGTATGTTCTGCCAAAAGACGGGGTAGATAAAGGCTTTGATCTTGATAGTAAAATAAGTATGTTAATGTATCAAATCGATAAATGGTTTAACTCAAAAACTAAAGACAGATTATTTACAGATGGTCAAAATCTTAAATTTGATCGTAAAGATGATAATAAAATTGATATTACCTTTTTGAGGCTGGATATTAATGATGATGAAATATCTAAACATGGAATTCAGGCAGTCAATGTATTACAGCCTGCAATTAGTCGTTTTGGTTTCAACGATCCTAAAAAAGTTTATTTTATTATTTATGGTGGTTCTAATAGAGATGTTTGTGCGTCTTCACAGCTTCCAAGTTATGCAACAGAAGGTATAACAGCTAATACAGCGGCCCTTTATTACCCCGGAAAAAGGAGCGGTTCATGTATAGAAAATAACGGCGGTTTTAAACCTGAATTTAATGAGACGGCAAGAGCGGCTCTTCATGAAATCCTGCATGTTTTAGGGGCCGTACCACAATGCGCAGAAGATCATCTAGTTTTTAAAGACGAAGGCACGATCAATGATGGCATTGGAGGGCACTTATCAATACCTGGTGATATAATGTACAGCGTACAATCTAATAAAACTTATGATAAAGCGAAACATTTAGATTTCAAAAGTTCAAATTATTATAATCACAAAAATGAAAACTGTTTAGATATTGCAAAAAGCAGATATGTACTTCCAACAGTAAGTAATCCTCAACTGCCTACTTTTTCATCAAAATAGTTTAGGGTGTTGAGATGGGTATCGGTGAATAATTATACATAACATAAAGTTGCTGGTAGCATAGCTTGCCTGTTTTTACTGCATAATCTTGATGGTAATCCTCTGCGGGATAAAACTCTGAAGTTTCTCTAATTTCTGTGACTATTGGGTTTTCAAATTTGCCTGATAAATCAATTTTTTCAATTTTACTCTCAATAATTTCTTTTTCATCCTCACTATTATAAAAAAGTATGGATTTATATTGCTCTCCAATATCAGGACCTTGACGATTTAAAGTTGTGGGGTCATGAATGATAAAAAATGTATCAATCAATTCATTAAAAGAAACTTCGCTAGTATCATAATCAATCTTGACTACTTCAACATGACCTGTCTCACCAGTTAAAACATCCTCATATCTAGGATTATCTAAATGACCACCAGAATAACCTGAGGTTGCATTAATAACACCAGGCATTTGTTCATATAAGACTTCAACGCCCCAAAAGCACCCTGCGCCTACTATTAAAGATGATAACATACTAGTTGATATAAATTGCTTGTGAGAAATTCAATAATTATTTTCTGTCAGCCACAAGCATTTCGTCATAAAACCATAATCCGTCATGATCACGAATTATGTCCTCAATACACTTAATATAACTTTGATCTGATTCCTTTTCCCTAACCATTTGATCACTTATTTGGGCAACATATGTACAAGCATTCCATGCAGAAAATACTAATGATGTGGCAATGCCACTGTTTATCTCATTTGGCTGCGACCTTAGTTTATATTCGAATATCTCAGGTTCTCTGAAATGAATTTTGTGATTGAATTCACTGTCTAAATTATTTTTCATGTACTGAATAATGTCATGACCTTTATTTGGAAATGGGTTTTCTTCTGGCCAAAGTTTATTAATTGCATTTAAACCAGGGTCGTTTCCATATGAATGAAAAGCGACCATTTTTCCATTTGGACCAAGCAAATTGACCATAGGTTTAATTACATTATTTACTTTTTTTTCAACACTTGCTCGTGAACGATATGCTTGTGAAACAATCACCAAATCAAATTCATTAATAGATTCTTTTTTTGATGGGATTATTTGATCAAGTGTGAATTCGTGGTCTTTTCTATAAATACAAATGACTGACGGATTTTCATAAGTCGTATTCCCATTTTTATTTTCCTCAACTCTCCAATTTTCTTTTAAAAGTGGACCTAATTGTCTTAATTGCTCATAAAAACCAAATGAAGAGTCGCCGTCTAATGCAATGCTGTTCCAATTCATATTTTGTTGTTTAGACTCGTTATTCGATTTTAGATATCCAGCTTCAGAATAATGTAGATTAGATATTGTAAAAACCATATTTGGATGTTCAACAAATCTATCAGCTAATTTCTCAATGGTTATTCTTGCATCTTCCATGCTTACATCTTTACAAGAAACGTAAAACGGAACAGTTGGAAATTTTTGATGAGCAATTCGAAGCACATTCATTAATACTGCTCCATCGCCTACTCCAGCATCAAATATTTTTAAAGCAGGTTTTAATGGTTTCAATTCATTAATTATATGAGATAGCTTTTCTGCTATTACTGCCTTTTCATTTGTAGTTGTAACAAATAATAAATATCTCTGTCGATTGTCAAAAAAACGGACCTCTTCTACCATATTTAATCTTAACAAGTTGCCAAAAAAATGAAACACTCAACTTTAATGGATACAGATGATTTAGAGCCAATTATTAAGCAAAAAGAAATTGATTTTGAATCCTTAAGTATTGAAGAACTTAAGGAATATATTATTGAACTCAAGGCTGAGATTGAAAGGGCTGAAAACTATATTTTGTCCAAGGGAAAAGATCGCCTAAATGCAGAGAGCTTATTTAAGAAATGATCAATAGATACGGATTAGTACCATTGGCATTTGCGCTTTTCGTTTTTGCAATTTTTTTTACAACTCTTATTCCTTCACCACACAAAAGCTGCATTGATCGTAATTTGGCTGTTTTAAATAATTTAGATGAGACTAAATATTCAGAAAACCAAATAAAAGAACTTGGTTTATCTATTGGGACTGGCTGCAGAGAAGATAATTCATTTCAACTTGCAGCCAATTAAAATTTTAGTTTGGAAAGTTTAATATAGCTTCATCAGTCAAAATTGTCATCACCGTTGTCTCAGTTAAAGCTCCTGCTTCTTGCCTGGCTTTAGTTAATTCTTCATCATTTTTAAAAGCCATAAGTCCTTCTTTATCGTCATAATGCATAATAACTACCATGGAGTTATCATCTTCAGCATGAGATCCAGCAAATATAATTCTGCCTTTAAAGCCCTTTAGTTTGTGTTCATTTTCATGAACCATATCTTTCCAAGACTCAAAGCCTTTAGAAAGTTTTTGCGTTAACATTACATACATAATAATTTTCCTAATTTTATGCTGTGAACTTTATAGGTTCATTAGTTAATTCAAATTGATGTGGCTCAAAGAACTCATTGTAGTCAGCAAGCATTGTGTTAACATCATCTGGACTTTTTGCTTTCCAATAACAAAACATTGTCAGTGAATCTCCAGGAGTTTCCCAACTCATTTGGCACGCCGCATTCTCTCCTGTCATGCTTTGTATTTGTTCTTCCTCAGATATTCCCTCACCAGCCTTGGCAAAGGCTTCTTTTGCCTCTTTAGACTTAAAAGTATGTGTTACAATATAATTATTCATAATTACTCCCTATTTTTTCATTGCATTGAATGCTGTAAGCGAATCGTCAAAAGTCATCATAACTTTCATTTGATTGTTCTCAACTTCGAAGTAATGGCCAAACATAGTATCCATACCGTCAGCAGTTCCTTTTACTAAAGCGAATACTTTGTTGCCCTCGCTAATCATTGCTTGGGGTGTAACCATAAAATTATCCCAGTACTCAGGAATTTTAGACATGTTTGCTATGAAATTTTCTTTACCTTTATGCACACCTGCTAATGGATGTTTGCCTTCTTCTCCTGGGAAAGTCCATGTAATATCGTTATGAACTATTTCACCGAAGAATGTTTCCATATCTCCAGATCCAAATAAATCATAACCTTTTTGTACAACTTCTTTTGCTTCCATTTTTTCTCCTTTTAAAATTTATGTTTAATAAACTTCTTCATGATAAACGATATCAGGTTCCTTAGTTGACATTTCAACAAGTTTTGGAATATCGCCAATCTCAATTCTCCAATTAACATATTTTTGATGAGCCTCAACACTGTCCCATACTTCATAAAGGATAACCTCTTGAGTGTCCTTGTTATACCCACCTTTAATTAGCTGACAGCCTTCATATGATTGCGTATTGGATAAATTTTCTCTAAACCAATTATTCATTTCTTGAACCATTTCCGGTTTAGGAAAAAATTTAACAGTAACAACTGTGCTCATTTTATGCTCCTGGTTTAGTATAGTTGCCAAGTGCTGTTCCTGCTTTAGAAACAATTTCTGTCATATCTACTGCTTCCAGTATAACTGCATCAGTTACCATGCCAGTGGATTGAACAGCTATTTTTGCACCTGCCGCTGCATTAAAATCAATAGCGTCCACTACCATTACAAGATCATAGTCCCCTCTTACTATGTCAAAAGATAAAAGACTGCCACCAACGGACTCAACTAATTTAGCCGAAGCCGCCTTTCTGTCATCTGATGGTTTACTCATAAATCCTTTTAGAGCTTCTGGGGTATATTTCGCCATCATATAAAATTTAGCCATATTTACTCCTTTAAATAAAATTATTATGGACTATCTTAGTGAAACTTTTATGACAAATTTTTATACCTTTTTAAGGAGTTAATATGACTGATCTCAAAGGAAAAACATTATTTATAACTGGCGCCACAAGAGGCATTGGATATGCAATTGCAGAGCGTGCTGCAAAAGATGGTGCTAATATTGCTATCATTGCAAAAACCACTGAGCCACAACCAACATTGCCTGGTACTATTTTTACTGCTGCTGAAGACTTAATCAAGGCTGGTGGTAATGCAATTGGTATAAAAACAGATATAAGATTTGAAGATCAAGTACTTGCTGCTGTTGAAAAAACCTTAGAAACATTCGGTAGTATTGATATTTGTGTAAACAATGCAAGTGCTATTAGCTTAACTCCTACAGTTAATACAGAAATGAAAAGATATGATTTAATGCACAACATCAATACAAGAGGAACGTTTCTTGTTTCAAAGTCATGCATTCCTCATTTAAAAAAAGGAAACAATCCGCACATACTAAATCTAGGTCCGCCATTAAACATGGAAAGCCAGTGGTTTAGTCCGCATGTAGCTTATACTATGGCAAAATATGGAATGAGCATGTGCACTCTTGGGATGTCAGAAGAATTAAAATCATCTGGTATTGCAGTAAATTCATTATGGCCAAGAACTATGATTGATACAGCTGCAGTAAATAATATTTTAGCCGCATCAATGAATGATCAAGGGAAAAGCAAATGTAGAACACCTGCTATCATGGGCGATGCTGCATATGTGATACTTACTCAGGACTCCAAAAAATTTACTGGAAACATGTGTGTTGATGACAGTACAATGATGAAAGCTGGTAAGACCGATTTATCTGAATATCTTGCAACTCCAAATGCTGAGCCATTTCCAGATTTCTTTGTAAACAAAGATGATGGCGAAGACATAATTCTTAGTTAAATAGTTTTATGGAACAGTTTAGTTTCAAACAGTTCTTACAAATTATTTATAGAATACTCACTTTTCCATTGATGGCACTCGTTGTCTTTCTGGTTTTGATATTGTTTTTGTTTCTTTTTTGATTTGATTATTCGTCATAGCGTTTGGTGTTACAAGACAGCAAATTTGAATCATATTCATCATTCTGTTCACCTGAGCAACATGGATCGATGTTAATCTTGCAATTTGGGCATTGATAGTGTCCATGAACATCAATTGGAACTATTGAAGTATTGCACCATTGGCAGTTTTGCTGAGTCATTTTTTAATACAAACTTTATTTATTAAATATATTAATTGATTCTTAGAAAGAATTATCTATAAGGATCATCAATCCACGTTATCGTTATGAAAAGCTTAGATACTTTATGTATTTAAGCTTTTTTCATTTTTAATTCACATTATGAGGGCGCTTGATATTATTTAGTTGATGATAATGTGGAGGTTAAAAAGTTGACGCCACCAACACTGTAAGGGGTGGTGACCACAACCATTTCAATATTATTTTTTAAATCTACAAAACGTAGATGTGTGAAACAAAACAAAACAAACCCCACCCAGGTGGGGTTTTTATTTTCCGTTTGTTTTTTTATAAAAATATATTGATATCAAATAGAAAACTATAGTTCCAATAATCCACGCAGATTGAGATTGAAGTGTTATATCTCTCTCTCCAAAATTTATTAGTGTTGGATTAAAATATGGGCCAAATGGCATTAATGGTGCCCAAGAGATCACGGCATCGCCACCTACTTGATTATGGTAAATAACTGCCTCAACTAAAAAATTTTGACCCATGAACCAAGTAAAGAAAATAAATAAGGACATTAATTGAAATTTTTCGTAAGTAAGTGCCCTCTCCGGCAAAATCCAATATACAAGAATAATTGCGAACCAAACAATCCCTGTATCGGCTAGTGAGTTTACTAACCAATTAATTTCCATTGGAATTGCACATGTCATTGCATCAGATCGTCTAAAATTCACCGGATCACCATCGACAAGTCCAAAATTAACCCATATCTCCCAACCAAGTGCTGCTATTAAAAATGAACTTACTAATGTTAAAGAAATCCATATTTTCATCTTATTTTTATATAATAGATATATAGTTAAAATTATTGGAGCCATTGCCGATAAATAAACAATTACAGTTCTTCTCCACTCAACTGTGTCCAATCCACATTCAAAAAGCCACATATACTTACTCCAGGAATTCTAATTCTTTGACGTAAAGTTCAGCAAAGTGATCCCTACCATAAGCTACAATTCCAATAGACGTTATTTTTTTTGGATTAATTTGATTTGCCAGCATCATACCAGATTTTTTAAAATCTTTAATCGGCATAATGAACTCATCATATTCATTTCTTACATCAAATTCATATGAATAATACTGCCAAGGCAAGATTGTTCCTGATGTACGTAAAAAAATATAATATTTTTCATTATTTCCCCGGGCTACTATTCTTATACTCTCAGCATTACTTAAGTTAATGTCTTTTAATTCCTTCCGAATTTGTATGAAACCACCATTATTCTCAGTACTAACGTTTCCTGTTAGTAAGATATTGCTATTGCCGTCAATATTAATGAATTCAACTTTGCCACTAGATATGCCGCCCATTACATCGTCAGCAATATACCGCCAACTGCTTGGGTTATCGAAATTATCTTTCAAATTATTTTCACTAAATAAAATGTTGTGCGAAAATATAGTAATTAAGAAGACTAAAAAACCTCTTATAATCATTAGATTTTATCCTGAAAAGTTGGTCAGGATTTTATTATATTTAAAACAACTTAGTTATTACAAAATATAAAATAACGGCAATTGCGACAAATGAATACCAGATAATTACAGTATTTCTTGCTTTATTTGGGTCTAATTTTTTTGGATTCTTGAGATCTTCCTCTGTAGGTACTGGGCCAAGCTTGTGATAAAATTTCTTTTTCATACTAAAAAGTGGCGAGCCCGCTCGGGTTCGAACCGAGGACAACTCCCTTAAAAGGGGAGTGCTCTACCAACTGAGCTACGGGCTCTTAACTTGAGTTTATATATGATTATTATCTAAAATATATAGGTATTTTTGTATTTCAAGTGGATATCTTACATCATGTCTAGTTCTAATCTTGCAACATCTGACATGCGAGACATATCCCATGGTGGATCCCATACAAGATCAACTGCAACATTTTTTACCCCAGGTACAGCATCAACAGCTTGTTTTACTTTTTTTGGCATTTCATCTGCTACAGGACAATTTGGTGTAGTTAACGTCATTTGAATAATAACATCATTATTAGGAGTAACCTCACATTTGTAAATTAGACCTAATTCGTACAAATCAACTGGAATTTCAGGATCAAATACAGTCTTTAATGCATCTATAACTTTTTGATCTTCTACTTTTTCCATTTAGTTAAATAATTCTACAAAATCCTCATAGCCTTCTTCACTCAACTTCTCTAGAGGAACAAATCTTAATGAAGCTGAATTAATACAATATCTTAATCCAGTTTCAGTGGGTCCATCATCAAATAAATGGCCTAGGTGTGCGTCGCCATATTGACTTCTTACCTCTGTGCGAACCATTCCATGGGATTTATCAACAACTTCTACAATTTCTATGCCTTTTATTGGCTTATCAAAACTCGGCCAACCTGTTCCTGAGTCAAATTTATCTAAAGAGGAAAATAGAGGTTCGCCTGAAATTACATCAACATAAATTCCAACATCTTTACTATTCCAATATTCATTAAAAAATGGCCTCTCTGTTCCATTCTCCAAAGCAACAACTCTCTGTTCTTCAGTAAGATTATTAATAGCTTCCTGTCTTTCTTCAGGTGTGGCAGAACACCAGAAAGGTGTATCCATTACTTCTACTTTTGACATATCGTACTCCTCTAAGTTTATATCGGCAAAAGACCGGTTTCCATAAATAAGTTGCAAAACAATAAATAATACAAGTAGTGCAAGATATACAGGATATAGTCTCATAATTAATCTTTTAAAGCCTGGTTAAATGCATGCCATGCCATTGTTGCGCACTTTACCCTCATTGGAAATCCTCCTACTCCCTTTAAGGCGTAAAGCGAATCTTCCTCATTTAAAACTTTTAGATCTTCATCTGCACCTGAAACAAGATTTGTAAAATCCTTAAATATTTCCTCAGCCACTTCAATTTTTTTACCTTTTAATTTTTCTGTCATTAATGATGCAGAAGCAAGGGATATGGCACACCCCTCACCCGTAAATTTAATGTCTTCTATTATATTTTGATCATTAAGAAAAAAAGTAAGCTTTAAATTGTCACCGCACAACGGATTATGACCATCGGCACTCTTATTATGAGGATCACATTCACCAAAATTTCTAGGTTCACGTCCGTGATCTAAAATTATTTCTTGGTAAAGATCATTTATTAAATCATTCATTTATTAAAAAACTCCTTACACTTATGTAGCGCAATAACAAATTTATCAACTTCTTCTAATGAATTATACACACCAAGAGATAATCTCGCCGTTGAATTGACACCGAGATGTTTCATTAAAGGCTGGCAACAATGATGACCTGCTCTAATTGCTATTCCTTCAACATCCAAGAACGAAGATACTTCGTGGGAGTGAATATTTTTAATATTAAACGATATGATAGAATTCCTTTTATTATCTCCACCATGAATTTCGATAAAATCAATTTCGTTTAATTTATTAAAAGCATATTTAGTAATTTCATTTTCATGCTCGATAATATTATCGAGTCCAATTTTATTCATGTAATCAATTGCTATACCCAATCCGTGTGCTTCGACTAATGGAGGAGTTCCTGCTTCATATTTCGCTGGTAATTCTGCATAACTTGCACCTTCTAGACTCACATCTCCAATCATTCCTCCTCCACCTTGATAGGGAGGCATTTCTGATAAAAGATCTTCAGTTCCATACAAAACTCCAATACCAGCTGGACCATAAGTTTTGTGTCCAGAGAAAACAAAAAAATCACAACCTAGTTTTTGAACATCAATTTTTAAATGAGCAGCTGATTGACAACCATCAAGTAGAATGGGAACATTTTTATCTTTACAGATACTTATAAGCTTTTCATTTAATTCAGTTCCAAAAACATTTGAAAGATGTGTCAAGGATACAATTTTTGTTTTATTTGTGAAAAGACTATCAAAATGATCAATATCAATTTCTCCTGATGGTTGAATATTTGCAAATTTTAGCACAACGCCATATTTGTCTCTTAAAAAAAACCAAGGTATTAAATTTGAGTGGTGCTCTATTAAAGATAAAATTACCTCATCTCCCTTTTGCATAAACTTTTCATAGAAAGTTTGAGCAACTAAGTTTATTCCTTCTGTAGCACTTTTTGTGAAAATAATTTCATTTTCAGACCTTGCATTCAAGAATTTTTGAACTTTTTTTCTAGCTTCTTCATATCTAAATGTTGACTCAACAGATAATGTATGAACTCCCCTGCTTACATTAGAATAGTGATTTTTATAGAAATCATTTGTTTCGTTAATAACTATATTTGGTTTTTGAGCAGATGCCGCAGTATCAAAATAAATAAGATCTTTTTTTTCCAATATCTTTTTTGAAAGAATTGGAAAATCTTTTCTAACATTTAAATTTAAAGTTTTAGTGTCATCCATTTTAACAGTTCTCTTTGACAAAATTTCGCCCTTTATCTTGCATTTCTGCATCTTCAATCTTTTCTATGAATTCAGAGAGAAAGCCCTGTATGTATATTTTTTCAGCCTCACTCTTAGAAATTCCTCTAGAGGCTAAATAAAATAATACTTCCTCATCAGCTTTTCCAGAAGCTGCGCCGTGAGAGCAGACAACATCATCATTATTTATTTCAAGTATTGGAGTGAGTTTAATTTTAGATTCTTCATCAATTAATAAACCTTTACTAATTTGGTTAGATTGTGTATCTGAGCAATTTTCATCAACAAATACTTTTCCTTTAAAAGAAACATTGGAAGATCCACGAGTTACAGCTTTGAAGGAGCAGTCTGATACAGCAGACTGACTTAAGTGTCTTATATCCAAATTATTTTCACATTTTGAAGAATTTGACATGACAACGCCACTGCCAACATACTTGGCATTTTTTTCATTCAAATTAATATTTGTCTCGTTTTTTGTAAAATCTGAACCGTTTGTAAAATTAAAATCTTTAAACGTTGAGCCGTTTGACAAATTGCAAGTATGAACAAATGAGTTATTAGTATCAGATTGAAACTTGTTAAATCTATATAATTCAAGTATTGAGTGGGAACCTAAAAATGATTTTAAAGTAAAAGATGTATCAATTATGTAATCATTTTCATCAATAATCTCTAGAGTAGCATTCTCATTTAAATTTATATCAGCAATAATTTTTAAGTTGCTTCTATTACTGCTTATCAATTTAATTCGCGATGGTATATGTGAATAATTTGCTGTGATTTTTAATTTTAACTCATCATTTATAATCTCGTGGGTTATAGAAAGATTCTTAGAATTGCTTTCAATCCAAAAATTATCCGTGAATTCTATTATTGAAGGTTCTAAAGTTTTCATTAACTATATCCCTCATGATCAATTCTTGAAGCTAATGTCTTATCGCCCGTTTCTATTACTGAACCATTTTGAAATACATGAACGTAATCAGGCTCAATATACTCTAATAATCTTAAGTAGTGAGTAATGATAATAAATGATCTTTCATCATTTCTTAATTTATTGATTGCGTCAGCAGTGGTTTTTAAAGCATCAACATCTAGGCCTGAGTCTGTTTCATCCATAATAATCAAACTTGGATCAAGTAAATCCATTTGAAGGACCTCATTTTTCTTCTTCTCCCCTCCAGAAAAGCCAGCGTTCACAAAACGACTGTGCATGTCCATTGGTATATCTAGTAGTTTTGATTTTTCTTTTAGAATTTTTAGAAATTCTCCGGCATCAATTGGTGTTTCTTTTCTTGACTTTCGATGTGCATTAACAATCTGCTTAAGATAAGAAGCATTCGTTACTCCAGGAAGTTCAATTGGGTATTGAAAAGCAAGGAAAAGACCATTTAATGATCTCTCATAAGGATCTTTTGAGAGTAAATCTTCCCCATTGAGATTAACCTCCCCTGACTCTACATTATAGTTTGGTTTACCAGCCAGAGTGTGAGCAATAGTGCTTTTACCTGAGCCATTGGGGCCCATTATGGCATGCACTTCACCCTTTCCAATATTTAAGTTTAAATTTTTTAAAATTTGTTTTTCTTCAACAGTAACATTTAAATTTTTAATCTCCAACATACTATCCAACACTTCCTTCCAAACTTATACTTACAAGTTTTTGAGCTTCGACAGCAAACTCCATTGGAAGTTTTTGCAGTACTTCTTTGCAAAAACCATTTACAATTAAGCTTTGTGCTTCTTCAGCATCTAAACCTCTTTGCATACAATAAAACAATTGCTCATCACTTATTTTTGAAGTTGTTGCTTCATGTTCTATAGATGAACTGTTAGAGCTATTTTCAGTTAAAGGAATAGTATTGGCCTTACACTCACTACCAACTAATAATGAATCACACTGGGTAAAGTTTTTTGCATTTTTAGCTTTTTTGTGAAAGCTAACAAGTCCTCGATAAGTATTAGATGACTTGCCTGCAGAAATCCCTTTGGAGATGATTCTACTTTTTGTATTTTTCCCTAAGTGAATCATTTTTGTACCAGTGTCAGCTTGCTGATAATTATTAGTAATTGCTACAGAATAAAATTCACCAGTAGAATTATCCCCTCTCAAAATACAACTTGGATATTTCCATGTAATAGCAGAACCCGTTTCAATCTGAGTCCAAGAAATTTTTGAGTTTTTTCCTTTACATAATCCTCGTTTCGTTACGAAATTATATATACCTCCTTTTCCATTTTCATCTCCAGGATACCAATTTTGAACTGTAGAATATTTTATTTCTGCATTATCAAGCGCAACTAATTCAACATTAGCTGCATGCAATTGATTTTCGTCTCTCATTGGAGCTGTACAACCTTCAAGATAACTTACGTAACTTCCTTCATCTGCAATTATAAGTGTCCGCTCAAACTGTCCTGTTTCAGAAGCATTAATTCTAAAGTATGTAGATAATTCCATTGGGCATTTAACTCCTTTAGGTATGTAAACAAATGAACCATCACTAAATACAGCTGAATTCAAAGTCGCATAGAAATGATCAGTTACAGGGATAACAGACCCAATGTATTTTTTTACAAGCTCAGGATGTTTTTGTATAGCTTCTGAAATGGGGCAAAAAATGACACCTATTTCATTTAACTTCTCTTTAAACGTTGTAGCAACTGACACGCTGTCAAAAACTGCATCTACTGCAACACCAGCTAAAACCTTTTGTTCTTTTAGAGGTATTCCTAGTTTCTCGTATGTTTCCAATAACTTAGGATCAACTTCATCAAGAGATTTTGGCTTTTCTTTAAAATCTTTCGGAGAAGAGTAATAGTATAAATCTTGAAAATCAATTTCATCGATTTCTGCCTTAGCCCATTTCGGGACAGACATGTTTTCTAATCTTTTAAATGCAGATAGTCTCCAATCCAACATCCATTCTGGTTCATTTTTTTTCTTTGAAATCAGTCTAATAACTTCTTCATTTAACCCTTTTGGAATTTTTTCACTTTCAATTTCAGTAACAAATCCATATTTGTACTTTTCTTGTGTAAAATTATCTTTGCTTACTTTGTTCATATTATTTTACCAATGTTTGTTCTTCCACTAAATCGCTCAGATGCACAGTACTTAAATAATTGCCAATGACACCTTCAAGATTTTCCCAAAAATTATGAGTTAAGCACTTTTTGTTAGTTCCAGAACAAAAAGCATTTGGGTTATTACCGCAACCAGTAGTTTTTATTTTCTCATCTATTGCATTAAAAATGTCCAAAATCTTTATTTTATCTTTATCCTTATTTAAAATATATCCTCCACCTGGTCCTTTTTGACTTTTAACTAATTCAGCCTTCTTAAGATCGTTAAATATCTGTTCCAAATAAGACAAAGAAATATTTTGCCTGATTGAAACATGTGACAAACTGCATGGTTTTTGTGATCCAAACTTTGCAAGATCAACCATTGCCAAAACAGCATATCTACCACGTGAAGTTATCCTCATTTATTTTCCTCAATCGATTTTTCAAGTTTTTCAATTCTGTTTCTTAAATCAGAATTATCTTTTTCTAGTTTTTCAACTACCGTTGCCCTGCTATCATCTCCTTTACTGAGACCATACGCTCTAAACTTTTTTACCCCAGAGGAATTTGGCACAATTGTGTATCGTGCAGGATTTCCAATTACACTTTTGTTCGACTCAACATCTTTAGTCACAACAGAATTTGAACCTACTTTCGAATTAGATCCTATTGTAATTGGACCAAGAATTTGTGCACCTGAACCAATTATTACCTTATCTTCTAAAGTAGGATGTCTTTTCTTATCCTTCTGACTAGCGCTGTCCTCGCTTGGTGAAACGCCCCCAAGGGTTACACCATGGTAGATTGTAACATCATTGCCAATTTCAGCTGTTTCACCGATAACAACTCCCATACCGTGGTCTATAAAAAAACGCTCACCGATCTTTGCTGCAGGATGAATTTCAATTCCAGTCAACATTCTGCCAATATAAGATATTAACCTTGCGAGAATTGTAAGTCTTATTGACCATAACAAATTTGACAACCTGTATATACCAATTGAATGGAGTCCCGGTGAAGTGACTAAAGTCTCAATTCTGCCTTTCGCAGCTGGGTCTCTATCAATATAAGAGTCAATTAAATCAATGATTTTACTCATTTTAAAAAAAAACCTTGAATTTCAAATGTTAAATTTAGTATACCGTCTCAGAGGTTAAATATAATAACCTACCAAATTAGTCAACTATCTAATGCTCAAATATGAATAATCAAGTAAAAGAAATAGTTTTTACAGGGCCTGACGGCAAATTAGTAGGAAAATACAAAAAAGGGCAGTCTTTGAACCCTCCGATAGCGCTAATTATACATCCGCATCCGCTTTATGGCGGAACAATGAATAACCCAATAGTAATGGACTTGTTTTCTATTTTTGATTCTCTTGGGTTTTCAATCTTTCGTTTTAATTTGAGGGGCGTTGGTAAAAGTGAGGGAAAATTTGATAATGGTTTGGGCGAGCTTGCTGACGCAGCTGCTGGCCTAGATTGGATACAAAGACAAAATCCTAACACGAATCAATGCTGGGTTGCAGGCTTCTCATTTGGAGCATTGCTTTGCATGCAATTGTTAATGAGAAGACCAGAGATAACAAGATTTATAAGTATTTCTCCTCAACCAAATTTATATGATTTTAATTTTTTAGCACCATGTCCTGCGTCAGGTTTAATAGTTCAAGGTAAAAAAGACGACCTAGTACCGCCTGAGGAAACTTCAAGGCTCGCGGACAAACTTAAATCTCAAAAAAATATAACTGTTGATTACGAGGAGATTACTGGAGCAAATCATTTTTACGATAATGAAACTGATAAGCTTGAGAAAGCAATACGAAGTTATATTGAAAGAGAGCTTAATTCAAAATATAGGTAATTTAGACAATTTGCCTCCAGTAATTGGATTTTTAACACCTGTGGTTCCTGGAAATGATATAGGTAGATTTTTAAATCTTCTTATACCCAAATAAGCAAAAGCCTGGGACTCTATAAATTTTGTATCGCCATAAATTTCATCGATTAAGATAACTCTATTCCCTAAATTTTTTTTTATTAAATTTAAAATAAATTTATTTTTTACTCCTCCGCCAGAAAGAATAATTTTTTGATTATCTATTTTTTTTAAATTATTTATTATAACGTAAGCAGTAAATGCAGATAAAGTAGCGCAGGCATCATAAAAATTAATTTTTAATACTGAATTAAATGAGAAATATTTTCGATCAAGAGATTTAGGAGGATTTTTTTTTAAAAATTTATCGTTCTGAAGTTGTCTTAAAATATTTTTATTAATTTTACCTCGAGATGAATATACGCCATCTTTATCATACATTTGTTTTTTTTTGAAATATACAAATTGATCTAAAAGGCACATTCCTGGTCCAATATCATATGCTGTCAATCTACCTCTTTTGTCTAAAATAGAGATGTTAGATATGCCTCCAATATTTATAAAAGAACAAGGCTTTTTAAGTTTTAGTTTATTGATTAAAAGCTTATGAAATATTGGTACTAATGGTGCTCCCTCTCCACCATTTAAAAGATCCTTTTGTCTAAAATCAGTTACAATAATACTGTTAGTTTTTTCAGCAATATACGAACTATTACACAACTGAATCGATGATTTATTTTTAGATGAATGGTAAATAGTTTGACCATGTAAGGCGATAAGATCAACTTTTTTGATATTTTTAGATTTTATAAATTTTCTAATAGCATTTACATAATCTTCACTAACTAAATTTTCACAATCGCATATATTGGATATGCTATTTTTACTTTTCGTAAAGTTGTTCACAAGATTATGAAGAGACTTTCTTGTTGAGTCCCTAAACTTATATAGAGATGAACATTTATGAGTAAATCTGCTTTTTCCATCAGAACTTACGTATGAAACATCAATTCCATCTAGCGAAGTGCCGCTCATAATGCCAATTGCGTGAAGTTTATTGTTGATCATATATTTTGTATAATTAGTCTAAATAATTTATACATTACTGAATATAGAAAATGACACTTATTGAAGAACTCAAATACCGCGGTTTCTTACATCAGTGCACTGATGAGGGGTCTTTAGATAAAAAATTAAAATCTGAAAATATTACATTTTATATAGGTTTCGATTGTACGGCTAAATCATTGCATATAGGCAGCTTGATACAGATAATGGTAATGCGCCTATTTCAAAAATACGGTCATACTCCAATAATATTAATTGGTACAGGAACTACCCGCATTGGTGATCCTTCAGGAAAAGATGAAACCAGAAAAATACTTACAGAAGATGAAATAAAGAATAACGCAGATAATATAAAAACTGTTTTTAACAAATATTTATCTTTTAAGAATGAAAAGAATAAAGCTTTAATAATGGATAATGCAGATTGGTTAGATGAACTTAGTTATGTGGATTTTTTGAGAGATTTTGGCAAACATTTTACAATAAATAAAATGCTTACATTTGATAGTGTAAAAATACGTCTTGAAAGAGAACAGTCTCTCAGTTTTGTAGAATTTAATTACATGATATTTCAAGCCTATGACTTTTATGAACTCTACAATCGAAATGCGTGCATCTTACAGATTGGTGGTTCTGATCAATGGGGAAACATTGTAAATGGCGTGGAACTCATAAGAAGAGTAAATGGAAAAGAGGTTTTTGGACTTACAACTCCACTTCTCACTAATTCAAACGGAGATAAAATGGGCAAGACATCGGATGGAGCAATATGGCTTAATGATGATCTTCTATCAGCTTATGATTATTGGCAGTTTTGGAGAAACGTTGATGACAGAGACGTAATTCGTTTTATGAAGCTTTTTACAGATTTAAGCAAAGAAAAAATTGATGGCTATGAACAAGACTCATTAAAAAATATAAATGATTTAAAAATAATGCTCGCTAATGAGGTAACTGCTATGCTTCATGGGATTGAAAGCTCGAGTAAAGCTGAGAAAGCAGCAAAAGAAGTATTTGAAAACAAAGGTTTGTCTGAAGATATGCCGACGCTTAATCTAAACAATAAAGATGTTCAAAATGGTGTGCTATTATCAGATCTTATCGTACAAATGAAATATGCTAACTCAAAATCTGAAAGTAGGAAATTGATAAGAGGGAAAGGTGTAAAATTAAATGGAAAGATTGTGGACGACGAGCTTAAACTGTTAGACCATGCTCAAATTACAAAATTTCAAAATGTAATAAGTGTTGGAAAGAAAAAACACTTTAAGGTAATTATTGGATAGTTGAGCTATTTTCAATTGCTTCTATTGCTCTTTCTATTATTCTAGGCTTAATTATAGTTAATGGATTAGACTCTACTTCGGGGTCATCAGACGAACCCGTCATTAGAAAATCTATTGAAAACATTCCTTCTCCTTCACCTCCTACTATTATTGGTCCCAAAATAGGTAGTTTTTGAATAATTGCGTTTACAAGATGCATCGGACTAATTTCTCCCTTCATATCAATAATTTTTTCTTTTCTATCAATATTACCATCCATTATTAGGCCTAAGCTATCGCTAACAGCAAAAGCTTCTATTTCATCGAATTGATTTTCTGTTTCTATATAGTTAATTTCTCCATAGCCAAATCGAATTCCCTCTTCGCCTTCAGCAATGCTAACTAAACCTGAGATTGAAGGTAGAGATAATAATTTGAGAGATGCCGGTGTATTTATTAATACAAAATCATTTAAGTTAATTTTTACATCAGCCGCTTGTGTATTTAAATTTCTTATTGAAGTCATTTCAAACTCACCGTCACTTAAAAGTTTTTTCGCTGGATGGTTATTATTTACAAAATATGTGATATCGCTTGAATTAATAATATTTACATCAATGTTATCGTTTTTTTCTCTTGAATAGTTTAAATTGTGTCCCATTAAAGATGCACGGCTGTTTACATTTAAAGTTGAGCCTTGTTTTTCAATTACTGCTTTAAAATCATTTACCCTTACTGATCCAGCAAAAATTACTTCGTTAGTATTTATCGAATAGTTTTCCTTATTTAAATAATAAACTCTTTCTTTTTTCTTCGTTTCAACTTTATTAGCAGAAAGATCAATGATATCACCGTTAATTTTTAAATTTAAGACTCGCTCTGATAAATCTCCTGAGAGTTTTAACTTAACATTTGAATTATTGTTAATTGAAAAATCTTCTAAAAAAACATGATTAGATTTTGTTATTTTTACTCTACCTTTAAAATCAATTTCACTGTCAAGCGAGTCAAATATTATTAAACTATCATTGAGTGCGTCAGTATCGCCTTCAAATTGAATCTTCAAACTTGTTTCATTATTTTTGTTAAAATTAATTTGTCTGATAAACGCTGTTGTATCTGATAAATTTATTAAGCCCTTAAATAACGGAGTTGGAGTTTCAAAATTCTTAATTTCAATATAATAATTTACAGGGCCTGAAATAAAATTAGGGTTTTCATTATCGTCAAAAATAAAATTTGTTATCAATTCTCCAGAAGATGCAACATATAAATTTTTAAGTGATTTAATTATGTTGCCTGAAGTTGGATCAATATTGAAATTAAGCGTTACATCATTATTTTCATTTAAATTTTGATGAAGAAAACTACTTATACGATCAGTTTTAGTTTCTCGAGATAAAATAGTGTTTTGTAAATAATTTATCGCAGCATTTTTATCAATTCTAGTAACCAAATTAACATTTGCGTTGTTGAGCTCATAATTTAACTTTAGAAAACTTCCTTTATTAAGAACTAAAAGATCATTTTTAAAATGATTTATATTGACAACATATTTTTCTTTTTCATTATAGAGCTCAATATCATATTTTGTTATATCGCCAAGGTTTTGATAAAATTTATCATCTGGCATTAATTTATTTAATTCACAAATTCCAGATATATTAAGATTCAAATTTTTTATCGCATTTTCTATTATATTATCAACATCATAATTAAAATTTGTCTCTAGTAAAATTGATTGCCATCCCAAAAAACTATTCACAAATGGATATAATTCACTTTCACTATCTAGGTTTAAAATATTTATAATCGTGTTTTTTTTTGAGTTAATATTGAATGAAGTTTTAATATTTTTATATTTAGTATCGTATTGTATAGTGCTTGCATCATTCATATAAAAATGATCACCGCTAAATTTTTTTATATTTATTTGCTGATTAGATGGAATATATTCAATATTTATTTGAAAATTTTCTCTATTTATTGAAAGGTTTGCTGATATACCGCTCTTAGAGTCTAAAAGCTCAAAAAAAGAATTTGTATAAAATAAGGCATTGTTATCTCTTGAATCAATATTGATAGCATTATGCTTTGACTCAAAATTTATTTTTTTACTTGAAATAACGATTCTATTAAGTTCATCATAGACAGTGTCAAAATTATCGATGAATAGTTTAAAATCATTATTTGATATTTTTATTTCACCAGAAGAAATTTCATTGTTTTTGTCAATTGAAAAAGTAATTAGATTGAATAAATTAAAATTCCAACTAATCAAATTTGTCTCTATTAACAAATTGTTTGCCCCAACAATTTTCAATTTCTCAAATTCTAAATAGAGTCCTTTTTCATTAGATCTTTTGAGTAAAATATTTTGCATATCTGCATCAACGTAATATTTTTTTTTCAACTCTTCTGATATCTTCTTTTCAAGTAAATTAAGATTTATTCCTCCAAATGTGGCTTTGATCGAGACAAAAGAAATAAGTATTAAGATCAAAACCAATATTGATGCAGCTAAGTAAATAGAAATATTTATATGTTTACTCATATTTTATTTAATATTTGAAAAGATAAGTTTGTCGATATTGCCATCTAGAACAGCGTCTGGATCACTATCTTCGTAATTACTTCTTAGATCCTTCACCATCCTATATGGATGTAATACATAAGACCTTATTTGATTACCCCAACCTATGTCAGATTTTTTATCTTCAGATGCCTTTTTTTCAGATTCAATTTTTTGTATTTCCATTTCATACAATTTTGACTTCAAAAGATTGATAGCTGTTGCCTTATTTTTGTGTTGAGATCTTTCATTTTGACATTGAACAACAGTTCCAGTTGGCATGTGAGTTATTCTAATTGCACTGTCTGTCGTATTTACGTGTTGGCCACCAGCCCCTGAGGCTCTGAAAGTATCTATTCTCATATCTTTTTCTTGAAGATTAATTTCTATAGTTTCGTCAACATATGGTGATATCCATACTGATGAAAAACTTGTATGCCTTCGTGAATTTGAGTCAAACGGGGAAATTCTTACCAATCGATGAATACCAGATTCTCTTTTTAAATAGCCAAATGCATATTTACCCTCTATTAATACCGTACATGATTTGATACCTGCCTCTTCGCCAAATGACTCATAAACTATCTTGAATTGAAATTTTTTTCTTTCTGACCAGCGCATGTACATTCTTTGCAACATTTGTGCCCAATCTTGACTTTCTGTTCCTCCTGCCCCAGCATGAATTTCCAAATAACAGCTATTGGCGTCGGCTTCACCATTGAATTGCATCTGAAACTCAGATTTTTCGAGTTCAATTAATAGGTTGTTTAAGGTGTTATAGCATTCAATAATAACTGCTTTATCATTTTCTTCATTTGCTAGGCTAAAGTAATCTTCTACCTCTCTTATCTTATTCTCAAAATTTTCTATTAGATTAATATTTTGTTCAAACTCACTTATTTCTCTCATCACTCTTTTAGCTTTTTCGTTATTAGACCAAAAACCTTCTTCTTCACTTTGAGTTTTAAGATTAATAAGTTGTTTTTTTAAATTTTCTAAGTCAAAGATGGCTCCGTACAAAGTTAAGTTTTTTATTTGCTGAATCAATTAAATTTGAAAAATCGTTTTCCATCACTAATAAATAACAAATTCCTCCATGACATCATCAATCACTTCAATAATCTGAAAACCTTCAGAGCCAATTAATGTTTTATTATCAATTGCAAGATTATCACTTTTGCTAAAGGCTTCATAGACGCTTTTGCTAATATTTAAATTATTATTTACTTTGCCAGTATCATAATCAATTCGTATTAATTCAATTCCATTAGGAATTGTAAATGGTAATATAGGCTTTTCCTGATAATAGTTTTTAATAAAATCTCTGAAAATTGGTACAGCCACTGATGATCCTGTTTCTTTTTTGCCCAATGACTCGGGTTTATCAAATCCTGCGTAAACACCGACAATTAAATCGGATGTAAAACCGATAAACCACGCATCGGTATTGTTATTAGTTGTCCCTGTTTTTCCTGCAATTTCTGAGCCATTTATCTTTGTTTTTTTTCCAGTCCCTCTATCAACCGCTCCTTTTAATATAGACACCATTTGATAAGATTTGGCTTCATCAAATATCTTTAATGAAACGCTTTCTAATTCTGGCTTTGGTTTTTCTTCTAGATAAGGTTGATTGCAATTTTTGCAGATTGTAGGATTGCTTAAATAGATATTCATACCACGCCTATCTTGAATTCTATCAATAATACTTGGGTTTATTTTTTTACCTCCGTTGACAAAAGATGCGTATGCTGTCGTTAGATTAATAAGGGATGTTTCTCCTGCGCCCAATGCCATAGATAGCACTTCAGGCATATTCTCTATGATTCCCACTCTTTTCGCTATTTCAGAAACTTTATCCATTCCCAGATATTGAGCAATTCTGATTGTCATCAGGTTTCTCGAATTTTCAATCCCTTTTCGTAAAGTTGATGGCCCATAGAATTTTTTACCATAGTTTTCTGGCTTCCACTTTCCTAAATTAGATCCTTGATCAACCACAAACGGAGCATCAAGAACAAGGGTATTTGGCTGAAGGCCATTTTCCAATGCTGACATGTAGACAAAAGGCTTAAATGACGAGCCAGGCTGTCTTTTTGCTTGTACTGCCCTATTGAAATTGCTTAGATTAAAATCGAACCCACCTGATAAAGCAAATATTCTGCCAGTATGGGGATCCATAACAATCATGCCGCCGTTTATTTTTGGGATCTGTTCTAAATTAAAATTTTCAGAATTTTCTTGAGAGACATAAATAATATCATTTAATTTTAAAACATCGCTAATTTTATCAATTTGGGGGCCAAGATAGCCTTTAGAAAGACTTTCTCTAGCCCATTTAAAATTAGTAAGAGTACCCAGAATTATTTTACTATCCATTATTACTTCAATTTTCGCATCATTACTTTTTTCGTCAAAACTTATTATCTTCGCAATTAAAAAGTTATGAGGACTTAGATTATTTCGATATGCCAAGTACCAATCGCTACTAATATCATTATCAAGCGGCCCACGATATCCATGTCTTTTATCATATGCTAGAAGGCCATTTTTAAGAGAATGGTCAGCCATAATTTGAATTTCAGTATTGAGAGAAGACCTTACTGATAAGCCTCCATTATACAAAAAGTCTTCACCATAAATAGAAATGATTTCTTTTCTAATTTCTTCAAGATAATAGTCATTTGCAAATATTCTGTCAGATTTTTTCAGATAAGAGATTATTGGTATTTTTTTGAAGGAATTTAATTCAAATTTATCAATATACCCATTAATAAACATTTTATCTAAAACCCAATTTCTTCTATCAAATGCGAGCTCATAGTTTTTATTTGGGTTGTATCGGCTTGGAGCTTTAGGTAAAGCTGCTAAAAAAGCCATTTCAGGAATGGATAGTTCACTCAATGATTTTTTAAAATACCTATTGGATGCAGCTGCAATACCATAAGTTCCTGAACCTAAATAAATTTGATTCAAATAAAGTTCCAATATTCTATCTTTAGAGAGATTTTGCTCAATCTTAATAGCAAGCAGTCCTTCTTTGATCTTGCGTTTGATACTTAATTCATCTGATAGTAAAAAATTCTTCGCGACCTGCTGTGTTATTGTGGAAGCTCCCTCAGGCCTTTTATCCGAAAAAAGATTAATAGAATTTTTGTAAAAAGCACGAACAATGCCAATTGGATCTACACCTAAATGACCATAAAAGTTTTTGTCTTCAGCAGATATAAAGGCATTAATTAGGTCAGTTGGAATATCTTTTATAGGAATAAAAATTCTATATTCTCTTGAAAATTCTTTAACAAGATCTCCGTTAGAAGCATGAATTCTAGTCATAACATTTGGCTTATAATTCTGTAAGCTAGAGTCATCTGGTAATTGGAAAGAGAAGAATAATATAGTTATGACTAATACTGAAAATATTAATAAAGCTATGTATACAAAATATCTAAGTATTTGAGTCATTTGATGAAATAAATAATTTATAAATATGGCATCCGTTTGACATAAAAAAAGCTTTATATTTGCCTAAAAAACAGATTAATAAACCATTGATTTTTAAGTGTTCTAAATATATCAATACATTCATATAGTTAGATAATGAATATGTATAATACAAACATCTACTCTCACAAATATTCTCTGCCACAAGTCGTGGTTTTTACTTTGAAAGGTTTTTCTAAATGTCACAAAAAATACTCATCGATGGTTCGAGTGAGACTCAAACCCAATTTGCTTTACTGTCGGATAACGGATTAGAAGATTTTGAATTTGAGTCACTCTCAAAAAAAAAATTTAAAGGGAAATATTTATCTAGGCAAGGTTTCAAGAATTGAAGCATCCTTGCAGGCGGCGTTCGTGGATATTGGCTCTGAAAAAAATGGGTTTTTAGCATTTGGCGAAATTCATCCAAATTACTTTCAGATGCCTGTTGCTGACAGGGAAGCCCTCATTCAGGCGGAAGCTGAGATTGAGGAACAGCACAATTCAGAGAGTGACAGCATGACTAATGAAGATTTAGATAGTTCATTAATACCTGAAGAAGTTAAAGATGAAATAGTTAATGATGCTGATTTAGATCTTAATAATAATCAAATTGCTGAAAGAGAAAAAAAACAATATAAGCGCAAGAATAATTCAAGCCTTAGAAGAAAACTTTATCGCTCTTACAAGATACAAGAGGTTATAAAGACTGGGCAACTTATACTCGTACAAGTAGTAAAAGAGGAAAGAGGAAATAAAGGAGCAGCATTAACTTCTTATATATCTCTTGCTGGCAAATACTCTGTACTTATGCCTAATTCAACCAAGACAATGGGTATATCTAGAAAAATTTCAGTTTCTGACGATAGAAGAAAATTAAAACAGATTATAGATGATTTAAAAGTACCCTCTGAAATGGGGCTTATCATTAGAACCGCGGGTCTAAATAAAACAAAAAATGAAATTAAAAAAGATTATTCAATTTTAAATAAACTATGGTCACAAATTGTTAATGAAACAAAAAAAAGCAATTGCTCCTGCGTTAATACACGAAGAAGGCAATTTACTCCGAAGAATAGTAAGGGATATATATTCAAAAGAAATGAAAGAAATTCTAGTCCAGGGCAAAGAAGCGTATAAAGAGACAAAGAAGTATATGACTCAAGTTTTACCTGGTTGCTCTAAGTTCGTAAAACTGTACAAAAGTAAAGAGCCAATATTTACCAAACATAAGGTTGAAAAAGAGATATTAAAAATGTTTGACACCGAAGTAAAACTTAAATCTGGTGGCTACTTAGTGATTAACCCGACAGAGGCTCTAGTTGCAATCGATGTCAATTCTGGAGGGGCAACTAAAGAGAGAAATATTGAGAAAACAGCACTCAAAACCAATCTAGAGGCGGCTTTAGAAATTGCAAAACAAATAAAAATACGTGATTTATCAGGACTGATCGTCATTGATTTTATAGATATGTATGAGATGAGGAATAATCGACAAGTAGAGCGTAAAATCAAAGAATTAACCAAAAGTGATAGGGCTAGAACGCAAGTTTCTAGGATAAGCCAGTTTGGATTGCTTGAGATGTCAAGGCAGAGGCTTCGACAGGGTTTTATTGAATGGAAAACTGAACTTGGCTATGCTTCAAGTATTCAGAAACTAATATATCAAATCAATGAAGAATTTAATAAAACAAAAAAGAGCACATTAAAATTAAGAATTAACCCATTTATTAAAAATCAGATTCTAAATAACTATGAAAAAGAAATCAAAGACATTGAAGTTACCAGAAAAGTAAAAATAAATTTAGAAGATGACAATTCACTTGATATCTCTCAGTCTATCTTTGAAATAATGACTGATAGTAAAAAAAACAATATAAATTCAAGAAAAATTACTTCTAACAAAAATAAAAAAACACCCATTAAAAAGAAACAAAAAAAAGAAAGTAAAAGTAAAGTTGAAGTTGAAAAAAAATCAAATAATACAAATAAAAACCCTAAATCTGCTTTAAAGGAAATCAAAAATAAAAAATCAGGATGGTGGCAAAAATTATGAAATGCAAAGCATTTCTGATAAAAACTATTCTTCTAATTTATTTTACCATCTCCCAAGTAAATGCAATTGAAATAATAAGAGATACAGAATTAGAGCAGTATACTGATGAAATAATTTCTATATTATTAAAATCAGAAAACCTTGATGTTGACGATATAAATATTTTTTTTGTAAAAAGTGATCAAATTAATGCGTTTGTTACAGGCGGAAAGAATATATTTATTAACACTGAAACCATTATTAAGGCAAATGATTATAGAGAGTATGCTGCGGTTCTTGCACATGAACTTGCGCATATAATTGGTGGTCATATATTCAACACATCAATAGAAATTTCAAATTTATCTAACAAAGCTCTTCCAATATATTTACTTGGAATACTTGGTATGATAACTGGTGCTGCAGATACAGGAATTGCAGGGGTTATGGTTGGACAAGCAAGTATAAGCGATAGTTTTACTTTTTATTCAAGAACACAGGAAGCCTCGGCAGACCAAGCGGCGGTAAAAATTTTATGCACCAATGGAATAGACGGTAAATACCTTATAAACTTCTTTAATGTCTTAGAAAAATCTTACGGTCCAAATAATATTAAAAAAACAAATTATCGTTCCACTCACCCATTAACTCAAAACAGAATTACATGGGTAAATTCATCATTAGAAAATATAGATAATTGTAATTTTAAAAGTGACAAAGCTTTAGAAAAAAGATTTAAATTATTAAAAGCTAAATTACATGGCTTTACGCATCCTCACATTGAAACAGAAGCAGTCTATGACTCTAACAATGATATCGACTTATACGCAACCGCTGTTTCAAGCTATTTTCAGGGAAATCATTCAAGATCAATTGAAAATATGAAATTATTAATAAAAAAAAATCCATCAAATCCCTTTTATAAAGAACTTTTGGGTGAAATATATTTTGCAAATAATGAATATGAGAAAGCTATAAAATTTCAAGAGGAGGCGATCGATGAAATTGAAAAAGTAAATGATCTATATTATATGATGATGGGTAATTATTTGCTAACATTTGAAAATTTAGTGAATTCACAAGAAGCTATCAATTATCTTAAAAAATCGATTCAACTTAATTCAAATAATGCTTATGCTTGGTATTTATTATCTAGGGCTTATGCGCAAACTGGTGCCATTCCCTTTGCAAATTATGCGACTGCTGAAAGGTATTTTATAGTCGGCGAGCGCAAATTATCATATGAATTTGCTATAAAGGCACTAAAAGATATTGAAGAAAATTCGCCAGAGTGGTATCGATCTAATGATTTAGTTGAAATTTTAAAAGAAGAAATTGCAGATAGGTAAATATAAGCACTATTAAGTTATGGGTAAAAAATTAATTCAGTTCATAGATGGGCCAAATTTAAATATGTTAGGCGAAAGAGAGCCAGACATTTATGGCTCCATGACATTAGAAGAAATACATAACGAGGTGAGGAAACATGTATTAAATTTAAATTCAGAAATTGATTTGGTTTTTTTTCAATCTAATTCCGAGGGTGAGATTGTAGATTGCATACAGAATTCTCTAAGGAACTGTTCAGGAATAATAATTAATGGTGGAGCTTTTTCTCACACATCAGTCGCAATACTTGATGCCCTTTTATCAATAGATATTCCAAAGATTGAGATTCATTTATCTAACCTATATAAACGAGAAGAATTTAGACACCATTCATTTATTAGCAAAGGTGTTGACGGTGTAATTTGTGGATTTGGGCCTGATAGCTATGTGCTCGCAGTTGATGGAATGGTTAAATTAATATAAAAGGTTAGTAATATGAGTGATAAATCTAAAAAAAATATTGACCCTAAACCTATTGAAGACTTAGCAAAAATTCTTGATGAATTAAATTTAACTGAAGTTTCATATTCAGACGGAAATTTTTCAGTAACAGTTGCGAGAGGTGCTCGCTTTCAACCTGTGAATAACGATATATCAATTCAAAACAATTCAGAAATACCAACAAAAGAAGATGATTATAAAAACGATCCTAGAGCTGTTAAATCTCCAATGGTTGGTACCGTTTACCTTCAACCTGAGCCGGGAGCTAATAAATTTGTGAATACGGGCGACTCTGTTAAATCAGGTCAAACAATCCTAATTATTGAAGCAATGAAAACAATGAACCCTATAGAATCTACACTGCAAGGCAAAGTAATAAAAATTTTAGTTGAAAATGAGCAAGCCGTAGAATTTGGCCAACCATTAATGCTCATAGGATAATGTTTGATAAAGTACTTATTGCTAACCGAGGAGAAATTGCGGTTAGAATAAATCGAGCCTGTCAAGAATTAGGAATTTCTACTGTAGCTGTCCATAGTGAAGCTGATACAGAGTCTATGCATGTCAGAATAGCAGATGAAAGTGTATGCATAGGACCAAATCCAGTTAATAAAAGCTATTTAAATTCGCATGCTATAATTTCAGCATGTGAAATTACAGGGGCTCAGGCAGTTCATCCAGGATATGGATTTCTCTCTGAAAATGCTTCATTTGCCAAGATGCTTGAGGATCATAAGCTAACTTTTATTGGGCCAAAGTATTCTCATATTGAAATGATGGGCGATAAAATTGAGGCTAAAAAAATAATGAAAAAATTTGGCGTGCCAACAGTTCCAGGTTCTGAAGGTGAAGTCAAAAGTGAGTCTGATGCGCTGACGGCTAGTGATGAGATAGGATACCCTGTTTTACTTAAGGCCAGTGCTGGAGGTGGTGGCAGAGGAATGCAAATTGTTAATTCTAAAAAAGAATTAAAAGATGCATTGCCAATTATTAAACAGGAGGCACTTTCTTTTTTTGGAAATGACTCAATATACATTGAAAAATTTATTGATTCACCTCGACATATTGAAGTTCAGGTAATTTGCGATACTCATGGTAATTTTCTTCATTTGCATGAAAGAGACTGCTCTGTACAAAGACGTAATCAGAAAGTTGTCGAAGAAGCTCTTGCGCCTAATGTAGATGAGAAAAAAAAACAGAAACTATTTAAGACATGCGTTGATGCAATGGAAAAAATGGGCTATTTGGGCTTAGGCACTCTCGAATTTTTATTCGACGGTAAGGAATTTTATTTCATGGAAATGAATACAAGGCTTCAGGTGGAACACCCTATTACAGAAATGTTAACTAGAGTGGATCTCGTTAGAGAACAAATATGTGTAGCTCATGGAGATAAAATTTTTACAAATCAAGAAAACATTAAACCTCTCGGACATTCAATTGAATGTAGAATAAATGCAGAAAGCTCAAAAGATTTCAAACCATCTGCTGGCAAAATAGAAATGTATCATCCTCCCGCAGGTAACGGAATTAGACTAGATACCTTTATTTATTCTGGTTATCAAGTACCGCACTATTATGATAATTTATTGGCGAAGTTAATTTCTACTGGCAGAACAAGAAATCATGCTATCAAGCGAGCGTTGAGGTCTCTCAATGAAATTGTAATTGACGGAATAGATACTAACATTGAGCTTCATAAAAAAATACTATCTTCTCCCGAGTTTAAGAATGGAGGAGTGGCTATAAATTGGTTAGAAAATAATATTGAGAAGCTATAGCTTATAGCAATCATCTACCCAGAGATCATATATAGGGTGTTCCATTGATGATATTGATGGAAGAGATTTTATCATCCATCCATTAAATATTTTTCTCATCGTTTTTTCGATGTAAATATTTAAATATACTGCTGTTTCAGCTTTTTCGAATGGCTTACTATTATAGCAATCAATCACATAAATTTTTAATTCTTCATAAAGATAGTTTTCTTTCAATTTAATATCTATGGTTTTAACTTCCGCTGTAATTTTGTTTAATAAACTGACAGTAGCGAACGACTCCTCAAAATTTTTATTTTTATTCTCAATAAAGTCTTCATCCTTTAAATCATTTTCAATATTTTGATCTAAAACTTCATCTTCATAAGTTGGTTCAAGTTCATTTAAATTTATCAATGGTAGATCTTCAACGTTTTGAGCAAAGAGATTAGAAAGCAATAATAAAATCAAAAATAATATATCAAATATTATTTTAATCTTTTGGACTCCATTTTTTATAATCATCATTTTTAGCAACTGACTTCGTTTCTTTTTTACTATTTTCTGGGTCATAGGCAGCATCAGTGCCTGTTAAATTCGGAACATGATTTTTCTGCCAATCATGTTTTTCAAATTCTGACGGTTTTGATAAAGAAGTGTATCTAAGCCAATTGTTCCATTCCGGGTTAACAAGAGTTGACTCGATTATGCTGTTGTAAATAACCCACCTCTTAGTATCTTTGTTATTTTTATAATATTTATTACCCTGATCATCAGTTCCAACCAAAACTCCATTAAAATATGACCAAATTCTGGTGCCTATGGTCTGTCCGTTCCACCAAGTAAATATCTCTCTCAACATGATTATTTATGAATTATTAAGCTTAAAATTAACAGTTTTTTCAACAAATAGTGAATTATCTTGAATTGATAAAACACTGAAAATATTGACTTTTTTTAATTTTGATAACATTTTCTATACCTTATATAGTGGTTTTCAAATTTTTTTATACAATATGTTGACTTCATTTTTCAAATAATTAATTATCAATAATCTAGAAAGTTACTCATTTAGCATTCTGGCGCAACTTAAGGTCGAGACCACTAAATTATTAATAATGGTTTTTTTATAAGCTCGTCTGTTGCAATGACTATATTTTAGAAGGGAAAATAATGAAAATAAATAGAGAATTTACAACTGCTAATCAATCGCCATACGAAAGTATAAATTTTAAAAAGGTTTCAAGTGAAATAGTTAATCCTGATGGGTCTCTTGTATTTAAATTAGAAAATTTTGAGGTTCCAGAACAATGGAGTCAAGTTGCAAGCGATATACTCTCTCAAAAATATTTTAGAAAAGCTGGTGTTCCCTCAAAACTAAAACGAACTAATGAAAAAAATATTCCATCATGGCTTGCTCCTAGAATTGCGGATGACAGTGATGGAGAAGTAAGTTATTCGTCCGAAACAAGCTCGCATCAAGTTTTTGATAGACTTGCAGGGGCCTGGACATATTGGGGATGGAAAGGTGGTTATTTTTCTTCAGAAGACGATGCAAAGGCTTTTTTTGATGAAGTGCGTTATATGCTTGCTAATCAAATGGTCGCACCAAACAGCCCTCAATGGTTCAATACAGGATTAAACTGGGCCTATGGAATCGATGGTCCTTCTCAAGGTCATTTTTATGTTGATCATGAAACTGGAAAACTAACCAGATCCTCAAGTTCTTATGAAAGACCTCAACCTCATGCATGCTTTATTCAAAGCATAGATGATGATTTGGTAAATGATGGCGGCATTATGGATTTGTGGGTGCGTGAAGCGAGGCTCTTCAAGTATGGATCAGGCACTGGGACAAACTTCTCAAACCTCAGGGGTTCTTCTGAAGGTTTGTCTGGTGGAGGAAAATCATCTGGACTGATGAGTTTTCTTAAGATTGGTGATAGAGCTGCGGGGGCAATTAAATCAGGCGGCACTACTAGACGAGCCGCTAAGATGGTCGTTGTAGATATAGATCATCCTGATATTGAAGAGTTTATTAAATGGAAAGTTACAGAAGAACAAAAAGTAGCATCTATTGTTACAGGCTCAAAAATATGTTCAAAACATTTAAAAAGCATTATGAATGCTTGCCACAACTGTGAAGCTGATGGTGAAAGTTGTTTTGAACCTGCAAAAAACCCAGCTTTAAAAAGAGAAATTATTGCTGCAAGAAAAAATGAAGTTCCTGAAAATTATATTCAAAGGATCATACATTTTGCTAAACAGGGTTACAAATCCATTGAGTTTGAAACTTATAATACCGATTGGGATTCTGAGGCATATGTAACCGTTTCTGGACAAAATTCAAATAATTCAGTTCGAGTTACTGATGATTTTTTAAATGCTGTAATTGAAGACAAAGATTGGAACTTAATTAATAGAATTGACAATTCAGTAAGTAAAACAGTAAAGGCAAAAGACCTTTGGGATCAAGTTGGATATTCTGCTTGGGCCTGCGCTGATCCTGGTATTCAGTTTCATACGACAATTAATGATTGGCACACATGTCCAGAAAGTGGCGAAATTAGAGCTTCAAACCCTTGCTCGGAGTATATGTTCTTAGACAATACAGCATGCAACTTAGCATCTCTAAATCTAATGACATTTATGGATGAGAACAAATGTTTAAACACTGACTTATTCAAACATGCTGTAAGAATATGGACATTAATATTGGAAATTTCAGTCATGATGGCTCAATTTCCGTCAAAAGAAATAGCGAAACTCTCTTATGAATACAGGACACTTGGTCTTGGGTATGCGAATTTAGGAGGCTACCTAATGTCTAAAGGTGTAGCCTACGATAGTGAGGAAGGAAGGGCAAACTGCGCAGCTATAACAGCTTTAATGACTGGCATATCTTATGCAACTTCAGCTGAAGTCGCATCCGAACAAGGCCCCTTCCCTGGATATCAACAAAACTCTAAAAATATGCTTCGTGTTATGAGAAATCATAGAAGAGCCGCATATGGTAAGACTGATGAGTATGAAGGTTTACATATTAATCCTGTGCCATTTGTTGTTGAAGATTTAAGAGATACTAACTTAGGAATGGAAGCGCAAAATGCATGGGATCAAGCTTATGAGAATGGTCAAAAGTTTGGTTTTAGAAATGCACAAACAACAGTAATTGCACCAACTGGAACTATTGGTCTTGTAATGGACTGTGATACAACAGGTATCGAACCTGATTTTGCAATGGTCAAATTCAAGAAACTTGCTGGAGGTGGTTATTTCAAGATTATAAATAGAACGGTTCCAGAAGCATTAAGGCAACTTCAATACACAGAGGATGAAATTGAAGAAACGATTAATTATGCTGTTGGTCACGGTACGCTTAACAATGCCCCCGCTATAAATCACGAGACACTAAAAGAAAAAGGCTTTGAAGAGGAACAAATCGAACTTCTTGAACAAAATTTAAAGAATGTTTTTGATATTCGATTTTCTTTCAATTCATATACCCTCGGGATGGAGTTCTGCAAAGAGAAGCTGAATTTTTCAGAAGAACAACTTACTGACATGAATTTTAATATGCTAAATGCTTTAGGTTTTACAAATGACGAAATCGATGAAGCAAATACCTTTTGCTGCGGCACCATGACCTTAGAGGGCTCACCGTATATCAATGATGATCATTTGGCTGTATTTGATTGCGCAAATCCGTGTGGTAGAATCGGCAAAAGATATTTGTCTGTAGAAAGTCATATACGCATGATGGCAGCAGCTCAGCCTTTTATATCAGGAGCTATATCAAAAACTATCAACATGCCTGCAGAATCTGATGTGGATGATTGTAATGAAGCTTATTTACTGTCATGGAAACTTGGCACAAAAGCAAACGCTCTCTATCGTGATGGCTCAAAATTAAGTCAACCACTTGCATCAAAACTTATTGATGAGGATGTTGAAAAAGAAATAGAACAACCGGATAACCAAATTGATAGAACAATTGCTGTTGCTCAAGAGGCTATGAATTCTGTTGTATACGGTTCAAGAAATAAAGTTCCTGATAGAAGAAAAGGATACATTCAAAAAGCTATTGTAGGAGGTCATAAAGTTTATCTTCATACCGGAGAATATGAGGATGGTAGCTTGGGTGAAATCTTTATTGATATGCATAAAGAAGGAGCTTTCCTGAGGAGTCTGATGAATAATTTTGCAATCGCAATATCAATTGGTCTTCAATATGGAGTTCCATTAGAAGAGTACGTGGAAGCTTATACTTTTACTAGATTTGACCCTGCTGGGGTGGTGCAAGGTAATAATAGAATTAAAAATGCAACATCTATTTTAGATTATGTGTTCAGAGAACTCGCTGTTTCTTACTTAGGCAGAAATGATTTGGCGCATGCTGATAATACAGATGTTGACTTCTCACTTGGAACTGGAGCTGAGGAGGGAACATTAAAAAATAATGAAATCCCTTGGAAGCTTGTTAAAAAAGTTTCAAGCCAAGGTTACTTACGAGGCCAGGACGGACTTTCGGTAGTTAGTTCAAACGGAAGCATGGAGACTGTATCAGCTGAACAAGCGCCGATTAGTGCAGCGGTAAGCACAGGTTCTACATCCGATCAGTCAATGAGTAGAGTTCAAGCTGCAAGAATGATGGGCTATGAAGGTGATGCTTGTCCTGAGTGTGGTTCTTTTACTCTTGTTAGAAATGGTACTTGCTTAAAATGCGATACATGTGGTGCCACAACTGGCTGCTCATAGTTTATTCTTCAATTGGTTTAACTTCTAAATTCAACTCATCAAGTATAGTCTTATCGACTTCAGCAGGGGCCAGCATCATCAGATCCTGGGCCTGTTGATTCATAGGGAACAATATTACCTCACGAATATTTTTTTCTTGAGCAAGTAGCATCACTATTCTGTCTATTCCTGGTGCAATGCCGCCATGAGGAGGCACACCATAAGTAAAAGCGTTTATTATTCCTCCAAATTTTTCATGTACTTGATCTTTGTTATAGCCAGCTATTTCAAAGGCCTTATACATAATTTCTGGAACATGATTTCTTATAGCGCCTGATGATAGCTCTACGCCATTACAAACAATATCATATTGATAACCTAAGACATTTATAGGATCCATATTATTCAGCGATTCTAATCCACCTTGTGGCATTGAAAAAGGATTATGACTAAAATCAATTTTTCCAGTTTCTTTATCCTTTTCATACATAGGAAAATCGACAATCCAACAAAACTTAAATACTCCCTTTTCAATAAGATCCAGATCTATTGCAATTTTATCTCTGGCTGCAGCAGCAATATCATAAACTTCTTTACCTTTAGCGCATGCAAAGAAAATTGAGTCTCCGGCCTTAAGACCTGCTTTGTTTAATATCATTTCTTGAATTTCAGAGGGGATAAATTTTGCAATAGGCCCCTTTCCTTCTACGCCAGAAGAGCTTTTATCAAAAACAATATAACCTAATCCAGCAGCATTCATTTCTTTTCTTGCCCAATTATTAAGATTATCAAAAAAACTTCTGGGTTTTTGACTCGAGTCAGGTGCTGGTATTCCAATAACCTCGCCCCCTTCTTCTATAATTTTTTTAAATGCACTAAATTCAACTTTGTCATCATTAAATTCCTTAGTTAAATTAGAAATATTTATTGGATTTCTAAGGTCAGGTTTGTCTGTTCCATACCTGCTCATAGCATCGGCATATGTAATTCTTGGAAAAGGTGCTTCTGTAACGTTAAAATCAGAAAAAGTTGTAAATACAGAATGTAAAATGGGTTCAATGGCGTTAAACACATCGTCTTGCTCAACAAATGCCATTTCCATATCTAATTGATAAAATTCGCCAGGACTTCTATCTGCTCTTGCATCTTCATCTCTAAAACAAGGGGCTATTTGAAAATATTTATCAAATCCTCCCGCCATAATTAATTGCTTAAATTGCTGTGGGGCTTGAGGAAGAGCATAAAATTTTCCTGGATGAATCCTGCTTGGTACCAAATAATCTCTAGCCCCTTCTGGACTAGAAGCTGTAAGTATTGGTGTTTGCATTTCTAAAAAACCAGCGTCAGACATGAGCTTTCTAATGTGGGAAATAATTGAGGATCTAAGAACAATATTTTTATGTAATTCCTCTCTTCTAATATCAAGAAATCTATACTTCAATCTAA
>CACFAO010000007.1 GCA_902564295.1 uncultured Pelagibacteraceae bacterium
ATCCACGTACCCCTCAACCTTATCCGTAGTAAATAAAGATGGCTTATATTGTTCCAAAAGCCTTACTGATTGCAGTCGATTTTGTAACTCGACCCAATCAGAAATGTTTTCGATATCGTATACAAACTTAAATCTGTAAACCTCATCAGATTGTTTTGTTAAATCAATCCATGTAAGTAAAAGTTCATTTTTTATATCATCAATTAATGGTAAAAAAATATCATCCCTAAATAAAGAATAATCAGTCAAATAACTCTTTCTAATTATCTTTTCTTTTTGATTCAAATTAAACTTTATTATTAAATCAAATCTAAGCTCATTTAATTTTTCATAAATAGGGCTACACCATATTAATATTATGTCATTTTCATCATTTAAATTATTTCCTTCCATGTCTTTATTTTCCAAAAATTTAGATAAATCTGTATTGCCCATTTCAGTCTGTGAAAAGGTCTTTACATCTAGGTTTATTTTATTACCTATATTTTTAATTTTTTTCCATTCGGTGTTCCATAAATTAAACAGAATAAAAAATTGATTAGAATTAGAAAATGCGACATTAACTGTGATATTTTGAGAACTTACCTCAGAAAATGTCAAGGAATTCGATTTGTAGAATTCTTTGATACGGAACGGACTAAAATATATATTAAACTCGCCAAGGTAATTTTCTGTAGAAATTTTTTCATCAACAAACTCAATACTTTCTACAAAATAAGAAATATCAATATCTTTTAGTTTGCTTAATTTTTTATAATCCTCTGGCGTAAGAAGCTTTACTGATACTCTTTTAAAGGCAATTTCTTCAGCTTTAGATATAGCGGTATTTCTAATATCAGTCTCATTTGAAAAAGATAAATTTACCTTTATGCCAGATGATGAAAAAAAATCTACATTTTCATTAGCAAGACTGGAATTAATTAAAGCAAATAAAAAAACAATCACAAAGCTTATTTGCTTAGTATTGGTATTAAAAATCATATATAAGAAATCTAAATGAAGAAGCTATCATACTCAAGTTCAGGCGTAAGCATAAATAAAGGAAATAAATTTGTGTCTGAAATTAAAAAAATAATTCGTAAAGATAAAAATCTTAAAAAATCCAATATTGGTGGTTTTTCAGGTCAATTTGTTCTCGATTCAAAAATTAAAAAACCGATTCTTGTTGGTGCAACCGATGGAGTTGGAACAAAGATTGAGATTGCCCGTATGATGAGAGACCATAAGACAATTGGCATTGACCTTGTTGCCATGTGCGTGAATGACTTAATAGTTGATCAGGCTAAACCTCTTTTTTTCTTAGACTATATTTCAACCGGAAAATTAGACATATCTAAAGGTAAAGAAATTATAGGGGGTATTATTAAGGGATGTAAAATATCTAATTGTTCACTGCTAGGTGGAGAAACAGCTGAACATCCAGGAGTTGATTCAAACGATAAGTATGATCTTGCTGGATTTTGTGTAGGAGTTAAGAGTGGAGTTGCCAAAGCAAGTCCAAAATTAAACGAAAATGATATTATTGTAGGAATTTCATCATCAGGTCTTCACTCTAATGGATATTCTCTTGTTAGAAAGATAATCAAAGAAAACAAAATAAAATTAAATAAGAAAATAGAAAAAAATAAAACCATTGGTGAACTATTACTTAAGCCTACAGAGATATACGTAAGTCCAATACTTGAAATGTACACAAAAAAAATAATAAAAACATGCGCTCATATTACTGGTGGAGGAATAACAGAAAATTTACCAAGGTCATTAAATAAAAATGTTTCAGCAATAATAAATTTAGAAACCTTTAATTTGCCAAGAATATTTAAATGGATACAAAGTTTTGGGGTATCGCAAAATGAAATGTTAAAAACATTTAATTGCGGATATGGAATGATAGTAATCTTAGATAGAACAAAGTTTAATCAATTTGAAAAATCAATTAAGAAACACCAATTTAAATACAGTATAATTGGCAATTTAGTTAATTCAAAAAAAATAAATAAAAAAGTTAGTTATATTGGCAAATTAAATTTTAATGATTAAGCATCCCATAGGTATCTTTATATCTGGACGTGGTTCAAATTTAAAATCGATTGTTGATGCATGTAAAGAAAAACATTATCCAGCAGAAATAAAGGTTGTTTTTTCAAATAATAAGAATGCTCCCGGCTTAAGTTTTGCAAAAGAAAATAATTTAGAAGCAATCACACTGGACTACCACAATTTTAAAAATACTGAAGAATATGAAGAAGAGATTATCAGTCTATTAAAACCTTATGACCTTGAACTAATTTGTTTAGCAGGATATATGAAAATATTATCAAAAAAATTAATTGATCATTATCCTAATAAAATTATAAACATACATCCTTCATTGTTACCAGAATATAAAGGACTCAATACTCACAGACGTGTTCTAGAAAATAATGAAACTAAGACAGGTTGTTCAGTACACTATGTAAATCAGGAAATGGATGGAGGAGAAGTTATTTTACAGAGAGAAGTAGATATAAATGCTGAGGATACTGAAAGTTCTATTGCTCGAAGGGTTCTAAAAGAAGAACATATAATTTACCCCGAGGCTATTAAGTTAGTGCTTACGAAATGATATCCGCTTCATCAAAAAAGTGATTTATTTCGATTTCAGCATTTTCAGGACTGTCTGATCCATGCACAGAATTCTTTTCTAGAGATAAAGCGTATTTTTTTCTAATCGTTCCCTCATCAGCTTCTTCTGGATTAGTTGCTCCCATTACTTCTCTATTCCTTTGAATTGCATTTTCTCCCTCAAGGACCTGTACTACGATCGGTCCTGAACACATAAAATCGCACAAACTTTGGAAAAAAGGCTTGTCAGAATGAACCCCATAAAAAGAGGCTGCTTTATTTTGGTCTATTAGAATCCTTTTAGATGCAACAATTCTCAGGCCGGCAGACTCAAGCATGGCTGTAATTTCACCAATTTTATCTCGCTCAACGGCATCTGGTTTTATGATAGAAAAAGTTCTCTCTATTGCCATTATTTACCCTCATAATATTTAGAGACAAATCTATTTAAAAGCTTAACACCAAAAGCTGTTGCACCTTTTGGCGAAGTTGGCAATGGTTGCTTAGTCCATGTAGTTCCAGCAATATCAAGGTGTGCCCACGGAACTTTATTTACAAATCTCTGCAAGAATTGTGCCGCTGTAATAGAACCTGGACCTCTTCCATTTGTAATATTTTGCATATCTGCAATAGGTGAATTTAACATTTTGTCATACCTATCATTAAGAGGAAGTCTCCACAATTTCTCTCCCTCAATATCTCCAGCTTCTGCTAGTTGCTTACTTACTCTATCACTATTTGAGAAAAGTCCTGCATATTCATCACCTAATGCAACAATTATAGCTCCAGTTAATGTTGCAAGGTCAACCATAAGCTCTGGCTTATATTGCTCTTGTGTGTACCATAGAGCATCAGCAAGAACTAATCTTCCCTCTGCATCTGTATTTAATACCTCTATCGTTTGACCTGAATAAGACTTAACTACATCACTCGGTCTTTGAGCTTTGCTACCAATATGATTTTCAACTAAACCAACAACACCGATTACATTGGCTTTTGCCTTTCTTAATGCAAGGGCTTTCATTAAACCAATTACAACTCCTGAGCCACCCATGTCATATTTCATTTCTTCCATACCATTTGAAGGTTTTAATGATACGCCCCCAGTGTCAAATGAAACACCCTTGCCAATAAATGCTATTGGTTTTTTTTTCTTATTTCTTGCACCATTCCATTTCATGATAACCAACTGTGAATCATGTATGCTGCCCTGGCCTACACCCAATAAAGATCCCATACCAAGCTTCTTCATTTCTTTTTCACCTAATACTTTTACATCAACCCCGTATTCACCAAGTGATTTTGCATATTCAGCGATTTTTGGCGGGGTCATCACATTTGGAGGTTCAGTAACCAAGTTTCTTGTTAAAGTAACGCCCTGATGTATTGCGCTTATACCTTCATAGTTTTTTGCAAGTCGAGTATGCTGAGATGAATAGATTTTTACTTTTTTATTTTTAGTTTTATTTTTATTTTTATTTTTTTTGTCGTTTTTTTTAGAAAAGTACTTTGTGAAGCTATATGAAGCTAATGACATTCCAAGAGCCATTTCACTTATGGCATTTAATGAACCAACTTTTGATGAAGAAATACCATCTGGATAAACTATTACATTAGTTTCCTTATAGAATTTGATGAGAGAATTTAAATGGCCACCTAGAACCTGAAAATCTCTTATTTGATAGTCTTTAAAATTTTTTAATTTAAATACGTATAACTTTGAAAGCTTTAAATTTGCTGGTTGATGTATTATTGAATAATCGAAGTTTTTAGAGTTTCTTTCCTGAAAGGATATATCCGATTTAATAATATTTGATATATACTTTTTTGATAGTTGATCTAATTTTTTTCCATAACCTATAAGCCGACACTTATTGTCGCAAAATACTACCCCTATTGCATCTTTTTCTTGTCTTAAGTTATTAAATTGAATATCCATACGTATATACCTTTAGCAAAATATTGATATAATTGAGAAAATGTCAAGATTTACAACATATGCGATTAAAGAAATCTCTTCAAGTTTTTTATTACTAATAATTCTATTAAGTACTATTTTATGGTTAGGTCAAGGTCTAAGGCACATAGAACTACTTACATCAGATAATGTATCCTTTGCAGCATATCTTTCTTATATCATATTACTTTTACCAAAAATATTACTTTTAACAATTCCTATTTGTCTTTTTTTGTCAGTACTTATTAATATTAACAGACTAAGAAATGATAGTGAGTTAATAATTTTGTGGGCATCTGGAAAGTCTGAAAGAGACATTTTGCTGAAACCAATTTTTTTCTTTGCTATAATAATATATTTTTTATCGACAATTATAAGTGTTTATATCACTCCGGTATCTCTGAATGAAATTAGACATAAAATAATCGATATAAGGTCGTCTGGGATCCATGCATCAATACTTAAAGAAAAAAAATTTATATCACCCGCGGATACTCTTACTATCTTTATTCAAGAAAGAGATGGCAACAAGATAAACGGTTTACTTATACACGACCTAAAAGATAAGAATAGTCCTCAAACTTATATAGCTCAAAGGGGTGAGTTCATAGAAGAGAATAATAAAAAAATACTTAGATTATTTAATGGAAATATTCAAATATTTGACAATAAAGAAAATAGAATTTCAGAAATTGAATTTGAGTCTTACGACCTGAATTTGTCACCATACAATAAACAAGAAAATAACCATATATATTCTGATGAACTTTTTACAAAACAAATTATAAGCAATTTAGATAGAAAAAATATTAAGGATTTTAATAAATACGAAAAAGAACAATTTGCAGAATTGCATTCAAGATTTGCTGACCCTATGTACATATTTTGTTTCGCGCTTATTCCACTAATTATGCTAAAGTTTTCTCAAAAACCAGGCGATAATTTTTTCAAGCCCATAACAACAGTTTCAATTGTTGCTTTTATCTTTCAAATAACCCAAATAGCAATTTCAAATCTTTTAATTGAAAAAAGTAGCTTAGTTTATGCCGCTTACCTGTTGCCAATTATTTTTTTTACTTTAATTGTTTTATTAATTTTTGTAGATAATTTTAAAATTCGAGGATATTTAAATGTTCGCTAAATTGGACATATATATCTTAAAAAAGTTTTTTTACTCATTTATTATAACTTTTATTGTATTTGCTGTAATTTTATTTATTGGAGATTTTGTTGAACAATTAAGAAAAACAACAGGTAAAAATACCCCCTTGAATATTGTTTTTCAATTAACGGCTCTAAATTTTTTTAACCTTATATATTTTACTTTGCCTTTAATATCTTTTTTTGGATCAATTTTAGCATTTCTAAGTTTGATAAGAGGCTCTGAGAAAATTATTATTAATTCGGTTGGAATTTCAAATCTAAAATTTTCAATTCCAGCTATATCATTATATATTTTTTTAGGTGTTTTTTTTATTACAATTATTAATCCACTCACATCAATATTTGATGAGCGATATAGTGAATTAGAGTATAAATATATTGATAGAGTTGATAAATTTGCGTCAATTACGAAAAATGGATTATGGCTAAAACAGGAAAATGATGAAAAAAATGTTTCCAGTGTTTTGTATGCTCAAAACATAAAAGAGCAAGGTAAACATATAATTGATTTTATGATTCTTGAATATGATTTAAGCGGCTCATTTAAGGGCAGATTGGACGGAAAATCAGCAATACTTATGGATGGTTATTGGAAAATGAGCAATACACAAATTACACCAAAATTTGGATCGGCGTCTTTTCAAATAACTCATGATTATAAAACAAATATTAAAGCTGAGGATATCACTGATAGTTTGTCATCTCCAACTAATATTTCAATATGGAGACTGGTTCCATTTATAGGCTTCCTAGAGAGCTTGGGTTACTCTGCGGTAGATTTTAAAATGCATCTTTATGATCTTATATTTTTACCTTTTTTTATGGGATCCTTAGTTTTGCTTGCATCATCTCTTATCAGAAAATTAAAACAAAATGATAAATTTACTAATACTATTATTTATTCTCTGATATTGATATTTATTATTTATTTTACTTCCAATTTACTCGAAGCTCTAGGGGCAACTTCACAAATAAGCCCATTAATTTCAAAAGGATCTTTGCCATTGATTGTGAGTTGTTTGTCAATCTTAATTTATCAAAAAGATATTATAGTAAATTTTTTTCAAAATGACTGAACTTTTTAGATTAAAATATTTCTATTTAATATTTCTATCATTTGTTACAATAACTGCTATTTCATCAAATAAAATTGCAGCAGATCAAAAATTAAAAATTACTGCTGATGAAATTTTGACAATACAAGAAGAAGGGGTCATTGAAGCAAGGGGAAATGCAGTTGCTGTAGATGAAAAAGGGTCAAAAATTAAATCAGATTTAATAATATTTGATAGAAATGAGTCCTCAATAAGCGCTGATGGAAACATCATATTAAATGATACAGACGGCAATACATATTTTTTGGATCATTTGGAATCAGATACTGAAATTAATAATTTAAAGGGAAATAAGATAAAGGTAAGATTAGATGACGGATCAAGAATTGTTGGTTCTAGCCTTGTAAAAAAAGATAAAATAAGTGGTCTTGAGGACGCTGAATTCACTCCCTGTTTAGAAAGTGACTATTTGATACCGAAATGTCCGGGGTGGAAATTGAAAGCAAAAAAAATATTTCAAGATAATGAGAATAAAACAATCTATTATGATCATGCGCAAATACATTTATTCAATGTACCTGTCTTCTATATACCCTTTTTTTCACATCCAGATCCATCGGTAAATAAGAGGTCAGGATTTCTGATGCCAACGGTTGAAACTGATCAAAATTTAGGAGATACTTTTTCGATACCTTTCTTTTATAATATCAAAAGCAATTTAGATTTAACTTTTACTCCTACTTTTCAATCAAAAAGTAATAACTTTTATTCATTTAATTATAGACAGATAAATGAAAGTGGAGATTTAAATCTTGATGCCAGTATAGACGACAATGATGATGATACTGGAACAAGTCATCATATATTTCTTAATTCTAAGATCAATAATCCTTTTGGATCTCTGAAAGCTTTTATGCAGTCAGGAAATAATGATACGTATATGAGAAAAAATAAAATTAATAAACTTACAATATTAAAGTCTGGGCTAAGCTTTGAAAGGTCATATGATAATTATTATTTCTCAATGGATACTATTGGGTATAAACACCTTGCAATTCAAAATAGTGAACAATGGGAATATGTTTATCCAAGAATTAATTATAATATAAATGACATTGAAGACGGTATATTTAATGGTAATATAAATTTAAATAATCAGTTAAAATTTAATAAAGATTTAAGTGAAAATTACACTACACTTGCCTCATCACAATTAAATTGGAATAAAAAATCTATTCATAATCAAAGTGGTCTAGCCTTTGAAAATACTGCAAACCTGAGAGTTGTATCAATTTCCATTGATAATAAAAATAATGACGACTCTAATAACATTAGATTTTACCCTCAAATACATAGTGTAATTACTTACCCTTTAATGAAATCTACTTCAATCATTAATCAAACCTTGTCACCTGTGATAATGCCGGTACTTGCTCCATATAACAACTATACAAACGCCCAGGCGATATCCAGTAGTAATATTTTTTCATCAAATAGAGCTACGTCAATTACTCAATGGGAAAGTGGTCCAAGAATTAATTACGGCATAGATTGGCTAATAGATAATAATGATAAAGCCAGTTTCAAATTAACAATAGGTCAGAGCTATAGAATTAATAAAAATAAATCAGATACAGCAGAAGAATTATCTGATTATTATTTTATTACTGATGCATCTTTCAAAAATAATCATCTCAGTAATTCAATAGTACTAGATAGAAAAGATAAAGACGTAAAATCAATCAGTATGAATACATATTCTGAATTATACGATATTAAATTAAAGGTCGATTATGATTATACTTCAAGCAAATATTCAAGTTTGAATGAGCAAATTGCAGTAGGTGGAGAGTATAATTTTGAAGATAATTTTTACTTTAAATTCACAGGTACAAAAGATATTGATACCAATAAAAATATTGGGTACCAATATGGTTTATTATATGAAGATAATTGTTTAGGAATAGACTTCAACTATTATAGGGATAAAACTATAGATCGGGATATTAAAGAAAGTGACGGATACAGCTTTACTGTTGTATTAAAACCATTTGGATCTACAAGAAACTATGGAAAGAGTAAAGTATTTGGGCCATTAATTAAGTGAAATGATAAAATATAAATTGTTCCTTTTTTTTATTACTTTTTTTATTATCTCATCAGTTATAAGAGCAGATAATAAAGTTGATCACAAAATTGCAGTACTAGTAAACGAAGATATAATTACCTCATTCGACATAATACAAAGAATTAAACTAACAGCAGTATTAAATGGCATAAATATAAATGATGATAATAATCAAATGATTCTTAATAATGTGGTTGATGAGCTCATTCAGGAAAAAGTAAAACTTCAAAAAATAAATGAATACAAAATTAAAGTTGATGAAATAGAATATATAAATTTTGAAGAAAATTTTCTTAAAAGAAATAACATTGATAGGTCACAACTGCTGCTATCACTAGAAGATAATAGCATTAATTATCATGAGTTAAAAAGATTGCTTAATAGTGAATTGTTATGGAGCAAGCTAATAAATGGGCTTTATTACAGACTTACATCTGTAAGTGACATTGAAATTGGAGAAATAATATCAAAAAACCCAAATCTTTCTAATGAACAGGCCGAGTCATTGGTAATTCAGAGACAATTAGATTTGCAAAGTAGCAAATTAATACGTGATATCATGAATGAGGCAACAGTTGAATATAAATAGAATTGTCGCAAAAAAATCACTAGGCCAAAATTTTATTATTGATGAAAATTTTCTTGCTAAATTAGATCATTATATCGACTCATCAAGTAGCCATATCTTGATTGAGATAGGTCCAGGTAAAGGGGCTTTGACATCGTATCTTGAAAAAAAAGATTTCAAAAAGCTCTATCTTATTGAAAAAGACAATGACCTTGTGAGACAACTTCAAGAAAAATATAATGACATAAAAAATATAAATATAATTCATAATGATGCATTATTGGTTGATTATAAGAATTTCATGAGTTCTAAGAATAAGGTAATTATTTATGGCAATTTACCCTTTAATATATCAACTAAATTACTAACAACTTGGTTAAGTAGTAATCAGTGGCCATCATTCTTTGATAAAATGATATTAATGTTTCAAAAAGAAGTTGCGGATAGAATTCTCGCAAACCATAATTGTAAAAAATACGGCCGATTGTCAGTACTTGTGCAATCTAGGTGTAACGTGAAGAAATTGATAGATGCTCCTGCTAGCATATTTTATCCAAAACCAAAAGTTAACGGCACAGTAATTCAATTTGAACCTATTAATAAATATAACGACATCGATTTTGCCAAGCTTAAAATCTTATTGGAAAAATCCTTTCAGAATAGAAGAAAAAAAATAAAAAATACTCTAGGAGAATATAGAAACATTCTTATGAAACTAAATTTAGACGAAAATTTAAGACCTGAGAACCTCTCGGTTTCTGATTACTGTAAATTATCCAAACTAATTAATTAGCCGATTTCTGTGATTATTTATGATTAGTTCTATATCTTTGACACATCTTTCGATTTCATCGTTAATGATAATATAGTCATATTCATCTTTATGATGCATTTCAGTATCATATTGTTTCATTCTTTTGTCAATTGCTTCCAGATCGTCACCAGATTTCTCTGAACGCAATTTAAGTCTCTGATAAATAATATCTCTTGAAGGTGGAACAATAAATATTGAAACAATATTTGAAAATTCTATTTTTTTTAACTGTGATGCTCCCTGCCAGTCAATATCAAATATAATATCTCGATTATTTATAAAATGATCTTCAACATTTTTACTAGGTGATCCATAATAATTGCCAAATACATGGGCATGTTCGAGATAATCATTATTTTTAATTTTTAATTTAAATTCAAGTTCATTAATGAAATTATAATCTACTCCATTTATTTCATTGTCTCTTGCGGGCCTAGTAGTATCTGAAATTGATAATCCAATTTTTTGGTCTCTTTCAACAATTTTATTACAAACTGTAGTTTTTCCTGCTCCGGATGGAGATGATATTACAATGATGAGATTTTTTTTACTAAATTCCTTCATTAAATTTTCTAATTACTAATGATACGTTGGTACCTCCAAAGCCAAAAGAATTAGATAAGATATTATTTACTTCTAAATCAAGAGGATTTTCTTTTATAAAGTTAATATTTTTAGAATCAATTTCTTCACCAAGGTTTAATGTGTAAGGCAATTTATTGTTATTTAAACATAAAATTGAATATATTGCCTCAACTGCACCTGCGGCACCCAATAGGTGGCCAATCTGAGATTTAGTTGAAGATACGTTAACTCTATATCTATTTTGGGCAAAAACACGGTCAATAGCTAGCACTTCAACTTTATCACCCGATGGTGTTGAAGTGCCATGAGCATTTATGTATTCGATTTCTTTCGGTTCAATCATTGCATCTTTAAGTGCATTCATCATAGCTCTATAAGCGCCATCCCCTGTTGGCTCTGGAAGTGTATAATGATAAGCATCTGATGACATTCCATAACCCTTTATTTCGGCTAATATATTAGCGCCTCGGCTCAGAGCATGCTCTAATTCTTCCAAAATAAGTATTGCTCCCCCCTCGCCCATAACAAAGCCATCTCTATCTATATCAAAGGGCCTGGATGCCATTTTAGGATTATCATTATATTTTGTACTCAATGCTTTACACGATGTGAATCCTTCAATCCCGATGGGGCTTATTGTGGCCTCAGATCCCCCTGTAACCATAATATCTGCTTGACCATGTTGAATAAGTCTAAAAGACTCACCGATTGCATGTGCGGATGATGCGCATGCGGACACAGTTGAATAGTTTGGTCCTTTAAGATTATATCTTATAGACAAGTAGCCAGAAGACATATTGATAATTCTGCCCGTAATAAAAAAAGGACTTATTTTTTTACCACTGTTAAAATTTATAGATGTTTCTTCAATTCCTGGTAAGCCTCCCATTCCCGAGCCAACTATACAACCTGCTCGATAAGATTTTGGATCATCAATATGTATCAAATTGCTTTGCTTGAATGCTTCTTCACATGCGACTAATGTGAATTTGATGAATTCATCGATTTTTTTTAATTCTTTTCTATCAATATATTTTTCGGCTATAAAAGATCCTTCAATGTCATCAGACCGAGGCACCTCACAAGCGACGCGACATTTAAATGTTGATGTGTCAAAACTTTTTATATTACCTGCGCCTGATGATCCTGAGATTAGTCTTTGCCAATTAATCTGAGTTCCACACCCAAGAGGAGTCACTAACCCTATGCCAGTAACAACAACTCTTTTCATTGATAATTTTATTTAGCTTCTAAGTGGGAAATTGCGTCACCAACTGTAAGAATAGTCTCTGCTTTTTCGTCAGGAATTTCAACATCGAAGGCTTCTTCAAAGGCCATCACTAATTCAACTGTGTCTAAGCTATCAGCGCCTAGATCGTCAATGAATTTTGCATCTTCAGTGATCTTTTCCATATCATCAATACCAAGATGCTCAGCTATTATTTTTTTTACTCTTTCTGCAACATCACTCATATACACTCCTAACTATTTTTCTCACTTTTATTACGATATGCATCACATTGTCAAGCCGCCATTAACATGAAGCACTTGACCTGTAATATATGATGATTCTTCTGAGGAAAGAAAATAAACTGCAGATGCTATTTCATTAACATTACCTATTCTGCCCAAAGGTATCTTTTCCTCCATCATGCTAAGTTTTTTTTCATCAATAGTATCAAGAATTTCAGTCCTTACAAATCCTGGCGATACACAATTTACAGTGATGCCTCTTGTTGCAACTTCATTAGCTATAGTTCTTGTTATTCCCTCAATTCCCGCTTTTGACGCTACGTAATTTGCTTGACCTGGATTCCCAATTTTTGCTGCATCAGATGTAATATTTATAATTCTCCCCCACCTAACTTTAATCATATCTTTAACAATAAGCTTTGTTAATTTATAGTTTGAATTTAAGTTTATATTTATCACTTCTTCCCATTCGCTATCACTCATTCTTAATAATAAATTATCCTTAGTAACACCTGCATTATTTATAAGAACATTTGTTGCACCATAAAAATCTTTTGATTTAATTACCATCTCTTCGATTTGAGAACTCTTTGATAAATCGCATTTGATACACTTAAGTCGCTCTTTGTATTTTTTTTCAAGAAAATCTAATTTATCAATGTTCGTTCCAGTTGCGCAGATATTATATCCATTTGAGTGATAAATACTTACTAAGCTTTGTCCTATGCCTCCTGTTGCTCCAGTAATTAATACATTTTTCATAACTCTATATTATCTAATTTATCTAAATCCTCTAGTCTACTTATCGAAATTGCAGTCACATCTTTAGCTATTCTTTTAACTAAATTTGTAAGTACATTTCCTGGGCCAATTTCAACAAAACAGTCAAAACCATCAGTAACCATATTCTCAATTATTTCTCTCCATCTTACCTTGGAAATTACTTGCTCAACTAGTAATTTATCAATTGTATCTCTGCTGCATTTTTTGGCTGTAACATTTGAGTAGAGCGGAACATCGAATGAGTTAAAATTATAATTCGTAATTTCTGAACGCATTACTTTAGATGCAGAGTCAATTAATTTACAATGAAATGGAGCGCTAACAGGTAATTTTATTGCTCTCTTAATTTTTAAATCTTTCGAATTATCAGCCACATAATTAATAGCACTTATCTCACCGCTTAAAACAACTTGACCAACAGCATTATCATTGGCAATAAATAATTTTCCATGGTCATTTGACTTTGATAATACATTTTCAATTATTTCATTTGTGCAGCCAATTAAAGCAATCATTCCTCCAGTACCTAAAGGCATACTCTCTTGCATTGCTCTTGATCTTACTTTTAACAATCTAACGGAGTCTTCAAAACTCAGACTTTTATTAACAACTAAAGCGCTATACTCTCCAAGTGAGTGACCAGCGACACAACTATAACAATTAGTGTCCAGTAACTTTTCCTGAATTAGTGCTTCGAATATTGCAATACTTGTAGCCATAATAGATGGTTGAGAATTTTGTGTTTGCAAAAGATTATCCTCATCGCCTGTAAAAATTAAATTAGATAATTTTCTTCCAATTGTATCATCAAGTCTTTCATATATATCCCTGGAAATTTGAAATTTTTTACAGAAATCATGGCCCATTCCAATATATTGTGAGCCTTGCCCTGGAAAAATTAATGCCGTTTTCATCTAAAAAGAATGCTTGCTTAAAAGTTGATTATAGAATAATTATTCCATTTTTAACAATAAATACAGAATATTCATGGCACAATTTGAACATATTATAATGCTAAGACAGGATTTAAGTTCATCTGACCTTGAAGAGGCAATTAAAGCTCACGAGCAAACATTGAACGATCTAGAAGGAAATATTATTTATAAAGAAAGTTGGGGGCTTAGAAACCTGGCTTACCCAATCAAAGAGAATAAGAAAGCTTTCTACGAATTTATGAATATTGAATTACCACAAAATAGAATCAATGATCTTAATTTGAAACTCAATTTAAATGAAAAAATCATTAGGTATCTATCAATCAAAGTAAAACAATTTTGTGAAACCCCTACAATGATGGTCAAGGAAAAGGAAGATAAATAATCAATGGAAAAGTTTACAAGAAAAAGTGATACAGAATTTGATTACAAAGATACTTCGAGTCTGAGAAAATTTATGTCCGAAAAAGGTAAGATTACACCAAGAAGAATAAGTTATATTTCAATCAAAAAACAAAGAGACCTTTCAAACGCAATCAAAAGAGCAAGATATCTCGCACTACTTCCATATACAGGAAAATAAAATGCAAATAATACTTCTTGAAACACTAAGTAAACTCGGAAAAGCTGGTGAGGTTGTTTCTGTTAAAGACGGTTTTGCTAAAAACTTCCTAATACCTCAAAAAAAGGCTGTTATTGCCAATAAAAAAAATGTAAGTGAGCTTGAGTCAAAAATGTCTCAAATAAATGAGAATAATAATGCTAAAATTAAAGAAGCAAATGATTTAAAATCGAAGTTAGATCAGCAAGAAATTTCCATTTATATGGAATCGAATGATGATGGTAATCTGTATGGCAATGTTGGAGTCAAGCAGGTTCTAGTAGAATTAAAAAATAAGTATGACGTCAGCCTGTCACCTGAAAACATAATATTAGGCAACGTTAAATCTCTTGGATCCTATTCAATAACTGTAAGGTTGTACGACGATATATCTGCAGAGCTTAAAGTAGAGATAATTAAAAAAAGTTAAAACCCAATTCCTCTATATATCAATTATTTACATACTATTCCTGTAAATTTACCTGATTACTAAATGATATTAACATTATAAAATGTCTGTTAATATCTTTTAAATAAATTCTACTGACATATTCATTAATTTAATATTATGTATTTTTATTATGTCTTCTTCATTTCAGATACAAAATAGTAATTTGAATATAAAAGAATTACCTCACAATCTTGAGGCAGAACAAGGTATAATAGGTGCTATTTTACTTAACAATGAAATTTACTTTGATATTTCTGACATAATTAATACTGAGCATTTTTTTGAACCAGTTCATAAAGTAATTTTTGAAGTAATTGGCAAGATTATATCTAAAGGTCAAATAGCTACTCCAATAACTCTAAAGAGTTTTTTTGAAGTTGAAAAAAATTTAGAAGAAATTGGAGGTTCGAACTATCTTCTAAGACTTGCAAATTCTGCTGTTTCTCTTGATTACGCAAAAAACTACGCAAGTATAATATACAATTTAGCAGTCAGAAGAGGTCTGTATGAATTGGGAGGAAAAGTTCAGCATGACGCGATTGAGAGTAATATGGAAACTAAGCCTGAGGACTTAATTGAAGAAACTGAAAAAAATCTGTATCAAATTTCTGAGAAAGGAACATCTCAAAATAATATCCAGACATTTCAAAGTTCAGTTGAAGAAGCAATAGAATTAGCAAAAAAAGCATTTGAAAAAGATAGTAGTGTTGTTGGTATATCGTCAGATTTTACTGATTTAGACAGTAAGCTAGGTGGATTCCATCCTTCAGATTTAATTATAATAGCTGGAAGACCGTCAATGGGAAAAACCTCTTTGGCAACAAATATCGCGTTTAATATTGCAAAGAATGCACATTCTGAAAAAGATGCAGACTCAAGTGTTCTATTTTTTTCATTAGAAATGTCTTCAGAGCAACTAGCCAGAAGAATTCTATCTGAGCAAGCAAGAATAAGTTCTAATGATATAAGAAGAGGAAATTTATCGGAAAATGATTTAGATAATTTAGTATCAGTTTCTAAAGAAATATTAGAAATACCCCTTTTTATCGATGATACACCTGCGGTTAACATTGGTACATTATCCTCTAGGGCAAGAAGATTAAAAAGAAAGCATGGCTTAGGAGTGATTGTTGTAGATTATTTGCAATTATTAAGGCCAAGTAAGACATCAAGAAATGAGTCAAGAGTTTTAGAGATATCTGAAATTACCCAGGGACTGAAAGCTCTTGCGAAAGAATTAAATATACCAATTATTGCCTTATCCCAATTATCAAGACAAGTTGAACAGAGAGAAGATAAAAAACCGCAATTATCTGATTTAAGAGAGTCAGGATCCATTGAGCAAGACTCTGATGTAGTTATGTTCATTTATAGAGAAGAGTACTACCTCGAAAAGATCGCCCCATCACCAGGAACAGCTGAATTCATAGAATGGCAACAAAAAATGGATGAGATACATGGACAAGCTGATTTACTAATTATGAAACAACGACACGGACCAACTGGAAATATAAAATTAAGCTTTGAAGCAAAATATACAAGATTTGGAAACTTTATAAGCAATGAAAATGCAAATATTTATGAGTAAGATTTTCAAATATGAACAATATTGATAAAAATACATTCTTAAATATTAATTTAAAATCCTTAAATAAAAATTACAAATTAATAAAAAAGAGAATAAGCAAAGGTTGTATAATTGCAGCAACTGTAAAAGCCAATGCTTATGGATTAGGAGTTGATAAAATTGTTCCAAGCTTATTCAAATCTGGTTGTAAGCATTTTTTTGTAGCTACAACCGATGAAGCTGTTGAGTTGCGTAAAATGAATAAAAAGATATTTATATTCATTTTAAATGGGCTAGTAGCTAAAGAAATAAAGATAGTTAAAAAGTATAATTTAATTCCAGTAATAAATAATTTATCGCAATTGAAAAAAATCGAACGTTTTCAGCTTAATAATAAAATACAACTTAAAATTGCACTTCACTTTGACACTGGAATGTCTAGACTTGGATTTGACAAGATTGAAACAACTAAACTAATTGAAAATAGATCAAAGTTAATCGTTTATTCGAATATTTTCTTAGTAATGAGTCATCTATCTTGTGCTGACAACAAACTTTCGAAATTAAATAAAAAACAACTAAATAGTTTTTTGAAATTAAAAAAGAATTTTCCCAATTCTTTACATAGTCTGTCAAACTCTGCTGGTATATTGCTTGGCAAAGACTATCACTTTGATATGGTTAGGCCAGGAATTTCGCTATATGGCGGGAACTGTCAAATTGGTGAAAAAAAAATTTATAATAATGTGGTGTCTTTAAAGGCTAAATTAATTCAAGTAAGAGAAATATATAAGGGTGATACTATAGGCTATGGTGCAACTTACAAAGCAAAATCAAAAATGAAAATTGGTACTTTGGCTATCGGCTATGCTGATGGATTTAACAGACTTTTTTCAAATAATTATCATATTTTATTTCAAAACAAAAAAGTAAAGATAGTAGGAAGGGTCTCAATGGATCTAATTACAGTAGATTTAACAAAAATTAACCTAAGCAAGAATGTAATGAACGAAGATTTTGAAATAATAAGTCATAAGTATTCGATAAATACAATTTCAAAAATAATAAATACCATACCCTACGAAATTCTAACAAATCTAGGCAAAAGATATCAAAGAAGATATATTTCTTAATTAATGGAGAAACTTTATTTATCTATATTAGGAAAGCATACAAAAATTGCATTGTTATTTTTTTTTATCACTATAATTTTTTTTGCATATAGTACAAAAGATTTTCAACTTGATGCATCATCTGATACTTTAATTCTTGAGCAAGATCAAGATCTAAAAGAATATAGAAAGATAATAAATAATTATGGCTCAAGTGATTTTCTGATCGTAACATTTACTGATAAGAGAAAAATACTAACTGAAGGTAATTTAGAAATAATAAAGTCATTCATTAGTAGACTAAATAAATTGTCATGGATCGATAATGTGCAATCAGTTTTTGATGTTCCATTACTCGAAATAAAAAATCAAAATCTTACTGATCTTATTGATGAAATTTTAACTATTAGTTCCCCTGGAATTGATCTGAAGTTGGCTGAAAAAGAATTATTAAACAGTCCGATTTTTAAAAATCTGATTATTAGTGAAGATGCAACTAGTACTGGAGTACTAATTAATTTTAAAAAAGATAATGATTACGATGAACTTATTAAAGAGAGAGATAATCTTAAAGAAGAAAAAAAATTATCAAACGAACAAAAGAATTATCTCAATAAAATTAATATTGAGTACCAGACAAGAAAAAAATCTTTTGACAACGAACGTCATCACAATATTAACCAAATTAGAGAATTGATTAATGATTATGCGAACAAGGGTTTAAAAATACACCTAGGGGGTGTAGCTATGATTGCTGATGATACCATTACATTTGTAAAAAATGATATTATTGTATTTGGAATAGGTGCTATGATATTTATTCTAATTGTTCTTTTCGTTGTGTTCAAAAATCCAATTTGGATGCTGGTCTGTATATCAAATTGCATTACATCGCTTGTGCTAATGATAGGAACAGTATCATTACTTGATTGGAAAGTTACAGTTATTTCCTCAAATTTTATAATGCTAATTCTTATTCTTTCTTTGTCTATGACCGTGCATATTGTAGTTAGATTCAGGCAATTTTTACTCGATAGTAAAAGTTACTCAAATACACAGGCGCTTATTTTGACAATTAATAAAATGTATAAGCCATGTTTATATGCTGCACTAACTACCATTTTTGCATTTGCGACTCTATACTCGAGTGGAATTAAGCCTGTAATGGATTTTGGTTTGATGATGTGCGTAGGCTTATTTATAACATATGTAACAAGTTTTACATTTTTACCATTAATTATCTCTTTTTTTAAATTAAATGTAGCAAACAATATTTTAAAAGAAAAAAATAAAGGACTATTTACATACTTGCCTTTAAATTTTCCAAAGATTTTACTATTAAGTTTTTTTACGATTTTTTGTATCAGTTTCTACGGCGCAACAAAATTAAAAGTTGAAAATAGTTTTGTTGATTATTTCAAGAAGGATACAGAAATATATCAAGGTATGAAGTTAATTGATGACAAGCTGGGTGGAACCACGCCGCTCGACATTATCATTGATTTTAACAATGAGTCAGATGAATTATTTGATGGAAGTGTAGATGATGAATTTATGGATTTCGGAATTGAATACGATCCTGCAGATTACTGGTTCACCAATGAGAAAATAAGTATTATAAAAAATATTCATGATCATCTAGAAGAATATCCTTTTTCAGGCAAAGTATTATCTTTGGCGTCAATTGTAAGAACTGCTGAAAAACTTAATTCTAATAATGAATTTGATACACTTGAATTATCAATACTCTATAAGAAACTACCAAATGATTTAAAAAGTCAAATCATTAATCCTTATGTCCTCATTGATGATAATCAAGCAAGAATTACAATGAGAGTTATTGATACACACCCTGAATTAAATAGGGCCAATTTTATAGCTGACCTAAATAATCATATTGAAAATAATTATTCAACTGGAGCAATAAATGTTTCAATTGCTGGAGTTTTAATACTTTATAATAATATGTTACAGAGTCTTTTTGACTCACAAATTAAATCATTATCTATTGTTTTATTTGGAATTTTTTTGATGTTATTTTTTTTATTTAGGTCACTTAAAATAGCTATTGCAGCAATAGTACCTAACTTAGTTGCTTGTTTTGTTATTCTTGGAACAATGGGATTAGTATCAATCCCCCTCGATCTTATGACAATAACTATCGCGGCAATTACTATTGGAATTGCCGTTGATAATTCTATACACTATATTTATAGGTATAAGGAATACTACACTGAGGGTCGCGATCATAAAGAAACCCTAATTAAATGCAATGATACGGTTGGAGTGGCTATCAAAAATACCTCTTATACAATTATTGCTGGGTTTTCTATTCTCATATTTTCAAACTTTTATCCAACAATTTATTTTGGATTATTTACTGCACTTGCAATGTCAGTAGCACTTTTTGGCAGCCTTACACTTTTACCAATATTACTTAATAGGCTTTTGAAATATTAAAAAATGAGTTTTGACTTTTCTACATTTCTTAACCCTTTTGATATTTTATTTTTAATTGTAATTGCGATATCATTTTTTTATGGAATAAAAAATGGTTTAACCAAAAGTTTTTTTAATTTTTTTAAATGGATAGTTATTTTTTATTTAATTAAGAATTGCTTTAATGTATTACGACCAATATTTGACCTATATATAACAAATCAAACACTTTCAGATATATTAATATTTTTCTCTACTCTTATAGTTTCATATATAATTATATCATTTATAAATCGCATAATAATTGGCCTTTTACAGCCGAAAAAATCTTTCTTTATCGATGTCTTTTTTGGTGGTGTCTTAGGAATACTAAGAGGATACATAATATTTATACTATTAATATTCTTTATAGATAGCAATTTTTCATTCAAATCAGTGCCTGACTTTATGAAAAATGGAACCTTTGACGAGGTAATAAAATATGGTGTAGAACTTCTTGAGCAAATTCCAAGGAACATTGATGAAATTTAAATATAAATTCTAATGAAACATTTAAATTGTTTAATTACAGGCGCTTCATCTGGTATAGGGAAAGAGATTGCAATTGAACTATCTTATTTTGTAAAACATATTTACATAAGCGCCCGAAATGTAAAAAAATTAGAGCACGTGCACGACAAGGTTGTTAAAAACTCAGAATGCACAATCGTTCCACTAGATTTATGTGAAGAAAATGGTATTGAGGAATTGGCTAGAAATATTTTTAAAAAAGACAAGCGTCTAGATATCTTAGTTTTATCGGCCGGTATAATCAATCAATTATCGCCTGTTGAGTCAATTGAATTAAAAAAATTAAATGAAATTATTAATCTTAACTATATTTCTAACTTTAGAATGCTTAAAAATTTTCATCCTTTATTGAAAAGTTCAAATAATTCAAATATTGCTTTGATATCTTCAATTAAAGACTCTTCTAAGGATTATTATTGGGGCATATATCAACCAATAATGACGGCATTAAACGAACTTTTTACTACTTACGCAAAAGAAAATCAAAGTACAAATATAAGGACCAATATCTTTTGTCCAAAAGCAGTAAATACAAGTTTTAGAGATGTCATAATGCCTGGAGAAAACAAAAACAATATTAGCGATGCTAGAAGTGTGGCTAAAAAAATTGCAAGTCACATATTTAGTAAAGCCAAGTCAGGAATCATTGAAATTAATTAACGTATGGATTATTTGACATTTTAAAATCATATATTATGGGAATTCCCTCAAGTCTAAAATAATTTCTAAATGCATTGTCAAAGTATTTCTGAAATATAGCCGGGGGTTTTTTATTTATATTTAAAAATATTTTAAATTTAGGTATATGGTTTTTAACTTGAACAATATATTTAGGTTTTATCTCCCTTTTATTTAATTTTGGAAAATTTGCCTTTTTATTTAGATAAATAATTAATTTTTTTAGATTTTGTTTTTTTATCTCAACCGATAAAAGATTTTTCTTATAAATAATTTCATTCAATACAGATTTAATATTTATATTTTTTTTCGCAGAGATAAATTTAATATTTATTAGTCTGTATTTACTATAATTATTTTTAAGATATCTATTTAAATTTAATTTATAGGTTTTCTTATCATCAATTAAATCAATCTTATTAAATAAAAAAAATAAAACTTTATTTTTACTTATAGCTAAATCTGCAAGCCGAAAATCTTGTCTAGTTATGTTTTCTAATGAGTCGATTAAAAGTATAATAACATCTACATTCTTGGTTAATCTTACAACTTCTGTATTACGTATTAATTCCTCTTTTACTACTACTTTGCTTTTTCTGCGTAAACCTGGTGTGTCAATAATTGTAAACTCATTATTTCTGTGAATAAATTTTTTTTTATGAATAGTTTTAGTTAAGCCATATTCATCACCAACAGGTGAAATGTAATCTCCGAGTAAAGTATTAAATAAGGTAGATTTTCCCGAATTAGGTTTTCCAATAATTCCTAAACTTATTTTATTTGAACCCATACACATTAGAGTTTTCATCGGACAAGAAAATACTTTCAGATAATATTAATGGTGGTACTAAAAGCCCCTTAACTCCAAGTGAGCCTGAAGAGAGTATTTCTCCAGTTATTGGTGATACAACTTTTAATTCCCCAAAATAAGAAATATTATATATTAAATTATTTATTAAGTACGGACCTAGCCAAAGATTTAAGTTTTCTACTTTTTGTCCTTTACGATATTTTAATAAATCAGTTATCCAGAAGACTTCTGAGCTTTCTTTATCAATGCATACTAGCTTGCCGTCATCATTAATGATGTAAATTTGATTGCCAGATAATATCGGTGTTCTATATCCTGATAAATCAATTTCCCAATTGCGTTGTCCATTAATTGCGCTGACAGAAATAAGCTTTCCATTTGAACTTAATGAATAAATTGTATTGCCTGAAATTACTGGGCTTGCTGAAATGTCCTTGATATCGAAATTACTTACCTTAGAAATTTTAGAAACGTTCTCAGACCAAACTGGCTTCCCGGTATCGAAGATAAATGCCACTAATTCTCCATTGCTAAATGGTGCAATAATCATATTTTCAAAAGCAACTGGGGAGGAAGTGAAAAGATTTTTCTTTGATTCAGAAATTGTCTGAAATGACCAATCAATTTCTCCATTAGCAATATTAATGGAGAAAATTCTGTTGTCAGCTGATATAAAGTAGATATGGTCTCTGTAGATTAATGGCGGCGAAAGAATCGGGTATTTTATATTAACTCCCCATATTTCACTGCCTTCTTCTGCATCAAATAATTTTACCTGTCCGTAGCCATCCACAAAAACTATTTTATTATCAAAATATGCTATTCCACCTCTTACGACTTCGTATTTTTTAATTCCATCAATTTTGATATCAACTTTAAATAAAACTTCCTCAGTAGAGGCATTAACACAAATAAGGAAACCATCACTTAGAATCTGACAGATATTATTGTTAAAAAATATTGGTTGTATAATATTTACTGGCCCTCTTTTTCCTGAAATAATTTTTGCTTTCTTTGTAAGTGATGAGGATGAGTAAATATTGTTAAGATGATTATTAGGATTTAAAAAATGTTGACTCCAAAACATAACTTCTTTTGGCTGATCAATTTTAATGTTACTGGGATCAAGGTCTAATGACTCTGAAATCTCAGCATTATAACTTAGTACAGGAAATCCCGTATTTTTATTTTCAATAGATTCTTTTTTTGAGCAGGAAATTACTAAGATAAAAATAATTAGTAAGATCGAGTATTTGTAACGCATGCTATTCAGCAATTTCAATAAATTTTTCAGCTCTTATTTTTATGTCCATAGGAGCATCAACTGAGTCAATTAATTTCTTAAAACCAATTTTACTTTCTTCATTTTTACCTAGTAATAGTTTTTTTATTAATAAAAGTTCCTCGAAAAGAAATTTAAAGTTACTGTCTTGAGATTTTACGATATCTAGATATCTCATAAATTCTGGCTCATCTATTTCATCAATTTTATTTAGTAGAAGCAAATAAGCAGCTAAGTCAACAAGAATAGCATCATATTTATTGTTATTGATTATATTCTTAAGTCCGTTTATGCCTTCTATTTTATCTCCATTTTGAATCTGTAGATTGGAAAGTCTCAACTCAGCTAGGCCAGATAAATATTCATTTTTTGAACCTACCAAGTCATCAAATGCTTGTATTTGATTATTAATACCTTTTTCGTAAGTTGCCGCTATATACATTTCAATAAGTTTTTCATTTTTTGACAGATCTGATGATTTTTTTACTTGATAACCCACAACTGAGAATACAATTATGAGTATGCTTACAATTAAATAAATACCATATCTTTTCCAAAGATTAGAAAACTTTTGTTTTCTCAAATCTTCGTCAACTTGTCTTAAAATATCACTCATTAATCTTTTCTATTGTAACTTACAATTTGTGGATGCATACGATATACGTGTTCTGTTGAAGGAAATGTTCTATCTTTTACTTCAGCAGCATATTTGTTAACTGCAATCTTAATAGCATCTTCTAGATCAACGTATTTTTTGACAAATTTTGGTGCCACATTTGATAATCCTAGTATATCTTCTGTTACTAATATTTGGCCATCACAACTTGGAGAAGCTCCTATTCCAATCGTAGGAATATTTAAAATCGAAGTTATTTCTGCAGCTAGAGGTTCGGCCATGCCTTCTAAAACTAGTGAGAATGCACCAGCTTCTTCAACAGCAACTGCATCATCAATATATTTTTGCCATTCAGATTTTTCTTTTCCTCTTACCTTATAACCTCCATCTATCAATACACTTTGAGGCTGTAAACCAATATGACCCATTACCGGAATTGAGCTTTGCGTGAGATGTTTAATTGTCTTTGATATTTTCTGTCCACCTTCGAGCTTTATGCCGTTGCAATTTGTCTCTTTCATCACACGTGCGGAGTTCATGAATGCTTTATCAACCGACTCTTCGTAAGTGCCGAAGGGCATATCAACAATTACACATGATTTACTTGAAGCGCCAACAACAGATTTTGCATGATTAATCATTTGTTCAAGCGTAACTTGAAGTGTATTTTCATAATCATAAAGAACCATTCCAAGCGAGTCTCCTACCAACATTAAGTCAACTTTCTCATCAATAGCTCTAGCAATTGGTGCAGTGTATGCAGTCAGACATACAATTGGGGTCTTTCCTTTGCGAGACTTTATATCATTTGCTGATTTTCTTAACATGGGATCGGTTTATACTTGATAAATAAGAAAAATTCTAGGGAAAGCTTAGTTTTTATAACTATTCCTCTAATTCACTATCAATTAATACTGCTATTAGAAGAGCAGGTTCAGAGCCGTTGTTTACCCATGCATGATTTGTGCCACGCTGTACTACAACATCAAAAGGGTTAATTCTTACCTCTTCTTCATCCAAAATTAAAGTTACATCCCCTTTTAACAGAATAATATAATCAATTGTTTTAGTTTTGTGCATCGCTGGATGTTTCTTTACATCAACTCGGTGATGTGCCGCGCCAATACGGCTGAAGGCTTCCTCGGCCATTTTATTTAGCACCTCAATAGGAGCACCTTTAGGAGTTGGCATTATTTGAAAATATCTAAATTTAGAACCTCCTTGAGGCGGAGATAAAATTATATCACTGTCAGCTCGGTCCTTACTGCTTTTTGTATCAATAATTTTTCCGTCCTCATTCCATAGTTCGAACAGGCCTCCAATTTCTTCTCCAATGGAACGAGCTGGTGGGCCATCAATTTTAATTACAGATTTACCATCTTCATTGTGTCCTGTAACAATTCTTCTCACTTAATAACCTCCTTTATTTTAATCCCTTCTTACGTTTGGGATAATTTCTTCTTGGTAACCTTCTTTAAAAGTTGCTCGATCGCCATAAATTTCAGTTTCAAACCATTCGACAAATTCTTTTGATTTAATCCCCCTCCAATATTTCCAAGTTGACTGTGCAATAGGAGCTTTCATGGTGCCCAATTTCAACATATGCATTCTCATTTTTAAATGAGTTTCATCAACAAAACCTTTTTCAACTTTTTCGTACGTATCAAAAATATCCACTAGTAATGCATTTACATATACTGCTACTCTCCATTTATCTGCGTTATCTAGTTCGCCTGCAGCCCAATCTTTCGAGAGAAAGTTACTAAATTCTTTATCTTTCGATGTATTAAAATACCTCTCATACATTCTGTGTGTTAAAGAGTGTCCAAACTGCGCTTTTGTGATTTCATTTTGCTGATGTATTTGTATTCCTAAATAAATAACAGAAACAACTACACCAAATGCTGCAACCATTTGCACTATAATTATTATTGTTTCTGCGCTCATAAATACAGACTATACATTATTATACTTTTGTGGCAAAAACTTTGCTTAGATCGATTTATAAAAATTGATTTAATAATTAACTTTTAGTAGTAGCGAACGCTTCCAAAGCTTTTTGTCTAGAGGAACCAATCTCGACAATTGGCATTGGATAATCTTTACCAAGTTTAACATTTGCAGAGTCTAAGACATCTTTAGGTGCCTCCCAAGGATTAAATAAATACTTATTTGGCATATCCTTAAGTTCAGGAATATATTTTTTTGTATATTTGCCATCTGGATCAAATTTCTGACCCTGCATAACTGGATTGAATATTCTAAAATATGGTGCTGCATCAGCTCCTGAGCCAGCAATCCATTGCCATCCTGCACTATTATTAGCAAGATCGGCATCAACTAAACAATCCCAGAACCATCTTTCACCGTGGTGCCAGTGTAATAATAAATTTTTGACTAAGAATGACCCCACAACCATCCTCAAACGATTGTGCATATAGCCAGTCTGCCAAAGTTCCCTCATACCAGCGTCTACTATTGGATACCCTGTAAGTCCCTTTTGCCATTTCTTTAATGCATCTTTATTTTTATCCCAAGGAAATTTATCAAACTTCTTTTGAAGATTTTCTTTTGGTAAGGTTGGGAAGTGGTACAGAAGATTGAAAGAAAATTCCCTCCAACCAAGTTCACTTAAAAAATGATCCAAATCTCTTTTGATTTCTTTTTTTCCTTCTTGGGTTTTTGATCGATACCAAACTTGGTTAGGTGAAACCTCTCCAAAATGTAAATGAGGTGATAGTTGCGAAACATTGTTTCCAGATGGAAAATTTCTACCTTCTTTATAGTTAGCAAGGCCTTCTTTTATAAAGACATCAATTTTATTATTTGCACCCTTCTCTCCTGGAGTCCAAAGTTTTTCCATATCACCATACCAATTGTTTTCTGGTATTAGCTTTAGATCATCTATGCTATTGCTGTTTGTCTTATCCAACAGTAGGTTGTCTAACTTGGGTTTTTGTATTGGGGTTCTTGGCATTTCAGAATTCAAACAACCTTTTCTGTAGTAAGGAGTAAATACCTTATATGGAGTACCATCATTTTTGATCACGTTCCAAGGCTCCCAAAGAAGAGATCCATTAAATGTGTTTACACTTATTTTCTTATCTTCAAAAAAACTTTTGATTTTTTTATCTCTTTTTATTCGCCACGGTTCATAACATCTATTCCAGAATATCTCTTTAACATTATAAGTTTCAGTAAGTTTAATAAGGATTTTCTTTGGATCGCCTTTATAGAGACTCAAATTATTATCTAATGATTTTTTTAGAGCAATTAATGATTGGTGAAGCCACCATTTACTAGCAGAACCATTTATATGTTCTTTCGAGTTTTCATCATCAAATATAAAAATTGGCAACGTTGCACCATTTTTAATCGAATTATATAATCCAGGATTGTCTGATAGTCGTAAGTCTTGTCTGAACCAGAAAATATTAATATCTTTTTTGGGCATAAACTAAAATATAGTCTAAATAATCAGACTTTCTATACCAACCAAATTCATTGAATCTTATATTCAAAATTTTGAGTTGTTGGATTGTGCCCCAATAATTTAGCTCCATTTCTTATGTGATAGTGCGTTGCCATAGGCGTTAGTGGAGAAAGTGTTACTATTCTTTTATATCCCATTTCCTTGCCAAATTTTAGAGCCTCTTCCATAATTTTTCGTCCCGCTCCTTTTTTACGAGACCATACAGTGTAAGCAATAATTGTATCAGCATTTTGCTCGTAAACTGCTAAACGGCTCATCAAATCTAACTCTCTTACTGAATGAGGAACGTCCTTAGTAAATGCCAAACACATAATTCCCTCAATTTGATTATTGTATTCCAAGCCATAAATTTTTCTTTCATGTGAGGTTCTCCATTGAACATCAAGTTCTGGTCTCACAGGATCTTCAGACACATCAATATCATCTAATTCAATAAATTTAGATGTCTTAATCCAGCTAAAATCAGTTAAATTAAAGTTAAATATTGATTTAAAAAAATTTAATATTTTTTGAAATAAATTATTCATTTATTATTCCCACTCAATAGTGCCAGTTTTTAGCCATAAATAGCAATACTTACAACGACTATTTTTAGAGTGTGTAAGATATGTGTAATTTAATTTGAACAAAGCATTAGTATTATATTGAAACAAAAATAATTATGAAGTATTTTAAAAGGATGAAAATATTTTTAACATTTATTACGTTTTTTTTCTTTCCAATAGGAAATGTTTTTGCTGATGAAATAAATTTAAAGTCAGACATGGATCATGGCCTCAATTTGGGTGTATTTGGAGGCGGTGACCCATTATGGAAAAAAAAACTAAATACCAGTATTGGAGATAGGATTACAATAGAAGACTATTACTTCTGGTCTTATGATGACACACAATGGATGAGTGGAGGAAAACTTCATCTAATCAATGATGATAGCTTAGGTACATCTACTCGAGTTGTTTGTTCAGTTGACAGCAAGACAGGCGACGATATTGTTTCAATCGGTAAAAGAATGTCTGTTAAAGTTGATGGTATAATTGCGAAATACAATGATAGTGGAGGTTTAAGAATTGATCCCTGTAATATTACGTACTAATTTTTAATTTATTCCCACTCAATAGTGCCAGCTTGTAGAAGCCTTATATTACAATGCTTATAGCAGTTTTTTTTAAAGTGTGTAAGTTTTGTGTAAGAATTAATTTATTAAGTTCGGTAATCCAAAAAACTTCTGCTGTTTTAAAATTATCTTCTACCTTTTTTGTACTCTCTAACACAAAGTTCAAATACTGGGCTTCCAAAATTATTTGCGATTGAGCAATAATTGTACGCTTTGTATTGATTATAATAAGGAAAAGCTATTGAAATTATAATAAGTATATAAACAAAATAAATAATTATACTTTTAAAGGATATTTTACCACAAGACGGACATTTAATTGCATTTTTTGCAACGATATTATTGCAAGAAGTACAATTACTTTTGCCCGAAAGAGTTAAATAGTAACTTCCGATTATTATTACGATAGCAATTATAAATTGAGTTAATGACATTTTAAAATTATAACATTAATAATTATAAGAAGGTACTTTTATTCCCACTCAATAGCGCCAGTTTGTAAAAGCCTTGTATAACAATACTTACAGCGGCTGTTTTTAAAGTGTGTAAGTTTTGTGTAAGTTTTTTTCACAATATTAATTTTTTAATCTCTCAATTAATTTATTCAATTCAATTGAATTTGCAAAGGTTACATCTACTCGATTAGTTGATCATTCAGAGGCCTAAAATTGAGATTTACTAGTTTCCGCCATCGCATTTGTCTATAGGAGTAAAAAATGAATGCGTAGATATAGATTGGTAATGTGAAAAGACCAGCATCGATAGAAACCTCATCTGTATATCGAGTTCCGCCTCCCTCCGATTCTAAAAAAATTAGATGATCCCAAGTTTTTGCTATAGAACCACTTCCATTATCTCTGAGAACCCAATGATCGGATTTTTGTGGAAATTCTATACCTATAATTTGTTTTCCGATGGGTAAAAAATGAAATGCGAACATTTTTATGGAGAACTGCCTCTCAACCCATTTTGACGAAAAGGAACTTGGCTCAATAGGATAGAATTTCATTAAGCCAGCCGACACGTAATTGAGCAACGCTGGCGTCATTAAATAACTCTTAACTGTCTCTAAATCTGCTGCTAAATAGGTGCTGATTTTTAGCGTACGCATCATTCCCACTCAATAGTACCAGGTGGTTTTGAAGTTGTATCATATACAACTCTATTTATACCCTTAACTTCATTTATTATTCTTGTTGAAACTTTACTCAAAAATTCACCTTTGAAAGGATAAAAATCTGCCGTCATTCCATCAACAGACGTAACAGCTCTTAATCCGCAGACTTGTTCATATGATCTATGATCACCCATAACACCAACAGTTTTAATTGGCATCAAGACTGCAAATGCTTGCCAAATTTTATCGTATAAACCTGCTTCTTTAATTTCTTCGATATATATATTATCGGCCTCTTGTAAAATCTTTACTCTGTCTGCTGTAACCTCGCCAAGTATTCTTATTCCCAATCCGGGACCTGGGAATGGATGTCTGTTGATAAATTTTTTTGGGAGTCTCATCTCCAGCCCTAATGTTCTAACTTCATCCTTAAAAAGTTCTCTTAAAGGCTCTACAAGTTTAAGTTTCATTCTTTTTGGTAAACCGCCGACATTATGATGAGATTTAATAACTGATGTGGGACCACCATGAAAACTCTGACTTTCGATTACATCAGGATAAATAGTTCCTTGAGCTAAATATTTAGCATGTTTTATTTTGTTTGCCTCTTGGTTAAATATTTTTATAAAAAGATTACCTATTATTTTTCTCTTTTTCTCTGGATCAGTGGCGCCCTTTAGGGCTTTTATAAATATCTTTCTTGAATCTTTGACTATTAATCGAGATTTAAAATGCTTTTTAAACATTTTTACTACTTCTTTTGTTTCATTTATTCTCATTAAACCTGTATCAACATAAATGCATGTTAATTGCTTATTTATGGCTTTTGAAATTATAGCTGCAGTAACAGTACTATCCACTCCACCCGACAATCCACAAATTACCTGGTCCTTATGAACTGAATGTTTAATCTCAGTAATCTGATTTCTTAAATGATTTTTCATGCTCCAGTTTCTTTTTACCTTACAAATTTTGAATATAAAATTTTCGATTATCTTATGACCATTGGGTGTATGGACTACTTCAGGGTGAAATTGTAGACCGTAATAAGATTGTTTTTTATTTTCAACCGCTGCAAACTTAGTATTTGAACTTGATGCAATGCTTTTAAAATCTCTTGGTAAACTAATAACCTTATCACCATGGCTCATCCAAACATAATTCGAGCTCATTCCTTTTCTAAATCCTGAGAATAAAACGCTTTTTTTTGATGGCTTTATAAGAGTTTTACCAAATTCTCTTTTTTTTGAAATTTTAACTTTCCCACCAAGTTGGTAACATAATAATTGCATGCCATAGCAAATTCCCAATATAGGGATATTTAAATTGAATATTCTTTTATCAATTTTTGGAGTATTTGACTTATGAACACTTGCTGGGCCCCCAGAGAAAACTATTCCTGAACATCCTCTATTAAGTATTTGCCTATAAAGTGATTTGCTTGACACAATTTCACAATAAACTCCAGCTTCTCTTACTCTTCTTGCTATTAACTGTGTTACTTGAGATCCAAAATCAACAATAAATATCATTATTTATTCCGCCAAATCTTTTAATTTGACAATTTCTTCGCATGAAGTTTGACATAATACTTCAAGATTGGATATTTGCTCAGCGTATTGCTCAATTAGTCCCAACTCATAAGATACTTTCCCTATTAAATAATTTAGCTCAAGATTATGTGGGATAAGCGTAAAAGCAATTTCATAATATTTAAGTGCATTATTCTGATCATCTAAGCCTTCATATGATTTGCCTAATAGAATATATGACTCAGATGATTTGGGATTAAAAACAATATCTTTTTCCAAATATCTAATTGCGTTTTCAAAGTTTTTTTCATTAAAACCATTTAACGCTGATGTATAAAAACTATTTGAGGCAGATATAATTGTTGGATAAAGAAAAATGGCTGTTACCAATAGTATTTTCATTAAACATTTATATGTTTGTCGGATAATTTGGTGACTCTCTTGTGATATCGACATCATGTACATGGCTTTCCTTAAGACCTGCTCCTGTAATTTCTACAAACTTAACATTCTTTTTAAATTCTACTATATCTTTTGAACCAGTGTATCCCATAGAAGCCTTTAAGCCTCCAACAAGCTGGTATATAATTGGCGATATAGGTCCTTTGTAGGGAACTCTTCCTTCGATTCCCTCAGGAACGTGCTTATTACTCTCAGTTATTTCTTCTTGAAAATACCTATCTGCAGAACCCCTAGCCATAGCCCCAAGGGATCCCATTCCTCTATATGATTTATAGCTTCTTCCCTTAAATAAATATACCTCACCTGGAGACTCATCAGTTCCAGCAAAGAGTGAACCGATCATAACTCCGCTCGCTCCTGCGCCTAAGGCTTTTGCTATATCGCCAGAATATTTAATTCCACCATCCGCAATTATCGGCACTCCTTTTTTTGCCGCAGTTTCAGCACAATCTAAAATTGCTGAAAATTGGGGTACACCAATTCCAGCTACCACTCTTGTGGTACATATTGATCCTGGGCCTATTCCGACTTTCACACAATCAGCTCCTTGATCAATAAGTTCTTCAGTAGCATCGTTTGTAGCAACATTTCCAACAATCACATCTGTTGAGAATTTTGATTTTATTTCTTTTAAAGCGCTAATAACTTTTTCTGAGTGACCGTGTGCAGTGTCTATCACAAGAACATCTACGCCAGCTTCAATAAGTTGTTCCGCTCTATGAATTGCTTCTTCACCAACTCCAATTGCAGCTCCAACGATTAACCTACCTTTTTGATCTTTCGAGGAATTTGGATGAAGCTGACTTTTTTCTATATCTTTAACAGTAATTAAACCAATACATTTGCCCTTATCATCGACAACTAATAATTTTTCAATTCTATGCTTGTGTAACAATTTTTGTGCATCATCTGTTGAAATTCCATCTTTGACAGTCACTAAATTTTTACTAGTCATTAATTCACTTATTTTTTGAGACATATTCGTTGCAAATCGTACGTCTCTATTTGTTAGAATGCCTAATAATTTATCATCTACATCAACAACAGGTATGCCTGAAATCTCATTGAGCTTCATTAATTCTAAAGCGTCAGCTAACGTTGCTGATGGTAGTATAGTTAATGGATCAATTACCATTCCAGTTTCAAATTTTTTCACTTTTGAAACATTCTGTGACTGTTCATCTATGGACATGTTTTTGTGTAATATCCCCATTCCACCGGACTGAGCAATTGCAATAGCTAGCTTGTATTCAGTTACTGTATCCATTGCAGAAGATATAAGAGGAACACCCAATGAAATATTAGAAGTAATTTTTGTAAAAGTGCTTACATCTGAAGGAAGTACAGAAGATCGTGCAGGCTTAATAAGAACGTCGTCAAATGAAAGAGATTTTTTGATACTGGAGTGCTCCATCTCTGAGAAATAAATTATTTATTAATTTATGTCAATCAATTGGTGACTTTTTTTCAAGACAAACCAAGTATATCTCGCTCGATTCTTTGCGGCTTGACTTAGGCTTGAAGGAAGTGACTTTTTTAAAATGTTTTTTACAAGTTAGTATAACATCTGAAATATCACCTGATCTAAAATATTTTGAAACCATGTTTCCACCTGGTTTCAATTCTTTTAGGGCAAAATCAACGACATTCTCTAATAATTCAAGTGAAAGCAAAAAATCTGATGATCTATTACCAGATAAATTTGGGGATATATCAGACACAATAAGATCAAATTTGTCATATTTGGCTAATATTTTTGTGCATTCATCAGACAAGAAATCGACTTTATATACATCCACATTCTTAATGGGGTTCATATCCAATAGATCTAACGCCACTATCTTTTTAAGATTTTTGCCACGAAATTTTAGTACCTCGCTCCAACTGCCAGGAGCAGATCCAATGTCTAAAGCTTTTTCTAAACCATCAAGAAGTTTATATTTTTCAATAATTTCAATTAACTTATAAGCCGCTCGAGATCTAAAATTATCTTTTGAGGACTTTTTTACATACTCATCCTCTAAATGTCTTTTAAGCCATTTTTTACTCTTATCTGAAAAGGACTTATTCTTAATTTTCATAAAATTGTTATTTTTCAATCATTTATAACTGAAAAAATCCAATTTGATAACTTAAACATTAAAACTATATCATAATGATATAGGTATTGATTATATATATCATTCTGATATATATACGCTCTTTTTTAAAAGGATACAGATGAAATACATTATACACATTGTACTGGTATACTTAATGTTGAATATTTCTGTTCAGGCATTGAGCCTTAAGGAAGCAGTTAACGACTCATTATCTAATAATTTATCACTCAAGATTGAAGCGATAAATGTTGATATGGCTAAAGAAGATCATCTTCAATCAACAACGAACTACTTTCCAACGATAACTTTAAGTGGAAGTTTATCTGAAAATGACTACTCAGACATTAAAAGTCAGTCTGGAAGTGTTACAAATGGTTACGAGTTATCACCTAGCAGTAAATCAATCGTCCTATCACAAAATATATTTAGTGGTTTTAGTCGATTTTACAGTTCACTCTCTTCAAAGGAACAATTACATATTCAAAATCTTACCCAATCAAAAGTCACGCAGGACATTATCTTAGAAACAATAGACGCATACTATAATGTATTACTTGCGCAAAAGATAGTTCAATCAAATAAGGATAACTTTAATTCAGTAAGTGAGAGGTTCAATGCAACAAGCAAAGAGTTTGAAGTTGGATTAGCTTCTAAGACTGATGTTGCTCAATCAGATGCATTTCTCAATAATTCAAAAATTAACCTTCTCGATGCAAAAATAAATTTAAAAAATACTATGAATTCCTTTTATAATTTAATTGGAACTCAACCAAACAATTTAACGTTTTCTGAAATTAATTCAGAGGCCCCTGATACGTTTGAGGAATATAAAAAATTAGTTATTTCAAACAATTATACAATAAGAATAGTGGATTCAACTCTTAATGTTTACCACGCAAATCTTGGTATAGCTAGGTCAGCTTTGTACCCACAAATTAATCTTTCGGCATCAAGAACAGAACTTGAAGAATATTCAACAACTGTTGATGAACTTATAAATGAAGAATTGCAAGCAACAGTTACATGGCCAATTTTTAAATCTGGAAAATCGCTGTCTAACATAAGAAAAGCAAAAAAACGAAAAAATAGTCAAATAATTCTAATACAAAAAACAACAAATGAAACGCTTTCACTAGCAGAGAACATTTGGGAAAACTATCTTATTACTGACGAAACAGTAGAAGCAGCTAAATTGAACTTTTTTGCAAACAAAACCGCTTATGAAGGAACTGTCATAGAGGAAGAAGTAGGAGAAAGAAGTGTTCTTGATGTACTAACGGCAAGACAAAGTCTGCTTAATGCAGAAATCAAATACTTCCAAGAGCAAAAAGACCGTGAAATCACAAAAGCTCAAGTTATGTATATGTCAGGTATTTTAAATTTGTCATCACTAGGAATGAATTAATATGCAAAAAGAAACACTTTGTTTAGGACTTCTATCGCTTGGACCAAGATCTGGTTATGAAATTAAACAAATGTTTGAAGGTCCGTTGTCAGATTTTTATAGTTTAAGTTTTGGCACGATCTATCCGACTTTAAATAACTTACAAGCTGATAAATATGTATCGTGTAAACAACATTCCCAAAGTAAAAAACCTGATAAAAAAGTTTACACAATAACTAAAAAGGGAATGGAATTAATGAAAGATAATTTACTAAGTGATGCATCTTCTTATATACGTTCAGGAAACTTCGGAGACCAAATTAAATCTGAATTTTTTTTACTCTTATTATTTTCAAAATATTTGCCAAAAGAAACCATGGATACAGTTTTAAATGAACGTGTTTTGTATTTGAGACAAAAGCTTGAACAATTCAAATACGATGGTCCTGTTCCAGGAAATTTAGACGCAATAAGAAACGAAAAATCGGTTTCATTTATCAGAGGTCTTGCATCTTCATTAATTGAAACAGGATTAAATTACATGGAAAAAAATAGGCACCTACTCAAAGAAAAAACTAAATAAATAAATAATTATATCGAGGTACAAACATGAGATTTTTATACAGTAACTATATGATAGCTTTTTACATACTCGCTGCTGTCCTCATTTGGATTTTGTCGGGTGTCTTAGGTGACAATAATGATATTGAATTAGCTGAGAGTGATAAAAAGTCCGTAGAAACGAATAATACTGTTTCGGTGAGAGTAATGGAAACAGTCTCTGAAAAAAAAATATTTTATTTAATAATCAGAGGTAAAACCGAAGCCAATAAAAAAATTAATTTGAGTCCAAAAACTTCTTCTAACGTTATATCCACATCTTCTAAGGGTAAGTTTGTTAAAAAAAATGATTTAGTTTGTAGTTTGGAAGAAGAAAATAGATCCGCAATGTTGGATGAGGCTCTTGCTTTACAAAATCAAGCAAGTTTACAGTATGATGCGATTAACAAGCTTAAAATTGATGGGTATCGGTCTGAAAACGATTTAGCAATGGCTGAGGCAAAACTTAAAAGTGCTGATGCTAAAGTAGAGATGGCACAAAATGAATTAAATAATACAAAAATAATTGCCCCTTTTGACGGGTACATTGAAGAAGTGCATGTCGAAATAGGGTCTTTAATTGGACCAAGCCTGCCTTGTGTAACAATTATTCAATTAGATCCAATGAAGGTTATTGGTGAAGTAACTGAAAAAGAGGTAAATAAAATTAAAAAAGGATCAAAGGTTGAAATCGAACTTCTTAATAATAAAAACTTGAACGGGCAAATTAAATTTGTAAGTAAGAGTGCATCGCCTATGACCAGAACCTATGCAGTGGAAGCTGAAATATCCAATATAGACGGTGAAATTAGGGAGGGACTGACAGCGGAAATAAAGGTGCCTATTCGCGAAACCTCTGCACATTTAATTCCTTCTTATCTATTATCTCTAGATGATAGTGGAGAACTGGGTGTAAAAATCGCTGTTGATAATAAGGCATCATTTAAAAGTATTTCAATTATTGAGGATACTCCAGAAGGACTATGGGTAGAGGGTTTGCCTAAAAAAACTAAAATTATCACAGTCGGTCAAGAATATGTGATTGAAGGACAGGTAATTAATTATTAAATGATTGAGTTTTTTGTAGATAGAAAAAGAACGGCTATTGCTTTTCTATTAGTTCTTATAGTTGCCGGTATTTTTGGTCGGATTAATATTCCTGTAGAAGCTGAACCTGATATTACAATTCCGGTTGTCTATGCTGGAGTAGGACTTCCCGGCGTGTCACCATCTGACTCCGAGAGATTATTAGTCCGTCCATTAGAAGAAGAATTAAGATCAATAGAAGGTGTAAAAAAGCTTCAAGCATTTGGTTACGAGGGTTACGCTGCAGCAGTCGTAGAATTTGAAGCAGCCGAAACAATGACAAAATCTTTAGACAGTGTCAGAGATGCTGTTAATGAAGCTAAATCTAAATTTCCTGATGATGCTAAGGAACCAATTGTCAGAGAAGTATCGTTGTCTGATGATCCATCAATTATTGTTGCAATTTCATCAGACATTGCACAAGAAAGAGACCTGCTTAATATCATGAGAGATATTAAAAATGAAATAGAACTTCTTCCTGAAATATTTGAAGTTGATCTGATTGGAAACAGAGATGAGCAATTAGAAGCCATACTTAATCGTAACCAAATTGAAAACTATAACATTTCCCTCTATGAAATAATCAGAGCAATAAATAACAATAATCAAGCTGTCATGGCAGGTGAAATAGAAACGGGAAAAGGACAATTCTCAGTAGATGTACCAGGCTTATTTGAAGACGAAAGCGAGATCAATTCAATACCAATCAGATCTTCTTCTAACGGTGTTGTATTATTATCAGATATTTCTGAAGTAAAAAGAAATTTCAAAGAGCGAACCTTCTTTGCAAGCATAAATCAAAATCAAAGTATTTGTCTCGGAGTTAAAAAAGCCCGTGGAGCAAACCTAATAAGTACGATTAATAAGGTAGAAAACATTGTAGAAAAATATCAATCTAAGGTTTCTTCTGATATTCGTCTTGGCTATGTATTAAACACTAAGGATACAATGCTTGAGCAAGTTAATTCACTGCAAGGAAACATTATAATGGCTACTATGTTTGTTTTGATCGTAGCCATGATTACATTTGGAATTAGATCATCTTTAATAGTTGGCTCCGGTATTCCTGTATCAATCATTATTGCAATTTTCATTTTATATGCTCTTGGGTTTACATATAACTTCATGGTAATTTTTGGAATGCTAGTGGCCTTAGGAATGTTAATTGACGGCTCAATCGTAGTTGTGGAATTAGCTGATAGGAAGATGGTAGAAGGATATGATAAAAAGGCTGCCTTTATTTATGCTGCAAAAAGAATGTTCTGGCCCGTCACCGCGTCAGCAGCAACAACATTAGCTGTTTTTATACCCTTATTTTTTTGGCCCGGTGTAAGCGGACAGTTCATGAGAGTTCTACCTATTACAATATTTATCATTTTAACAGTAGCTTTAATTTATAGCTTAATGATTGTGCCAGTAATCGGAAGTATATTTGGAAAAGCATCAGAGATGAGCAAAAAAACCGTGCAGTCAATTAGTTCTGAACATACATTTGACCTTACTAAAGTTGAAGGCGTTGTTGGTAAGTATATAAATTTTCTGAGCATAGTTCTTAAAAGACCGTTACTGATTAGCGGAACGATAATTGCATTTGCGTTTATTGTAATTTCAACTTATTCATCAGTAGGTAATGGTGTTGTTTTAGTCTCTCAAAGTGATCCATTCGCTGGCTACGGTAAAATACAAGCTCGTGGAAACCTTACAATTGAACAAATTGACGAACTGTCTGAAACGGTTGAGGAAATTGTATACAATACAAAAGGAATAAAAAATTTATTTCTACAAACTGGAAGATTTAATAGTTTTAGATCTGGTGGAAGCAGTTCTGATGATACAATTGCATCATTTTTCTTTGAATTTACAGACAGAAATGAGAGGGAGAATGGAAGAGTTGTAATTGAAAATATGAGAAAAGAATTGGACAAAATACCAGGCATTAAAACTGAAATCAAAGCGCAAGAAGGTGGCCCTCCCACTGGTAAAGATATTGAAATAAGGGTTCTTGGACCAAGTAGAGACTCTACAATGAATGTTGCTCAAGAGATAAAAAATTATTTGAGTGAAATAGATGGAATTGTCAACCTAGAAAGCACTCTTCCTGTTCCCGGAGTTGAATGGGAACTTTTTGTTGATAAGCCTAAAGCAGCTAAATTTGGGGCTGATATACCTACAATTGGAAATTCTATTGGCCTTATTACTAGCGGACTTACTATTGGTTCTTATAGACCAAAAGATATTGACGAAGAATTAGATATTGTCTTGAGGTATCCAAAAAAAGAGAGGTATATTGATGAGCTTGATAATATTTTAATAAATACAGAGTCTGGCCTGGTTCCTATTTCAAATTTTGTTGAAAAAAAACCTCAACAAAAAGTAAATTATGTAAGAAAATTTGATTCAAAACATGTCACTATAATTAAAGCAGATGTATCCTCAGGATTTACGCCTGAGTCAAGATTAACGCTATTTGAAACATGGATCAAAGACCAAAGTATTCCCGCAAATATTGATATTGAATTTGGTGGTGATAACGAAGAACAGGTGAATTCCCTTAATTTTGTTACGCAGGCATTTATTATATCAATCATGTTAATGGCAGCATTGCTGGTTACTCAATTTAATAATTTTTACCAGATGACAATAATTCTAAGTGCAGTCGTACTAAGTACAGCTGGAGTTATGTTAGGCTTACTTATATTTGATCAAGTCTTTAGTGCACTTTTAACTGGTATTGGAATTGTATCTTTGGCAGGAATAGTGGTAAATAACAATATAATACTCATTGATAGCTTTAATGTTATTTCCTCGAAGTCCAATGAAGACGTAAGAACTAGAATAATTAAAGCATGCGCACAAAGATTGCGTCCTATCTTTCTGACATCATTAACAACAATGTTAGGCTTAATCCCTTTAGCACTCAACTATTCCATTGATCCCATTGCAAGAGAGATTGCCTATGATTCAAACGCTTCTACATCTTGGGCTCCATTAGCGCAATGCATCATTTATGGTATTTCTTTTTCAGCAATTTTAACACTAGTACTAACTCCTTGTCTTTTAGTTCTACCAGATCATATTAAAGAAATTATCAGTAAATATAAAAAACCATCCTTTGCATAAATGCTAAAAAAAATACTTGATATAATTTTTCTTAGAAAAAAGACTATTAACACTATTTTGGTTGGGATATTTTTAGTTGGTATCTTATCTTATACAAGTTTTCCAAGACATGAGTGGCCTAACGTAGACCTGAAATCGGTATCAGTAATAATTTATTATGATGGAGCATCTTCAACAGATGTGGAAAGATTAATTACAACTCCAATTGAAAAAGAAATGATGACGATGAAAGACTCTAAAGAAGTTATTTCCATTACGAAAGATGGACTTGTATCATTTCTTGTTGCTTTTGAATTAAACACTGAGATACCAAATATTGCAAAAGAAGTAAGAAATAAAATTCTTAACATCGAAGAGCTTCCTAAGGGCTATGACCTTCGTGAAGTAGTTGAGCATAAGTCATCAAACTATCAATTTGTACTAGTTGGTATTCATGGTGATATGGGCTATCGAGAATTGGTAAAAGTGGCTGAAAAATATGAAGACGAATTTGAAAAATTATATGATGTTACAGATATTGAATACAAGGGAAAGAAAGAAGAGATAATAGACATAAATATCAATGCATCTGCCATGGAAAAATATGGCCTAGGAATTAATGATGTACTGAACTCTTTTCGAAAATATAACAACCTTATCTCTGCAGGAAAAATTACAAATAACAATTCAGACTACTCTGTAAAAATCAAATCTTTATATAAATCAGCAACAGAGCTTAGAAGGTTACCTATAAAATCCTCAACAAATAAGACAATCTATTTAAGTGATATTGCAAACGTAAAACAAACATTCGATAAAAATAAGGACTACGTCAACATAAATGGTAACCCAGGCATTTTACTACAAATAAACAAAAAAGAAAATTCAAGTACAATTACGCTTTACGAGAGCATAAAGAAGAAACTTGCAGAGTTAGATGGAACTATTAGCCCCATTGCATCTGCTGTCCTAATAGCCGACGAATCTAAGGACATCAATGATAGAATTTCAGCATCTGAGAATACTGTAATAACTGCCGTTATCATTGTAATGACTATTATAGTAGCTATTCTTGGGTGGCGAGTAGGACTTCTCGTTGGCATTTCAATACCCACAACTTACTTACTTTCAATAACAATACTTAATTTTATGGGCATGTCCTATAATTTAATGAGCATAATGGGCCTTGTGTTATCTGTGGGCCTACTTGTTGATGGTCCAATCGTAATTACAGAGTATGCGAGAAGAGAACAAGAAAAGGGAATTAGAAGATCTGTTTCTTATCTTAATGCAGCACATGATATGTTTTATCCAATATTTGCTTCAACACTTACAACTGTTTTAGCGTTCTTGCCATTAGCATTTTGGCCAGATTTTTTTGGTGTGTGGATACGAGTAATACCAAGAACTGTTCTAGTGGTTTTATTATGCTCTTTCTTTGTTACAATGATTATAATTCCTGTACTTGGGTCATCTTTTGGAATGAAAACTGCAGGAATGGCGGCCAAAAAAGATCCTTACGATAGTTTGTTATATACATATTATGGTATGGTCGTTAACTACATAATTTTTAATCCCATTAAAGTTTCTCTTTTTGGTATTTTTATATTTTTGGCAATTGTTTATGGGACAATAAAATCAAATACTGAATATGTTTTTTTTGCTGAAGATAAAGCAAACAGTCTTGAAATCGAGATTTTGGCGAAAGGCAATTTATCACCAGCTGAGTCCAAAGGTTATTTAGAGGAAACAATTGATGTAATCGTCGGACATCCTCATATCAAAAATTTTTATGGAAATACAATTTACAGAGATAGAATATGGTTATTTGATAATAATCCCACTGACATGGTTGCGGATATCTGGGTAGATTTAATTGATTTCAAAGACAGGCCAGATACTGATTTAGTCATTAAGGACCTTGAAGAAAAGTTATCAATTATTCAAGGTTTAAATATTACTGTTAGTGCAAATGATTATAGTGGATCGCAATGGTCCAAAGATCTTACTATTGAAGTACAATCACCAGATTCTACAAAAATTCGACAATTTGCTGAAATTGTGCTTCAGAAATTAATTAAAGATGACTCTTATACTGATCAAAATATCAAAAATCCAATTACTGGTATTGAATGGATATATAATATTGATTCAAATGAAACAAAAAAATATGATCTACCAAAAAATACCATTGGAGACAGTATTAAAATTGCTACTTCAGGTCTTACAATAGGTAACATTATTCCAGACAATGCTGAGGAGAGAATACCAGTAAAAATTTATCTGCCCTCTGATGAAAAAACATTCTCCTCAATTGAGCGAACAAATATTTCCACATCTCAAGGACTGGTTCCTCTTTCTAACTTCGTAGATAAACAAAAAAGAGAAAAAATTTTTACAATTGGAAAACAACAAGGAATGAGAACCCTTGTAATTGACGCAAATATTAAGGATGAATTAAATGCATCGGCCATAAAACAGGATCTAGCAAATTGGGTAAATGAATTAAATCTACCTTCAAATGTATTTATAAAGTTCGCGGGTGAAGCAGAGGACTCAGCTAGCTCAATGAGTTTTTTGATAATAGCATTTTTAGGAGCTTTGGTTGCTATTTTTATCGTATTGATCACTCTGTTTAATAGCTTTTATCATACCTTTATAATTTTGTTTTCTGTGATCCTTTCGATTGGAGGAATCTTACTTGGAACCCTATTACTTGGATTAAAATTTAGTATTGTGTTTTCAGGACTTGGGATTGTTGCTTGCATGGGAATTGTAGTTAATAATAATATTATTTTAATTGATAGTTATCGTAAAGAACTTAGTAAGAATGATAATAATATCTATGATGCTATTTTAATTGCATGCAAAAACAGAATTCGGCCAATTTTTTTAACTACTATTACAACAATCACAGGATTGCTTCCATCCGCACTTCAAATAAGTTTAGATATTTTTGATAGAACAATTGCATATAAAAGTGAAGAAACATATTTCTTTGTTCTACTTGCTTGGTCACTTATATGGGGCATTGGATTTGCATCATTTGCTACATTATTTGTTACTCCGGCCCTTCTTGCTTTGCCTAAAAGTCTAAGTAATATATTTTATAGTAAATCAAAAATTCTAAACAATAAGGTCTTAATAGATTGATAAAGTCTGTAGCTATTTACTGTGGTTCTTCAAATCACGTAAACAGCATTTATAAAAATGAAGCCGAGAAAGTTGGATCACTTTTAGCAAAACATAAAATTAAACTTATTTATGGCGGTGGAAATATGGGTTTGATGGGGATATTAGCTAACAGTGCACTTGATAACGGAGGGGATGTATATGGTGTAATTACTGAACACTTAATTGATATAGAAAAGAAAAATAAAAGCCTCAATAATCTTAAAATAGTCAAAACAATGCATCAAAGAAAAATGGAAATGTTTAATCAAGCTGACTGTTTTATCATTTTTCCTGGAGGAATAGGAACTCTAGAAGAATTCTTTGAAGTTTATTCTTGGAAACAGCTTCGACTGCATAAAAAACCTATTTATATTTATAATCTAAATAATTTTTGGAATGAACTTCTTAGTCTTATAGATCGACTAATAGATGAGGATTTTGCTGGCGAAAATATGAAAGAAGCATATAAAGTAATCAACAATTATGATGATCTCACAAAACTATTAGAAAATAATGGGCAAAATTAAAGTAAAAACACCACTCGTCGAAATTGATGGTGATGAAATGACAAGAATTATATGGCAATTCATCAAGGATAAATTAATACTTCCCTACCTTGATATAGAACTAGACTATTATGATCTAGGCGTAGAGAACAGAGATAAAACTAATGATAAAGTTACTGTAGACTCAGCCAATGCAATAAAAAAATATGGTGTAGGAGTTAAATGCGCAACTATCACACCAGATGAAGATAGGGTGAAGGAATTTAAGCTAAAAGAAATGTGGCGTTCCCCAAACGGAACAATAAGAAATATCCTTGGTGGTACAGTTTTTAGAGAGCCAATAGTTTGCGAAAATGTTCCAAGGCTTGTACCCGGTTGGACAGATCCAATTGTAGTAGGACGACACGCATTTGGCGATCAATATAGAGCGACAGATTTTAAGGTTCCTGGAAAAGGAAAATTAAGCATTAAGTGGACGCCCGATGACCCCAACCAAGAACCGATAGAAAAAGAGGTTTATGAGTTTCAATCAAGTGGCGTTGCGATGGCAATGTACAATACCGATGAGTCCATACGTGATTTTGCTAGATCGTGCATGAATTACGCTCTAATGAGAGAGTGGCCAGTCTATTTATCGACAAAAAATACTATTCTCAAAAAATATGACGGACGATTTAAAGATTTATTTCAGGAAATTTATGATAAAGAATTTGCTGATCAATTCAAATCTTTGGAACTTGATTATGAACATAGATTAATTGATGACATGGTCGCATCTGCATTAAAATGGAATGGAAAATTTGTTTGGGCATGTAAGAATTATGATGGAGATGTTCAATCAGATACTGTCGCTCAAGGTTTTGGCTCTCTTGGATTAATGACAAGCGTGTTGATGACACCTGATGGAAAAACAATTGAGGCTGAAGCTGCTCACGGAACTGTAACGAGGCACTATAGACTTCATCAAGAAGGAAAACAAACATCTACAAATCCAATAGCATCAATTTTTGCATGGTCAAGAGGTCTAAAGTATAGAGGAAAACTTGACGATAATGATGAACTAATTAAGTTTGCTGATATTCTTGAGAAAGTCTGTGTAAAAACAGTTGAACGTGGATCAATGACAAAGGATTTGGCACTTCTTATGCCTCATGAGCAAGATTGGCACAGTACTGAAGACTTTCTTGAAATAATTGAACGAAATTTAAATAAAGCCCTTAATCCAACTTATCAGTAATAAATTTCAGTATTTTATTTTTTTGGTCAGTTTCATCAATTAAATCGCCACCAGACTGAGCAAAATCTTTTCTGCCACCTCCTCCTTTTCCGTTAGAAACTGAAGAAGCGTACAAAGCAATATCATCTGCACCAATGACCTTTGTGAGGTTGTCTGTTACACCAACTAGGTAGCTGATTTTATTGTCTTTTTTTGAACCTAGAACAATAATACCACCATTTTTGAATTTTCTTTTGGCATTATCAATCACAGGTCTTAACGCAGAGCTTTTAGAATTTTCACAAAAGATAATGATGGTGTTTTTATTATTTGAAATTTCATCATTAACTTCTTTGATTAAATTATTAACTTCCTCTTTCGATTTTGATTTATCTTTTTCGGAAATTAATTTCTTTTCTTCTATTTTCTTATTCTCTGCAGCTTTATTCATTTGATAAACTTTCAGGTCTTCACCGCGCAGAGCTTCAATCCTTCTAACTCCTGAAGCAACCGAAGATTCATTAACTATTTTTAATTTCCCAATTTGACTTGTGTTCTCAACATGCGTGCCGCCACATAATTCAATGCTGAATGTTTTATTTCTCATCTTTCCTATTTTTAACACTCTTACCTCATCAGAATATTTTTCTCCAAATAGAGCAAGTGCTCCAGCATTTACAGCGTCATCTGGTGTCATAATTTGAGTTTCAACATCTGATCCTTCCTCAATAACTGTATTCGAAATCTGCTCTATTTTAGATATCTCACTTTCTGAAAGAGATTTATGGTGACTAAAATCAAATCTTAATTTATCAAACGAAACTAAAGAGCCTTTCTGGGTCACATGATCTCCCAAAACTTCTCTTAATGCTTGATGTAAAATATGTGTCGCAGAATGATAAGTCTTACATGAGCTTCTTCTAGCAGAATTAATTGACAAATGTGCACCTGTACCTTTATTGATATCTCCTCTAATTACTTTTCCGTGATGCACAAATAGGTTTCCTTTTTTTTGTGTGTCTGAAACTTCAAATTCGAAATTATCAGCTTCTATTGTTCCTGTATCACCAATTTGTCCACCAGACTCAGCATAAAATACTGTTTGATTGAGTATTAGCGATCCGTTGTCACCGCTATGTAAGCCATCAACTAATACACCTTCTTTTATTATAGAAATAATACTTCCTTCTGTTTTTTCAGATGTGTAGCCTAAAAACTCTGTAGGGGATAAACTTTTATTTAACTCAAACCAAATTTTATCGGTAGCTGTGCCACCAGATCCAGTCCAATTGCTTCTTGCTTTTTCTTTTTGATCCTCCAAACATTTCTTAAAATCATCAATATCCACTTCAATTTTCTTATTTCTCAAAATATCTTGCGTTAAATCAATTGGGAAGCCATATGTGTCATACAGCTTAAAAGCTGACTGCCCATTTAGAATGGTTTTTCCATTCAAATTATCGATCATTGTATCAAGTTGCTTAATTCCTCTGGACAATAAATCTCTGAACCTTTGTTCTTCATATTTCAATGTTTCATTTATTAGAGACTCTGCTCTTTCAAGCTCAGGATAGGACATTTTCATATTTGAAATCAGAGTTGGTGCCAGTTTGTGCATCATTAAATCATTGTAATTTAGAATGTGTACGTGCCTCATTGCTCTTCTCATAATTCTCCTTAAGACATAACCTCTGCCTTCATTCGATGGAAGGACACCGTCAGCAATTAAAAAGCATGAAGATCTTAGATGATCAGCTATTACTCTATGGCTTGATATTAAATTTTCATCATCATTTTTAGTTAATTCTTTAGAATGATTTATAATTTCTAATATACTATCAACTTGATAATTATCATTTGTGCCCTGCATAACCGCAGCTATTCTCTCAATACCCATACCTGTGTCTATTGAGGGTCTTGGCAAATCAATACGATTTACTGTGTCAACTTGTTCATACTGCATAAAAACAAGATTCCATATTTCTACAAATCGATCACCCGTTTCATCAGCTTCACTAGGCGGTTTGCCAGTATAATTTTCACCATGATCATAAAATATTTCCGAGCAAGGTCCGCATGGCCCAGTTTCTCCCATTGACCAGAAATTATCTTTTGTAGAAATTCTTATTATTTTATCATCGCTGAATCCAGTAATCTTCTTCCAAGCATTGTAAGCCTGCTCATCATCGTGATAAATAGTCACACAAAGCTTATCTTTATTTATTCCCAGTTCAGAAGTGATAAATCTCCATGCATAATCTATTGCATCATCCTTAAAATAATCTCCAAATGAGAAATTTCCTAACATTTCAAAAAAAGTATGATGCCTTAACGTATAGCCTACATTTTCTAAATCATTATGTTTCCCTCCTGCCCTAATGCATTTCTGAGCCGTTACGGCGCGGTTGAAATCTGTTTTCTCTAAACCTGTAAGTACATTTTTAAATTGAACCATTCCTGAATTAGCAAACATCAAAGTAGGATCATTTTGCGGCACAAGGGGGCTTGAATGAACATGTTTATGTCCATTTCTTACAAAGTAAGTTATGAATGAGTCCCTTAAACTATTAATTTTCATAGTAAAGGTATAACATCGAGACGGCTAAAACGCAAAAAGACGCTTCAAGCGCCTTTTTGCTATGATCAATTTATATGAATTTCTTATTCTTCTGGAGTATCTTCGACTTCCTCGTTTTCTCCAATTTGCTCAGGCATTTCCTCAGATTGTCCTCTAATTATTGACTCAATTTCATTAGCTACTGCAGGATTGTCCTTTAAAAAGATCTTAGAGTTTTCTCTTCCTTGACCTATCTTATTACCTTTATAAGAAAACCACGCCCCAGACTTTTCAATAGTGCCAACTTTTACACCCAAATCAATAAGCTCGCCCAATTTTGAAATTCCCTCACCGTACATAATGTCAAATTCCACTACGCGGAATGGCGGAGCAACTTTATTTTTTACAACCTTTACTCTTGTTTGGTTTCCAATAATTTCGTCTTTATCTTTTATTGCCCCTATCCTTCTGATGTCTAATCTGCATGATGAGTAAAATTTCAGAGCATTACCTCCAGCCGTTGTTTCAGGGCTACCAAACATCACACCAATTTTCATTCGAATTTGATTGATGAATATTACCATACAATTGGATTTAGATACGGAGCCTGTAAGTTTTCTTAATGCTTGACTCATTAATCTTGCTTGAAGACCCATGTGTGCATCTCCCATTTCACCCTCAATTTCTGCTTTAGGAGTTAATGCTGCAACTGAGTCGACAACTAGAACTGATATTGCTTTCGATCTAACAAGTGAGTCGGTTATTTCAAGAGCTTGCTCACCTGTATCTGGCTGCGAAATGATAAGTTCATCAATGTTTACGCCGAGTTTTTTTGCGTAAGCAGGATCCAATGCATGCTCAGCATCAATAAACGCGCAATTCTCACCTTTTTTCTGCGCTTCGGCAATGACATGTAATGCAAGAGTTGTTTTACCCGATGATTCTGGTCCATAAATTTCAACTATTCTACCTTTTGGCAGTCCACCTATTCCTAAAGCTACATCTAAAGATAAAGACCCAGTTGAAATTGCCTCAACATCCATAACGGTCCTTTGGCCAAGTTTCATAATTGAGCCTTTTCCGTAAGTTTGCTCAATTTGTGACATTGCCACGTCTAAAGCTTTTGCTTTTTCTGAGTTGTCCATTTTTTTATCGTCTACCACTTTTAAATTTGCTTTTGTCATGTGCTTTCTCCAAACTTAGTTTTAATATATATCCCATTTGTACACATTTTGTTCTCATTTTACAATACCATATAAACCATTGTTAAATAACGATAAAATATAATTTGTTCAATTAATGTTCTTAAATTTTATAGTTTTTATCAACAGTTGATTCTTAATCTAATGATATAACTCAATTAGATTAACTTAAATATATATCTAAAATTGGCTGATTTTCACTGTTAATAACTATTTAGTCGTCAGAATGAAGCTTTTCGTCTCTCTCGTGCATTTCTTGGGCTTCAATACTGAGAGTAGTTACTGGCCTAGCGTCCAATCTTTCGATATTTATTGGTTCTCCAGTAACTTCGCAATAGCCATAGCTTCCATTTTCTATCCTGGCAAGCGCAGCATCTATCTTGGCGATTAATTTACGTTGCCTATCTCGAGACTTTAATTCAAGGGATTTCTCTGACTCTTGGGTAGCTCTATCAGACATGTCGGCTGGAGCAATTGAATCTTGTAGATTCTCGACTGTTTCTCTACTTTCTCTGTGAATCTCATCCTTCCAATTTTTAAGCTTGGTTCTAAAATATTCTTTTTGCTTTGCGTTCATGAACTTTTCAGATTTTGTTGGCTTGTAGGTTTTTGGAAGTTTGACCATATTTACTCCTTGAGAATTAAGATTAAAAACAGTTGGGTGCTTTTAGTGGTTTTTGTTATTTAAGTCAACGGAACATTACAATTTTTATGATTGATAAATAACTGAAATATAATATGTTTCTCTGAAATTAATCTTAATTATATGAAGTTTGAAGGAACCAGCTCCTATATTGCAACAGAGGATCTTAAAGTGGCAGTAAATGCCGCTATTACTCTTGAAAGACCAATAATAGTCAAAGGTGAGCCTGGCACTGGTAAAACAATGCTAGCTCATGAGGTGGCAAAATCTCTAGATGCTGAAATAATAACTTGGCATATTAAGTCTACAACTAAAGCTCAACAAGGTCTCTACGAATATGATGCTGTTACAAGATTGCGTGATTCGCAGCTAGGAGATGAAAAAGTTAAGGATATCAAAAATTATATCAGCAAAGGTAAGTTATGGAATGCTTTTGAGAGCGATAAAAGGCCAGTCCTATTAATAGATGAAATTGATAAGGCTGATATCGAATTTCCAAACGATCTATTACTAGAACTAGATAAGATGGAATTTTTTGTTTACGAAACTGGTGAGACGATTAAGGCACAAAATAGGCCAATAGTAATTATAACATCAAACAATGAGAAGGAATTACCGGACGCATTTCTTAGAAGGTGCTTTTTTCATTACATTAAGTTTCCTGATCCAAATACGATGGAAGAGATCGTTGAAGTGCATTATCCAGATATAAAAAAAGATCTAATTCAAGAAGCATTTAAAATATTTTACGATATTAGAGAAGTTCCAGGAATTAAAAAGAAGCCATCTACCTCTGAACTAATTGATTGGCTAAAGTTGCTCATGACGGATGATGTAGATGCTAAAATCCTAAGAGAAAAGGATCCGAAAAAGTTAATACCACCTCTTCATGGGGCTTTGCTAAAGAATGAACAAGATGTTCATTTATTTGAGCGTTTAGCTTTCATATCTCGTAGAGAAAATGAGAATGTTGAGTAGAGTAAGAATCTCTATAAAATAATATTATATGTTTATTAATTTCTTTTTTGACCTCAAACAAGCAAGCTTACCCGTATCATTAAAAGAATACTTGATGTTGATGGAAGCGATGAATAAGCGTGTTGTTGACTCATTCAATGTTAACGACTTTTATTATCTAAGCCGCTCAGCATTAGTCAAAGATGAGAGATATTTAGATAAATTTGATCGAGTTTTTGGGCATTCATTTAAGGGGTTAGAGAACCCTGAAGGTGAAACAGCAAAAGAAATTCCAGAAGAATGGTTAAAATTGATGGGGCAAAAGTATTTAACTGATGAAGAAAAAAAGATGATTGAGTCTTTGGGTGGCTGGGACAAGTTAATGGAAACACTCAAACAGAGGTTGGAGGAGCAAAAAAAGAGGCACCAAGGTGGAAGCAAATGGATTGGAACAGGTGGAACATCTCCTTTTGGAGCATACGGCTATAACCCTGAAGGAATAAGAATTGGTCAGAAAGAAGGAAAAAGTAAAAAGGCAGTAAAAGTTTGGGATAAAAGAGAATTTAGCAACTTAGATGGCGACGTAGAACTTGGTACTCGAAATATAAAGATTGCTCTTAGAAGATTGAGAAAGTTTGCGCGCGAAGGAGCTGAAACTGAGTTAGATTTAGATAATACAATTAAGTCTACTGCTCATAAAGGTTACATTGACGTTAAAATGATGCCTGAACGAAGAAACAAAATCAAAGTATTACTTTTTTTTGATGTTGGTGGATCAATGGATGCACATGTTAAAATCTGTGAGGAGCTATTTTCTGCAGCAAGAACAGAATTTAAACACATGGAATATTTCTACTACCACAATTGCTTGTATGATGCGGTTTGGAAAGATAATAATCGCAGATACAATGACAATATCAAAACATGGGACGTTCTGCACACATACCCATCTGATTATAAAATAATATTTGTTGGAGACGCTGAAATGAGCCCGTATGAAATAACCTACCCTGGCGGAAGTGTAGAGTTCTGGAACGAAGAGTCTGGTGAAACTTGGCTAACTAGAATGTTAAACGTATACGAGAATGCGATTTGGCTTAATCCGATACCTGAGCGATATTGGGATAGAATTGCATCAACTTCCATTATAAAGCAGATCTTTTCTGATCGAATGTTTCCTCTCACAATTGAGGGAATTGATCAGGCCATGCGTGAACTAAATAAATAAACCATGCTTAAAGAGCAGAACGTTATTTTGGGCATATCTTTGTTATGCCTAGGATTATTAATAGCTCCTTTATATGATGCGCTCGCTAAGTACTTAAGCGAGGACATTGGTATACTTGAAATAATTTGGGGACGTTTTTTCAGCCATTTTATTTTCTTAGTACCACTTGTTTATTTTTTAAAAGGAAAAAAAGAATTTGTTAATCAATCAACAAAGCATCAATTAATCAGAGGTACTTTTATATTTCTTGCGACGGCATTCTTTTATGCATCAATTTCACAAATCCCTCTTGCAAATGCATTGAGCATAATGCTCATTGCTCCCATTGTGGTGGTATTCATGTCTTCATTTATTTTGGGAGAAAAATTAAATTCACTAAAGATCTTTTGTACATTTTTTGGTTTTTTTGGAACTCTTTTAGTAATACAGCCAGGGTTTAGTGAGTTTAATTATTTTTCTTTGTTTGCCTTATTTTCAGGATTCTTTTATGCAATGTATCTTGTTTACACACGCCGTGTAAACTTTACTTCTGATCCATGGGTAAGCCTGTGTTATACCGCTATTCCTGGGGCAATAATAATGACTATTTTTCTTCCTTTTTATTGGAACAGTGATCCTAATTTTAGTCAGATTATTTTGATGGGCTCAATTGGATTAGTTGTGATTCTGGTACATTTTATATTTATAAAAGCTTATCAAAATGCTGAAGCAAGCATTTTGGCGCCATTTCACTATTTTGAAATCGTCAGTAATATGCTAATAAGCGTCTTATTTTTTAGAGATATTCCAAACATAATAGTTTGCTTTGGAATTCTTTGTATTGTGAGTAGCGGAGTACTTATAACTGTTAGGCAAAAACTAAATTATGAATAATTTGAACGTTGACTATCGCTTTTCTGTAGCACCAATGATGGGAGTGACAACTCCAAGTGCAAGGTACATGTACCGTCTTATTTCAAAAGAAGCTGTTTTATTTACTGAAATGATAGCCAGTCAAGCTTTACACAGAGGCGATTACAAAAAACTTCTTAGAAAAGAAAATATCGAAAAACCTGTCATTCTACAGGTTGGCGGTTCTGATATAGGCTTATTAAAATATTCAACAAATTTAGCAAATAAGTTTGATTATCAGGGTATCAATTTAAATGTTGGCTGCCCCTCTAAAAAAGTTTCTCAAGGGAAAATGGGGGCGTGTTTGATGAAAGAAGCAGAACTGGTTAGAGATTGCTTGAGTGGAATGAAAGAAGAGACTTCAATGGATGTTTCATTAAAATGTAGAATTGGTGTTGATGAATTTGACTCTTATGATTTTTTTAGAAATTTCATTTCTACAGTTCTTGAGAGTGATGTGAAAATTATTTTTATTCATGCCCGAAAAGCTTTTCTAAAAGGTCTTGATCCTAAAAAAAATCGCACATTGCCAGAACTTAAATATGAATTTGTTTACAATATCAAAAAGGAGTTTCCTGAAATTAAATTTATAATGAATGGAGGTTTAACAAATATTGATGACTGTATTGAACAATTAAAATATTTAGATGGAGTGATGATAGGTCGAGCAATACAGGCAAACCCTTTCTTTATAAAAGATGTGGATCATATTTTTTATGGTCAAAGTAATATTCAAGTTAACAAGTCCGATGTTGTGAAAAAGTATTTTAATTATATTAAAATGAATATTGAAACTGTATCTACCTACGAATTGCTCAGTCCATTACTTTCACTTTGTTTTGGAGTTCCAGGATCTAAAAAATTTAAACAAGAAGTGAATGAATTAATAAGAGCGAGAGATATCAATAAGTTAGAAGATACTTATCTAAATTTGATTGCCGCTTAAATTATTTCAGCAATATCAGAAAAGTTATACCTCGGCGCTCTTTCATAAAAACCGCCTTCAGCAGCGTATCCCAAATTACATAGAAAATTGCTTTTAATTGTCGTGCCATTAAAAAATTCCTTATCAACTAGATCATTTGAGAATCCTGACATTGGTCCAACTGATAAACCAAGAGAATTTGCTGCCTTTATGAAGTAACCTCCTTGAATTGATGAGTTTCTAAAGGCTGTAACCTCAGACTTAGTTGTATCATTTTCAAAATATTGCTTAGCATCCTCACGTAAATAGTTTTTTGGAAGATCACGCCAAAATTCTACGTCCATCCCAATGATTGTACATACAGGTGCGTTGATAACTTTGCTAATATTATCATCACTCACTAATTTTGATAGCTTTTCCTTTGAAATACTACTTTTTAGAAACTTTAATCTCATTGGACTAGAGTTAAACGAAGTTGGTCCCCACTTAACAAGATTATAAAGTTCATTCAGTGTATCGTTTGCAACTTCCTTTTCAGTAAATTTATAACAAGTCTGTGGTTCAACAAATATTTCTTTAATTTTGTCAGACATCTTAGATTATAGCTTGAATGTGTTCCTCAATCTCTTCAGGTTTTTTTTGTGTACCAAAACCTCTAACAAATTCACCTTCTTTATTGATTAAAAACTTTGTAAAATTCCACTGTATCTCTCTGCCTGCTTCTTCAGTAAGCTTAACAAAAAGAGGTGATGCATTTTCTCCATTGACATCAATCTTATCAAACAGGCGAAAGGATACATTATACTTCGTGTCACAAAAATCTTTTATTTCTTCATTCGTCCCTTTTTCTTGGGCGCCAAATTGATTACAGGGAAATGCTAAAACTTCTAACCCTTTGTCTTTATATTTATCATAGAGATTTTGTAAGCCAGTATATTGCGGTGTAAAACCACAAGCACTTGCTACGTTTACAATTAATAGAGTTTTTCCCTTGAATTCTTCCATTTTGATAGAGTTCATATCAATGTCTTTTACTTCAATGTCATAAATACTCATATTTTTCTTATCTTACAAATGTTCCATTATTATAGTCATTAATCGCTTTAATAATCTCACTTTTGGTATTCATTACAAATGGTCCGCCACGAGCAATGCTTTCACCAATTGGTTCACCTGCGATTAATAAAAACTTAGCATTGGTTTCAGCGGATACTTTCAAATTATTGCCATTTGTCAACAACACAAGTTTAGATCCCTCAATATTATCATGAGATAGGTTACCGATTTTTATTCTGCCATCAACCAAGTAAACAAAACTGTTATGCGATTTGGGTATTGAAAAACTAAACTGTTTATTTTGCTTAAGTTCAACATCAAAGAATATTGGCTCAACATTATGCTTTTTAATCGGCCCTTCAGCGTTCTCAAATTTTCCAGCAATTACTTTAACTTTTTTATCTTCATCGTGATGCATACTCATCTCATTGGCATCAATATAATGATATTCGGGCTTACTCATTTTTAAGCTAGCAGGCATATTAATCCATAACTGAAAACCGTGAAGCTTGCCCTCCTTCATAGCGGGCATTTCGGAGTGAATAATTCCACTGCCAGTTTTCATCCACTGCACATCACCTGCTGTCATTCTTCCTTCTCCACCAGTACTATCTTTATGCTCAAATTCTCCAGCCAGCATATAAGTCACCGTCTCTATTCCTCTATGAGGATGTGATGGGAAACCAGCTATATAGTCCTTGCTGTCTTCAGAACCAAACTCGTCCAACATTAAAAAAGGATCAAAATAATTTGGCTCCACGCCTATACTTCTTTTTAATTTTACTCCAGCACCGTCTGTTGCGAGAACAGGATTAATAATATTTTTAACCTCAATGTCAGACATATTTTAATTAAAGGTTAAAATTATTTTGCCTTTTGCGCGACCACTTTTGAGATGATTGTAAGCATCAAGATATTGATCAAAAGAAAATATTTTTTCGATGATGGGCTTAATCTTTCCATCTTCAATCCACATTCTAAATAAATCTAAATTTGCAGTTGATGTTCTACCAGATAATACAACTCTTGATTTTTTTCTTTGAAACAGTTGTTTTGCCACATCTATATTATTGTAGATATTATTTTTTGTAGTCACATATATTCCGTTAGCTGACAAGATTTTTGATGCATTAGGAAAAGATAGATTTCCATTTGCGTCAAAAACGATATCATATTTTTTTGATGAAGATAAAATATCTTCTTTTGTATAATCAACTACGTCATCTATATTAAAATCATTTTTAATCCACTCGTAATTTCTATCACTCGTTACCGCAGTTATTTCTGTTTCATATATTTTAGCCATTTGAATTGCAAAAGAACCCACTCCTCCGGATGCACCATTAATTAAGATCTTGTGTCCCTTTCGAATTGAAGCAATATTTCTCAATGCTAGCAACGATGTATTTGCTACTTGAGGAATAGCGGCCGCTTCGTGTAACTTGATATTTTTTGGTACGAGTGAAATTAACTTTTGAGAAATTTTAATTTTTTCTGCGGCACTTCCATTGAATAATATATCTGTCATACCAAATACTTTATCACCAACTTTAAAAGCTCCTACATCTCTTCCAATTTCAGTAATTTCACCACTGAAATCACAGGCAGTGAATATAGGAAATTTATTCAGATTGGTTATGGGCTTAAATCCACCTTGCATTTTTTTTATATCAACTGGATTAAGCGATACAGCCTCGATCTTTACAATTACTTCTGATCTTTTAGGTCTTGGCTCAGCAACCTCTAAAATTTCAAGATTATCAATATCTCCGTATGAGTTGTATCCTATTGCTTTCATTTAAATATCTAATTAATGATTTTTTGATATATAATTAATAAAACCACAAATACAACAGATATTCATGATTTATAGTTTACTTAATGACATTAGTTGGGTAGTCAATATTCGAACACCCTATTTAACTCCTATATTTGAATTTTTTACATGGTTGGGATATCGAGATTTTTTATTCATGTTTATCCCATTTATTTATTGGTGTTATGACCGAAAAGTTTTTGGCAAACTTCTTGTAATAGTTTTCTTTTCCGCAATTATAAATTCATTTCTGAAAGATATTTTTCAAGATCCTAGGCCGGATTTTGCTCTTAATATTGATCCATGGCTTCAAACTGAAACTTCATTCGGGTTTCCAAGTGGTCACACTCAAATTGCGGTCGTGATTTGGCTTTATATAGCCTTAAATGTAAAGAATTTATTTGTGAAGTCACTCTCAATAATTTTTCTCTTTGGAGTGCCTCTAAGCCGAGTTTACTTGGGAGTTCATGACATTGGAGATATTTTAGGAGGCTTGGTTGTTGGATTAGTTACTCTTTACATTGCAGACCTCATCTACAAAAACATTGAAAGAGGAAATATTAAATTTAATACCTTTACAAAATATTTATCATTAGTTGTAATCTTTCTTTTATTTTATCTTACATGGCCGACTGCACATGGAAATGAAGCAGCAATAGCAATAGGAGGTCTAATGATTGGTTTCTTTATCGG
>CACFAO010000008.1 GCA_902564295.1 uncultured Pelagibacteraceae bacterium
TTCTTGTTGCTATCGGGAAAGGAAGTATAAAGCCACATCAATTATCAAAGCTTAAGCCCCGTTCAACTTTATCATTTTTTTCTCGATACAGAAGAAGAGACACAAACGATAAGATGCCTTTAGAGATAAGTAACTTCCAACCTGGGATTGCAATTCATTATGCAGAATGCTGTTTCCCTTTACCCAATGAAAATATTTTGGGACTTACATCAGAAGATTCAGGTGTAATCATTCACTCCAGTTTATGCAAGGAGCTAGATAAAGAAACAAAAAAAGAAGATTGGATCACAGCTACATGGAAAGATGTAGATCCAAAGCAGTTTTTTTCGTCAAGAATAAAAGTCTCAGTTAAAAATGAACCCGGATCTTTAGGTAAATTAGCAACCATTGTTGGAAGTGCAGGTGGCAATATAACTAATCTTAACATATCTGAAAAAGGCGATGATTATTTTGATATGATTTTTATTATTGACGTTCATAATCTTGATCATCTGGATAAGATTATAGAAACTCTCTCAGAGGTGGATATTGTAAGTTCTGTAAGTAGGCTTTTGATAAATTTATGAAGACTGAAAAAGAAATAAAAGATTTTTTTGAAAAAGTAGAAGCTATTCAGAATGGACATTTTATACTTTCATCGGGAAAAAGATCGAAAATTTACTGCCAGTGCTCAAAGTTATTTGAAGACCCTCGAAATGGAGAGATGGTCTGCGAAGAGTTAAAGTACAGGGTGCAAGAAAATATTGATGAAAAGATTGATTATGTGATTTCACCTGCTTTAGGAGGTCTTCTCGTAGGGTATGAGCTTGCAAGATCTTTAGGATCAAAATTTATATTCTATGAGAGAGTCGATAACGAATTTGAATTGAGGAGAGGTTTTAATATTAAGGAAAATGCAAACGTCTTATTCGTTGAGGATGTAATTACAACAGGGAAATCAACAAATGAATGTTTAGAAAAACTAAAACCCCTAAATGTTAATTTATTAGGAATCGCAGCAATCGTTGATCGTTCAAATCATAAATTATTTAAAGATCACAATGTAATATCAGTCCTAAAACTAGATATTCCAATTTATGACCCCAACAACCTCCCAGACGATCTTAATAAAATACCTGCAACAAAACCTGGTAGTAGAGTAATATAAATGACCCTACCTCGTCTTGGTGTAAATATTGATCACGTAGCAACTCTTAGAAATGCCAGAGGAGAAAACTATCCAAGCCCATTAAGAGCTGCTCTTTTGTGCCAAGAATATGGAGCAGATGGCATAACTACGCATCTAAGAGAAGATAGGCGCCATATAAGAGACGATGATATTAATGAAATTATTGAACACATTTCCATTCCATTAAATTTTGAAATGGCACCAACCGATGAAATGGTTGATATAGCAGTGAATGCAGGTCCGAATGCATGTTGTATTGTTCCAGAAAAAAGAGAAGAAATAACTACTGAGGGAGGAATAGATGTAAGAGGCAATCATAATATTCTCGTACCAAAAATTGAAAAGATAAAAAAAAATAACATAAGGGTCTCTTTATTTATAGACGCCTCAACGGACCAAATCAAAATGGCCAAAGAGATTGGCGCTGACATTGTGGAGCTTCATACTGGAGAATTTTGCAGAAAAATAAACTATAATGAAGATGCCTCATCAGAACTTGAACGGATTAAAGAAGCAGCAGATTTTAGTAATAGCATTGGACTTGAATTACATTTAGGTCATGGAATAACATTCGACTCTGTAGAGGAACTATCTAAGATAAAGGAAGTAAAAGAGTTTAACGTTGGACATTTTATTATTTCAGAATCGATTTTTATTGGACTAGAAAAGTCGATAAGTAAATTTAGAGAACTGATTAAAAAAGGAAGGAACATTCAGTGATAGGCCTTGGATCGGATTTGATTGATATACGCAGAATAGAAAATACACTTTCTAAGTTTGGAAATAGGTTTAAAAAAAGAATTTTTACAGAAAATGAGATAAAAAAATGTGAAAGAAGAAAAGAAAGCGCAGCTTGTTACGCTAAAAGGTTTGCAGCTAAAGAAGCCGCGGCAAAGGCTCTTGGTACAGGTTTTAGAAACGGAGTATTTTGGAGAGATTTAGAAGTTACCAATCTACCCTCAGGAAAACCTACGATTACTTTTCATGGAAATTCTCAACTTCAACTCAAAAAAATTGCGAATGATAAGGAGCCAGACATAAGTTTAACAATTACTGATGAGTTTCCTTACGCTCAAGCAATTGTAACAATAAATTAATTTAATGAGCGATAAATTTCTCAGTAAATCATGGTTTAAATCAAATTTGTTAACATTGATTTATGCACTGTTAATAGCTTTATTGATCAGAACTTTTTTATTCCAACCATTTTTTATTCCCTCTTCCTCGATGGAGCCTAACTTACTTATTGGAGATCGGTTATTTGCTTCAAAGTATGATTATGGTTACAGTAAACATTCATTTCCATTTAGTCTTGGGCCAATATCAGATCGAGTTTTATCAACAAGTCCAGAAAGAGGAGATGTTATAATATTTAAACCGCCTCATACTAATTTAGACTATATTAAAAGATTAGTAGGCATGCCGGGTGATATCATTAAAGTCAAAGATGGTAAATTAATCATTAATGGTGAAAGCGCTAAATATAAAGAATTAAGAGAGGATACGAAAATTTTAAAAAATGGACGTGTAATAAAAGTAAGAGTTCTCATCGAAACTTTACCAAATGGAAAATCATATGAAATTTATAATTATTTAGACGGATCCCCAGGTGATAATACTAATGAAATAATTGTTCCTAATGACAGTTACTTTTTCCTAGGTGATAATAGAGATAATTCAAATGATAGCCGATTCTGGGGCTCTGTAAATTTTGAGAGATTAGTAGGTAAAGCACGAATTATATTTTTTTCAACTGAAGGTGGTTCAAAATTTTATGAAATTTGGAAGTGGCCTTTTGATATACAATTTAAAAGGTTGCTTAAGCTAATAAGTTAATGGTAAAAAATATATCAATTTTAGAAAAAAAAATTTCCTACAAATTTAAAGACAAAACCCTATTAAAACGGGCAGTCACACATAAGAGTTACAAAAAACTAGAAAGTAATGAAAATCTAGAATTTCTTGGTGATAGGGTGTTAGGATTAGTAATTTCAGAGAGACTTTTAATAGATAAGCCTGATAAACAAGAAGGTTCTCTCGACAAAATGCTAAGTAGTCTGGTAAACAAAAATGCCTGCCATGAAATAGCAAAAAAAATATCCCTTGGAGATTTTATTCTTTTAGGACAAACTGAAAAATCATCACTCGGTAACAATAAAAAAAGTATTCTATCTGATGCATGTGAAGCATTGTTGGGAGCAATATATTTAGACTCTAGTTTTACTCAGGTAAGAAAAGTTATATTTGAATTATGGAAAACAAAGTTTGATAATATTTCTGAAGATATTATTGATGCAAAATCAAAGCTACAAGAGTGGACTCTAAAAAAATATAAAACTCTTCCTAAGTATAAAACAATCAGTAAAACTGGTCCTGACCATAATCCTAAATTTAAAATTCAAGTTGAATTTATGAATTATAAAAAAGCTATTGGAACTTCTTCATCAATAAAAGAATCAGAAAAAAATGCTGCACTTGCTTTCATAGAGAAAAATAAGATAAATTCTATTAAATGAAGAGTGGAAACATTGTATTAATTGGGCCAACAAATTCTGGAAAGTCATCTCTTGTTAATAAAATAATGGGGCAGCGGGTATCACTTGTTTCAAGGAAAAAACAGTCAACTACATTTAATCAAAAGGTCTATAAGAAATTTTCTGAAAATGAATTTATTATCCAAGATACACCAGGCTTTTTTTCGAGTAGAAAAAAAATTAATAATAATATTATTTCATCTCCTCTTGCGGAAATTGAGACTTCAGATTTAATTTACGTTGTCGTAGATATTTCTTTAAGAATTAATAATGAATATAAAAAAATTATTAACTCTCTTGAAAATAAAATTGAAAAACAGCATGTATTTCTAATACTGAATAAAATAGACAAAGTTAAGAAAGATAAAGTACTTAGTGCAATTAAATTTTATTCTAAAGAAAAAATATTTAATGAAATATTCCCAATCTCAAGTCTAACAGGTGAAGGAGTTGCAAATCTCATAAAATTTTCAAAGAAATTTACTATTAAAACTTCAATAAAAAGCGAGCCTTCTAGTAATATACAGATTAAGAAGAAGCTATTTTACTCAGAAGTAACACGTGAAAAAATACTAGATAAGATACATAGAGAGATACCTTATCAGTGTGATGTCGTAACTGAAAAGATTAATAGGGTTGAAAGTCAAATCAAAATATACCAATCGATTTTAGTTAAAAGACAATCACATAAGAATATACTTGTTGGAAAGAAAGGTTCAATGTTGAAAGAAATTGGTCAAGCTTCAAGAAAAGAAATTGCAAGATTTGAAAACAAAAAGATTCACCTATTTTTATTTGTAAAGCTGACTAAAGAAAAGAAAATATGAGGTGGTCTGGAACAGGATTTGTATTAGGATTTAAAAAATACAATGAGTCGTCTTATATTTTAGATGCGTTTACAGAAGATCATGGAAGGCATAAGGGATTAATTAGAGGAATACATTCGAAAAACTTACGTGCAGTAATAGAGCCAGGAAATGAAGTAATGTTAAATTGGTCTGGACGTTTAGAAAGCCACTTGGGTAATTATACTGTTGAACCTATTAAATTGTGGTCATCTTATATACTGAATCGTAAAGTAAATTTGCATGGCATAAATTCTATTTGTTCAATAATTATATCTACTATGGCTGAGAAACAGCAAAATGCGTTTATGTATGAAAAGTCACTAAGTCTAATAAAAGATATATGTAAGAACAAAGAAGATTGGATCAAAAGTTATATTTTTTGGGAAATTGATTTACTGTCAGATATTGGTTACGGCCTAGACTTAACTGAATGCGCAGTAACATCTGAGACAGAAAATTTAAAGTTTGTTTCGCCAAGTAGCGGAAGGGCTGTAACCATAGAAGGAGCAGGATCTTATAAAGATAAATTATTTAAACTACCTAACTTTTTAATCAACAGATCTTCTGAATATAATAATGAAGATTTAGAGAATGCACTTAGTCTGACAGAGCATTTTTTTCGTAAGAGATTTTATGAGCCAAATAATCTTAACTTCCCAAAAAGCAGGAATCATCTAAAAATTTCAATTATAAAATGAAAATCAAAAACATTAACTTCACTGACGCGTTAGAACAAAAGTATCTATCATACGCACTTTCAACAATTACTCATAGAGCGCTACCAGATATTCGTGATGGGCTAAAGCCGGTTCATAGAAGGCTATTGTTTGCAATGTTTCAATTGAGGCTTAACTCAAGTTCTGGTTTTAAGAAATCAGCAAGAATAGTTGGCGATGTAATTGGTAAATTTCACCCCCACGGAGATCAGTCTGTTTATGAAGCACTCGTGAGATTAGCTCAGAATTTTTCAACAAGGTATCCGTTAGTTGACGGCCAAGGAAATTTTGGCAACATTGATGGAGATAATGCAGCTGCAATGAGATATACAGAGGCAAGATTGACTGCGTTAGCAGAGCTAATGCTAAAAGATATATCAGAGGATACCATTGATTATATTAATACATATGATGGCATCGATCACGAGCCAATAGTACTTCCATCAGCATTTCCAAATCTGCTAGCTAATGGAAGTTCAGGAATTGCAGTTGGAATGGCGACAAATATTCCTCCCCATAACATCAATGAATTATTTAAGGCTTTATCAAAATTATTAAAAAATCCAAATTATACTAATTCACAATTACTAAAGCTTATTCCAGGACCAGATTTTCCAACAGGAGGCGAAATCATTGACAGTGATGATGCATTGAAAGATGCCTATGTCAAAGGAAAGGGAACAATAAGGCTTCGGGCAAGATGGAAAAAAGAAGACCTTGGAAGAGGTCAATTTCAAATTATTGTTTATGAAATTCCCTATCAAGTAAATAAAGCTAGAATTATAGAAAAAATATCTGATCTTATTGATAATAAGAAAGCAAATTATCTAGAGGCAATTCAAGATGAGTCTGCAGAAGACATCAGAATAGTTCTCATTCCAAAAAATAGAAGTTTTAAAGCTGAAGTAATTTTTGAGGACTTATGTAAGAATTCAGATTTAGAAATTAGATACGCCATTAATTTTAATGCAATCAATCACAAACTCGAGCCAAAATTATTTTCACTTAAAGAGAGCTTAAAATCATTTATTGACCATAGATTTAATGTTTTAAAGAGAAGGACAAAATATCGATTAATTCAAACCGAGAATAGACTAGAAATTCTTAAAGGCTTTTTAATAGTTTATAAAAATTTAAACAAAGTTATTAAAATTATTAGAACAGAAGCAGATCCAGAGAAAAAGTTGATTAGTGTATTTAGAATAAATAAGAGGCAAGCCGAAGCAATATTGGCAATGAGGCTAAGGCAATTAAAAAAATTAGAAGAAAAAGAAATCAAAAAAGAAAATGAAGATTTGAATACATACAAGAAAGAATTAAACAAACTACTAAAATCAAAAAAAGAGCAAATAAAGGAATTAAATTTAGAATTCTCAAAAAGTTTAGAAATATTTTCAAAAGATGAAAATGCTACAAATAGAAAAACTATTGTTAATACAGAATATAAAGAAATTGACTACTCGACTGAAGAATTTGAAAGTAAAGATCCCGTGACAGTGATACTCTCAAAAAATGGATGGATAAAAACTATAAAAGGACATCAGGATGATTATACAAACGTGAAGTATAAAGAAGGAGATGCTGAGAAATTTATTATTAAACTTAAAAATAATAGTAAACTTCTGCTTTTTTCTACTTTAGGTAAATTTTATACAATTAATTGTAACAAGATATCTGCCGGAAGAGGTTTTGGCGATCCTGTTAGTCTATTGATAGATAAAAATGATAATGAAGAAATTTTATTTGCAACTACTTATGAGCAAGAAAGGGAATATCTCATTACCAGTAGTGCAGGAAAAGGATTTTTCGTAAATACCTCAGATTTAATGGCGTCTACTAAATCGGGGAAAAGGGTTATGAATTTAAAAGGTAGTGATAAAGCCATTTCCTGTTTTCAAAAAAAAGGGGACTTAATAGCTGTTTTTAGTGGTGAAAAGAAATCGGTGAAACTTCTAATTTTTGATCATTCTGAAATACCTTTAATGCAAAAAGGAAGAGGGGTGACTTTACAGAAATTCAAAAGTGGAAAAACTTTGAGCGGTATTTGCTTTGACTCTAAGGAAGGTATTTTAAATGAGAATAATGGTAAAACTATATTGGCGGCCAATGAAATAAAAAAATGGCTGGGTAAAAGAGCACAAGCTGGTAAAATTGAACCAAAAAGTTTACATTCCAAAATTTAATATCTATCTTAGTTTTATATGGAAAACTATCCAGACAGTTACTATGCAATAAATATAGAGACTCTAAAGAAACCTTATGATCAACTAATTGATAATCATGAGTGTGACATCTGTGTAGTCGGTGGAGGTTTTTCAGGGCTATCAACAGCTATTGAGGCTGGAAAAAAAGGACTTAAGGTAATTGTTATTGAGCAAAATTTATTTGGATGGGGCGCTTCGGGCAGAAATGGAGGCCAAATCTGGAATGACGTATCATGGGGTATAGACGTAATTGAGAAGAAATATGGAATAAAACTTGCAAGGCAAATCTGGGATATATCACAAGCTTCTGTAGATTTAATTGACGACAGAATAAAGGAATTTGGCATTGAATGTGATAAAAAAAATGGGGGAATTAGTGCTGCTACTAGTGCGGCCAAACTAAGAGAGTACGAAGAAAATAGAGAGTATAAAATAAAAACATACAACTATGATAATTTAGAACTCCTTGACAAAAATAGCGTCGATAAAGAAATTGGTTCATCAATTTATTACGGGGGTGTCCTTGATAAAGGTGCGGGGCATTTACACCCAATTAAATATGCATTGGGTTTGGTAAAAGCGGCAGAAAAATTAAATGTACAACTTTATGAAAGATCTGTGGTTACTAAGATTAATAAAACAAGTAATGCGGTTGAGGTTCTTACAGATAGAGGGATGGTAAAAGCTAAAAAAATAGCAGTATGTTGCAACGCCTATATTAAAGGTCTCAATTTAGGTATTGAAAATAGAATAATGCCATGTGCAACTTATATTGTCTGTACTGAGCCATTAAGTAAAAATTTACAGAGAGAAATACTGCCAAACGATTATTGCGTTAGTGATACAAATTTTGATTTAAATTATTATAGATTATCTGAAAGCAAGAGAATGATATTTGGTGGTGCAGTAGGCTATTCACTAAAGATTGTAGAGGGATTAAAAAAGAGAACCAAGAGGCAATTAAATAAAGTTTATCCGAATTTAAGTGGATTAAAAATTGACTATATTTGGGGTGGATTAATTGCGTTAACAATGAATAGGGTGCCTGACATTGGGATGGTGAATGACAAAATTTATTATGCTCAAGGCTTCTCAGGACATGGAGTTGCATTAACTGGAATTGCTGGAAAGATTTTAGCAGAAAATATGGTAAGTGAAAAAACAAAGGAGCTTGAGGCATTTGAAAAGATTAAACACAAAAATTTTCCTGGAGGAAGATTATTTAGAATGCCTTTGCTTGTAACCATAAGCTCTATGCAAAGAATGATGGATATTTTTAATGTATAACATTCTTTTTATAGGGATTGGAAAAATGGGTTCTCCAATGGCTGGTTACCTATCAAAAAAACATGATGTTTCTATCTATAATCGTACAAAAAGTAAATGTGATAATTGGATCAAAAATTATAAAGGAAAAGTTATTGATAAATTATCAGAAACTAATCAAAAATATGATTTCATAATTTCGTGTGTAGGCAACGATGAAGATTTAAAAGAAATCACCTCGATCGATAAAGGTTGCCTAAACTCTCTTAAAGAAAAGTCAATATTCATTGATCATTCAACTGTTTCTCCAAGAATTGTAAGAGAAGTAGAAAAAAGCTTGGAAAATTTAGGCGTTAGTTTCCTTGATGCCCCAATATCAGGTGGACAAGCGGGAGCGGAGAAAGGCCAATTAAGCATAATGATTGGAGGTTCAGAGAAGGCATATGAAAGAAGTATTGAAATATTAGGATCGTATGGAAAAAAAATAAAATATATGGGCCCTTCGGGATCTGGTCAACTAACCAAAATAATTAATCAAATTTGCATTGCAGGACTAGTTCAAGGCTTATCAGAATCAATTTATTTTATGAAACAGACTAATTTAAACCCTGATGATGTATTGGATGTAATTTCATCAGGTGCTGCACAATCATGGCAAATGGATAATCGTTTTAATTCAATGGTAGCGGGAGAATTTGACTTTGGTTTTGCAGTTGATTTAATGAGAAAAGATCTTTCTATTGCATTTGCAGAAGCAGATACACACGGAATTAATTTAGAGGTGACTAGAATTGTCGACAAATTCTATAGTGATGTTCAAAATTTAGGTGGTAATAAACTTGATACATCAAGCTTAATAAAACGTTTAATCAATTAGTTTTAAAAATTCTGAAACTTCAGGTGCATAATAAGTGATTATTGCATCTGCACCCGCTCTTTTGAAACAAGACAATTGTTCAATTACAGTAGTTTTTTCATCAATTACACCTTGTTTAGCACCAAACTTAATAAGTGAGTACTCACCTGAAACTTGATAAGCAAATGTAGGGCATTTTAATTCATTTTTAATTCTGTAAATAATGTCCAAATAGCTAATGCCAGGCTTAACCATAATTATATCGGCCCCTTCTCTTATGTCCATAGATGCCTCTCTGATGGATTCATCAGAATTAAATATATTCATTTGATATGTTTTTTTGTCTGTTTTTAAGTTTTTGGAAGAGCCAACAGCATCTCTAAATGGGGAATACATCCCTGAGGAATATTTAGCGGCATAAGACAAAATCAGAGTATCTACGAATTGATGTTTTTCTAACTCATCTCTGATCATTCCAATCCTACCATCCATCATATCTGAAGGGGCGACAATATCCGCACCATATTGAGCAAGAAGAATCGATTGTTTTACTAAAACACTATTAGTTTCGTCGTTAAGAATCTTGCCATCATCACTTAATAGTCCATCATGACCATGATCTGTATATGGATCTAATGCAACATCACACATAATACCAAAGCTAGGTTTCTGGCTTTTAAGCTTTTCAAGAGATCTGCAAACTAAATTGTTTGGGTTTAATGCCTCATCCCCAGACTTTGTTTTTAATTTTTGGGGCGTGAATGGAAATATGGCTATTAGATTTATGTTATGCTTGTCTGCAGTATCATAAACTTCGCTTAAATTGTCTATCGAATATCTATAAACATTAGGCATAGACTCAATCTCATCTTTGACATTACTTCCTTCACATACAAAGACAGGCCATACTAAATCATTTGTACTAAGCATGCTTTCTTGAGTAAGGTTTCTGATCCACTTGGCTTGGCGAGTTCGTCGCAACCTATTTTTCGGATATTCTAGTTCTAATATACTCATTTAGAATTTTTCTTTGGCAAAATTACAAACGAGCTAGTTGAGTTAATATATTCATCATAACCATCCTTCTTCCTTGACAATCTATTTTCTAACATTGTTACACCAGAAACCTTAAGTAATAAGTAAGTCATTATTATTGGTGCAATAAAAATGAATAGATTATTTGAGAATGCAAAACAATGAATTGTAATACCCCACCAAAATAGGCTGTCCCCAAAATAATTAGGATGTCTCGAATAATACCAAAGTCCTTTATCCATAACTTTGCCAATATTTTTTTGTTCTAACTTAAATTTAGATAATTGTATATCAGCTATCGTTTCAATAAGAATTCCTAAAAGCGCTATCAATATACCTAACCAATGTATAAAACTTAGGTCAATACCAGTGTCTACAATGCTTATCAGAGGCAATGAAATAATTGGAATTAAAATGATTTGGATTAAGTAAGCTGTTGAATAGAGACCAATGTCTCCTCTGGCTTCTCTAATTTTAACATATCTAATATCCTCGGTTTTATTAATGTTTCTGATTAGAAGGTATATGCCAAGTCTAAAACCCCAAATACTTATTAAAATTAAGGATATTATTTCAGTCAGAGAAAATGAATTATTTATTACTAGAACCAAAAGAAATGAAAAAAAGAAACTAGGACCCCAGTAAATATCTATAAAATCAGCTCTTCTAGTTTTTTAAGGATGATATCCATAAAATAGTGATGACGACAAAATTGAAGCCTAATATAGTTATAAAATTAAGTAACATAATTAAGTATATATATGTCTTTTAAATTTTTAGACAATTATAATTTTATTCCATTTGCACATCGTGGTGGTTCCTATGATTTTTGTGAAAATACTCTGGATGCATTCAATAATTCAATTAATTTAGGATATCGGCACATCGAAACAGATGTGAGGCATACAAAAGATAATAAGTTAGTAATTTTTCATGATCCAGATTTAAAAAGAATTCGTGGCCTGGATGCAAAAATAGAAAATTTAAATTATGAAGATTTAAAAAATATAAAAATTTTTAAGGCACACACAATCCCATTACTTGACGAGGCCCTATCTTCCTGGCCAGAGATAAATTTTAATATTGAGCCCAAAAGTTTAGAGTCTGCACACTTATTAAAAGATAAATTAAAATCTACTAAAAATATTGAAAGGATATGTATTGGCTCATTTAGTAATACTAAAATAGATATTTTGAGAAACGAGTTTAAGGATAATCTGTGTTCATCTATGACTAAGAGTGAGACTGTATTATTTTTTCTTAATAGATTGTTTTCTATCTATGATAATAGCATTCCATGTCTTCAAATACCTATGACATATATGGGCTTTAGAATTGTAACAAGTAATCTAGTCGAGCATGTTCATAATCTTGGAAAAAAAATACATGTTTGGACAATTAATGACGAAAACGAGATGATCGATCTAATAAATATAAATGTTGATGGTATAATGACAGATAAACCTAAAACGCTAAAAAAAGTCTTACAAACAAAGTCTCTTTGGAATTAATTATTATATTTTTTTATATACAAGATTTAGTATAATTAGTTTAATAATAACCTATATGAGTGAACAAACTAAAGTATCAATTGCTTCAGATCACGCAGGCTTTGATCTAAAAGATCAGATAATAAAACGCCTTATAGATTGTGGAGTTGATGTTATTGATAGAGGGCCTGAAAAAAAAGATCCAGTAGATTATCCTGATTACGCTCTAAAAGTTACAAATGATATTTTAAATGAAAAAGCTCAGAAGGGCGTATTAGTCTGTGGAACTGGTCAAGGGATGGCAATGGCAGCAAATAAAAAACCTGGGATTAGAGCTGCTCTTTGTTATAGCAGCGAGATTACAAAATTAGCAAGAGAACATAATGACGCAAATATTTTGACTTTAGGCGCCCGTGTTATAGATGAAGCTACAGCATTAAGTTTAGTTGAAACATTCTTAAATACGGATTTTGAGGGTAGCCGACACGCTGCTAGAATAAATAAAATAGGATAATTATATGACTTTTTTTTCATCTCCACTTCAAGATATCGATAACGAAATTCATGAAGCAATAAACAAAGAACTTTTAAGACAACAAAATCAGATTGAGTTAATTGCATCAGAAAATATAGTCTCTAAAGCTGTGTTAGAAGCTCAGGGATCTGTATTAACAAATAAATATGCAGAAGGGTATACGGCTGCTCGCTACTATGGAGGTTGTGAATTTGTTGATATTGCTGAGGACCTTGCAATTCAGAGACTAAAAAAACTCTATAAATGTGAATACGCTAATGTTCAGCCTCATTCAGGGGCTCAGGCTAATGGTGCGGTTATGTTAGCTCTAATAAAACCAGGAGATACAATTTTAGGTATGAGCTTGGATGCTGGAGGACATTTAACTCATGGGTCAGCACCATCCATGTCAGGTAAATGGTTTAATGCAGTTCAGTATGGTTTGGATGACGAAGGACTCATTAATTATGATGAAGTTGAATCGTTAGCAAAAGAGCATAAACCTAAAATTATAATTGCAGGAGGTAGCGCTTACTCGAGAATAATAGATTTTAAAAGATTTCGTGAAATTTGTGATATTGTTGGCGCATTTCTTCATGTAGATATGGCTCACTTTTCTGGCTTAGTTGCAGCTGAAGAATATCCAAACCCTCTTGAATTCGCAGATGTTGTCACATCCACGACTCACAAAACCATAAGAGGTGCAAGAGGAGGGATGATACTATCTAATAATACCGACTTAGGTAAAAAGTTTAATTCAGCTGTATTTCCAGGCTATCAAGGCGGGCCACTAATGCACGTAATAGCGGGTAAGGCCGTTGCTTTTGGTGAAGCTCTAAAGCCTGAATTCAAAGAATACATTAAGCAGGTTATAAAAAATGCTCAAACTCTTAGTCAGACACTAGTAGACGGTGGTCTCAAAATTGTTTCAGGTGGTACAGATACGCACTTAATTTTGGTCGATTTAACCCCAATGGACCTAACAGGAGATGCCGCTTCCACAAGTCTTGAAGAAGCCCATATTACATGCAACAAGAATGGAATACCAAAAGATCCAAAACCTCCAAAAATAACATCTGGCATAAGATTAGGAACTCCAGCAGCGACTACAAGAGGTTTTAAGGAGGAGGAATTTAAAACTGTTGGAAATTTAATACTTGAAACTTTATCGGGATTAAAGCAAAACCCGGATGACAATAGTAAAGTTGAAAAGCTAGTAAAAGAAAAAGTGATAAATCTTTGTAATCAGTTTCCAATTTATAATTAGGTGATCATATGAAGTGCCCTTTTTGTGGAAATAATGACACTCAAGTAAAAGACTCGCGTGCAACAGAAGATAACTCTGCGATAAGAAGAAGAAGATTTTGCTCCTCATGCGGTGCACGCTTTACAACATTTGAACGTATTCAATTACGCGAGCTTACTGTTCTAAAAAAATCTGGAAAAAAAGTTCCTTTTGACCGTGACAAGCTTGAAAGGTCTGTGAAAATAGCTCTTAGAAAAAGACCTGTAGACAATGAAAGGGTTGATAGAATGATCAGTGGGATTGTAAGAAGAGTTGAAAGTCTTGGTGAAACAGAAGTTTCATCAGATATAATAGGTGAAATTGTTATGGAGGGATTGCAAAGTATTGACTCAGTTGCCTATGTGCGATTCGCGTCTGTTTATAAGAATTTTCGTGAGGCAAAAGATTTTGAAGAGTTTTTAGGCGTGATTTCCTCAAACGAAGATTAGGTTAGCCTTTGAGTGAAAAAAAATACTTCAGAATTACAGAACGAATGGCCTTAAGAGCTGTTGGCACAACATATCCAAACCCTCCTGTAGGCGCGATAATTGTGAAAAATGATAAAATTTTATCAAGAGGCTGGACTCAGCCCAATGGAGTGCCACATGCTGAAATACACGCAATAAGTCAAATTAAAAACAAAAGAGACATTGAAGGCGCTCATTTATATTGTACGTTAGAACCTTGTTCTCATGAAGGCAAAACTTCTCCCTGCGTTAATAAAATTATAGATTTAAAATTTTCAAAAGTGATAATTTCTCAAGTTGACAAGAATCCACTTGTTAATAGTACTTCAGTAAATAAGTTAAGGTCAGCTGGTATTAATGTTGTAATCAAAAACTTTGGTGATCAAGTAAGAAATTTAAATAATATATTTTTTAAATCATTAAATAATAATAAACCTTTTATAACACTTAAAATTGCGTCTACCGCCGATGGAAAAATTGCAACAAAATTAAATGAAAGTAAATGGATAACTAACTCAATTTCTAGAATGATTGGCCATAAATTAAGATCACTAAACGAATGTATGATTGTAGGAACTGGTACAATTACAAAAGATAATCCAGTAATGGATTGTCGGCTTGATGGATTAAGCAATAGATCACCTGATATCTTTATTTTAGATAGAAAGTTAATTTTAAAAAGAAATTTAAAAATTTTTAACAATAAAAATCGTAAAATTTATATTTTTCATTCTGATAAGTTTAAGAAAAAAATTTATAAATTAAAGAATATAAATTATATAAAAATTAAAGAAGTAAATAATGTACTTGATATCAAAACTATAATAAGAAAAATTTCAAATTTAGGTTATACGAGAATTTTGGTTGAAGGAGGTGCAAAATTATCCGCTTCTCTTTTAATTAAAAACCAAATTGACGAAATTGCTTGGTTTAGAGCAAGTAAAATTATGGGCAATAATGGTATAAATGCTATTTCAGAATTAAATATAGAAAATATCGACCATTTAAAAAAGTTTAAGTTAATTAACACTAAAACAATTGATAATGATCAATTATCTATTTACAGAAAAAAGTAATAAATGTTTTCAGGAATTATAGAAAATAAAGGCGTTGTAAGAGAATTTACAAAAATAAAAGACTATCGGCTTGTGCTTGATACAGATCTAAATTTTAAAGATATTAAAAAAGGAAGCTCTGTTTGCTGCAATGGTGTATGTCTAACTGTAACGTCGAAGAAAAAATTATTTAAAAAAACAAAAATTAGTTTCGACGTTTCAAGGGAAACTGTAAATTGTACTAATTTCAATCAAATTAAAATAGGTGATTTAATAAATATTGAGAAATCACTAAGAGTTGGTGATGAGATTAGTGGACACTTTGTTTTTGGGCATATAGATGAGACTGCTGTATTATTATCATCAAAGAAAATAGACGGTTCTTATGTATTAAACTTCAAGATTCCAAAAAAACTTAAAAAATTTATTGCTAAAAAAGGATCAGTTGCAATAAATGGAATCTCATTAACTGTCAATAAAATTAAAAAAGATGAAATTAGTCTTAATATTATACCCTATACATGGGATAAAACTAACTTAAGTAAATTAAAAATAGGCGATAGAATAAATCTTGAAGTTGATATGTTGGCAAGATATGTTACGCAAAATCGTTGAAACATATAACTTATGAATAATGAATTTATATCATCTATTGAAGAAATAATTGAAGATCAAAAGCTTGGTAAAATGGTAATCATGGTTGATGATGAAGACCGTGAAAATGAAGGTGATTTAATTATTCCTGCTTCGAAAGTCGACGATAAAGCTATAAATTTTATGGCAAAGTATGGTAGAGGCTTGATCTGCCTATCTCTAACCGAGGATCGTGTTAAGGAACTTGATTTACCTTTAATGTCACAAAATAATGATACACGAGACACAACAGCATTTACAATTTCTATTGAGGCAAAAGAAGGCGTTACAACAGGAATTTCCGCACAAGATAGAGCTGTTACAATTCAAACTGCTATAGATCGAAATAAATCAAAAAATGATCTAATTAGCCCCGGTCATGTATTCCCTTTAGTTGCAAGGGACGGAGGAGTATTGATAAGAGCTGGTCACACAGAAGCATCAGTTGATTTGGCAAGACTTAGCGGACATGTTCCGGCAGGCGTGATTTGTGAAATTATGAATGATGACGGTACTATGGCAAGAGTGCCTGATCTTGTTGAATTTTCAAAAAAACATAATATTAAAATTGGAAGAATAGTGGATTTAATTTCCCATAGAAGAGATAAGGACAAGTTTATTAAAAAATCTTATGACTCTGAGATAAATTTAGCATCGGGGAGTAAATTTAATATAAAAATATATGAGTCCCTCTATGATGGAACCGAACAAATTGTTTTGTCTAAAGGAAATATTGATGATGGGAATCCAATAATGGTTAGAGTACATGTTACAGACTATTTTGATAATTTATTTGGTAGTTACGGAAGTGATGATGACTCTTTGCATAAAGCAATTAATATCATTGAAGCAGAAAATCGAGGTGTCATTATACTGATTAGAGATACAGGTAAATCTATAATTAATAACTTGATTACTAATCAATCAAACTCAGATAGCAAAGGGCAGAGTAGTAGCGATGAACTCAGAATTTATGGAATGGGTGCACAAATTTTATCTGAAATAGGTGTAAAAAAAATGATACTACTTACAAATACTGAATGGAAGTTTATTGGACTCGATGCCTATAATATAGAGATAATAAAAACTAAACTTTTAAATACTATAGATGAGTAAACAATATAAATTTTTGATCGTAGCTTCGAATTTTTATCCAAAAATAACAAATGGACTATTAAATGGTGCTATAGCTGAATTAAAAAAACGTAAATATAAATATGATTTATTCAAAGTTAATGGCTCATTGGAGATTCCTGTTCAAATTTCCATACTTCTTAAGAAAAAAAAATATGATGCAGTAATTGCGGTCGGTTGTATTATAAAAGGTAAAACTGATCATTATGAGTTTATTGCAAATGCAATAACAAATTCACTTTTAGCAATATCAATTGAAAAAAGAATACCAGTTTCAAATACTGTCCTTACCTGCACAACCCTTAAACAAGCGTTCGACAGGTCTTCAAAAAAACTGAATCGAGCTAAGGAAGCGGTTTTAGCAGCTTTATCAGTTTTAAATAATTAATTTTAATGTCTGATAATAAATCATACCAAAGGCTTTTAGCTGTTCAGGCGATTTATGAGTCCACGATTAACAAAAAAATAATAGACTCCTCTTTTGATGAAATACTCATCCATATTATTGAAAATGTTGATTTTAAAAATAAAATTAATGCTTTAAAAATTCCTTTAGCTAAAGAAATTTATTTTGGAGTATCAACAAATCTAGAAAAAATAGACTTGATATTAAAGAATTCACTTAGAGACAAAACTAAAGCGGAATCAATTGATAAGTTGCTTCTATCTATTTTCAGATGCGCTATATTTGAGATTGTCATAAAAAAGCAAATTTCAAAAAAAATTGTTATTTCTGAGTATTTATTGGTATCCAATCATTTTTTTACTGACAAAGAATCTGCACTTTTAAACGGAGTACTTGATAACCTTAGATAAATTTAGAATAAAATAAAAGTTGCATATTCCTGTAATTTTTGGCATTTTCTCCAACAACAATCAATTAAGGACACAAGATATGAGTATATTAAATCTGATTATATTTTCTGGAGTACTATCTATTATTTACGGTTTTTGGGCGGGGAATTCAGTTTTAAAGTCAAACGCTGGTAGTGAAAAGATGCAAGAAATCTCATCAGCAATTCAAGTTGGTGCACAAGCGTATCTTAATAGACAATATACAACTATTGCAATTGTGGGCGCTGTAATTTGTGTTCTTTTATATTTATTTTTCAGAGATCTTTGGGTTGTTGGAGGGTATTTAATTGGTGCAATACTCTCTGGTGCGGCAGGATATATTGGAATGATAATATCTGTAAGAGCAAATGTAAGGACTGCTCAAGCCGCAAGTGAAAGCTTAGGAAAAGGATTAAATGTAGCTTTTAAAGCTGGGGCGGTTACTGGTATGCTTGTTGCTGGCTTGGCATTACTATCTATATCTGTTTATTATGCAATTTTAGACTCTTACTCAGTTTCTGAAGAAACCCTTAAACATGCTCTTGTTGCATTAGGTTTCGGTGCTTCTCTTATTTCAATCTTCGCTAGATTAGGTGGTGGAATTTTTACAAAAGGTGCTGATGTAGGTGCTGATCTTGTCGGTAAGGTTGAGGCAGGAATTCCTGAGGATGATCCAAGAAATCCAGCAGTGATAGCTGACAATGTTGGCGACAATGTCGGAGACTGCGCTGGTATGGCAGCAGATTTATTTGAAACATATGCGGTTACAATTGTTGCAACAATGGTACTGGCGACTATATTTTTTACTGGTGAAATTGCACATATGATGACCATCTACCCAATGGCAATAGGAGGAAGTTGTTTAGTGGCCTCAATTATTGGTACCTTTTTTGTAAGACTAGGTTCTTCTCAAAGTATTATGGGCGCTTTGTATAAAGGCTTTATTGCTTCAGCAATACTCTCTTTAATATTCATTTACCCTGTTACTCAAGTTGTGTTAGGAGATATGTCAAAAGAATTCACATTTGGAAATACATCCTTCACAGGCACTTCGCTCTATATTTGCTCAATTATTGGAATTGTTATAACTGGGCTTTTAATTTGGATTACTGAATATTACACAGGTACAAACTATAGACCAGTTCAGAGTGTAGCTAAAGCTTCAACAACAGGTCATGGTACTAACGTAATTCAAGGACTTGCAGTGTCAATGGAAGCAACAGCTCTTCCAGCATTGGTTATTGTCATTGGTATTGTCATGACATTCCAATTAGCCGGTTTGTTTGGGATTGCCATTGCAGTTACAGCTATGCTTGCTTTAGCAGGAATGGTTGTTGCACTTGACGCATATGGTCCAGTGACTGATAATGCTGGCGGTATAGCAGAAATGTCGAATTTGAATGAAAATGTAAGAAAGACAACTGATGCACTCGATGCTGTTGGAAATACCACTAAAGCAGTCACAAAAGGTTATGCAATCGGCTCTGCAGGTTTAGGGGCTTTAGTTTTATTTGCGGCTTATGTTGAGGATCTAAAGCTTATAGAGAGTCTTAAACCAAACTTTAGCCTTGAAAATCCATATGTTGTAGTTGGACTTTTAATAGGTGGTTTACTGCCATATCTATTTGCGTCGATGGGAATGATGGCAGTTGGTCGAGCAGGTGGCGCTGTTGTTGAGGAAGTAAGAAAACAATTTGCTGACAATCCTGGAATTATGACGGGCGATTCAAAGCCTGATTACTCTAGATCAGTTGATATGTTAACACGATCTGCTATTAAAGAAATGATCATTCCATCAATGCTTCCAGTATTGTCCCCAATTATACTATTCTTATTAGTAACATTTGTTGCAGATCAAAATGCTGCAGTATCTGCTGTGGGCGCCATGCTTCTTGGTGTAATCGTAACCGGAATATTTGTTGCAATTTCAATGACCGCCGGTGGCGGAGCATGGGATAATGCAAAAAAATACGTAGAAGATGGTAACTTTGGTGGAAAAGGATCTGAAGCTCATAAAGCCGCGGTGACGGGTGACACAGTAGGAGACCCTTACAAAGATACAGCAGGACCAGCAGTAAATCCTATGATTAAAATTACAAATATAGTTGCATTATTATTATTAGCTGCACTGTGATTTTCTTACTGACCTCTAGTGAAAGCATCATATAGTTGGTCAGTAATTCCATAAGCATCCCTTCTTATTTTTGTCTTTTCAGTTGCAAAAGCAATCTTATTAAAATCTTTTTCAGTAAGTATAGTTTTTTCGATTAATACGCCTGTTTCATCAAAAACAAATCTATGTATGTTTTGAAATAGGAGCGGGTCTTCTTCAAAAACTTTTTTTTCTTTTAAAGATAATAGGTAGATCCATACTTGATTAATATCCTGTATTTCTATAGAAGGAGAGCCCATAACTCTGTAAATTTCATCTCTTGAAGTTAATTGGACTTCAAATTTAGTCATTTTTTCTGAAGAAATGAGAAAGTCGTCTAGTAGATAACCATGTTGCTTATTTATAGGAGAGCAACTATATAAGATAATTAAAACAAACAAAATTTTTAAGTATTTAATTGTTCTCATGTTATTTAAAAATCAAAATAAGATAGCTGAAAAAATCTATCAGAATATTGTCGAAATATCGAGATCAAAATTTTTTTACATCGATTATGAATTGGATGATACCTTTGAGACAAGATTTGATTTGATTATATTTCATGCCTTTATGATTTTCTACTTTTATAAGGACAAAGAGATCAATAAATCATCAATTTCACAAAGTTTATTTGACCACATGTTTAACGACTTTGAGAATAATCTAAGAGAGATGGGATTTGGAGATATTGCTGTAAACAAAAAAATGAAACTTTTTATAAGGGCATTTTATGGCAGATTAGCGCAATATAGCAAAAGTATTGATCTTATAAAAAATGAAGATGATAAAACATTGCTTGAGCAAACAATCTTAAATAATATATTTAAAGGTAACTCATCAGGAAAAAAAAATATAAACATGTTCGTAGAATATATAACAAATAACATTAATAATTTTCAGAGCAAAACTGAGAGTGAGAATATTGAATGTAATTTCGATTTTATAACATTTGGTTGAAAGATTTTGACTAAAATTTTTAAATTAGCAGTTGATATGTTGGGTAGTGAAACAAAGACCCTAGAAATTCTAAAAGGCCTAGAGCAATCTTTATTAAGAAATATAAATTATAAATTTTATTTATTTGGCAATAAAAATTCTATAATTAAAAATATCAGAAGATTTAAAAAACTTCAAAATGCATGTCAAATAATTGATTGCAAGGAAAGCATAACAATGAATGACAAGCCCTCTGATATTATTAAGTCGAAGACATTCTCAAGTATGCACCAAGCTATAAAATCTACTCAAGCGAATGAAACGGATGCTGTTCTATCATTCGGAAATACTGGAGCTTTGATGACCTTGTCATTATTAAATATCAAAACACTACCTGAAATTAAGCGCCCATCTATCGCTTCAATATGGCCAAATATGAAAGGTGAGTCAATTGTATTAGATCTTGGAGCAAATACAAAGCTTAGCTCAAAGTATCTTATTGATAATGCAATACTTGGCTCAAGTTTGGCGAATATTATACTAAAGATAGATACGCCTTCAATAGGTTTATTAAATGTAGGAAGTGAGGAAATTAAAGGAAATGAAGAAATTAAGAATGCTTCTGATCGGCTTAGAGAACTTAGCAATTTGGAGTTAATAAATTATTATGGATATATAGAGGGAAATGATATTTCAATTGGCAAAACAAATGTAATAGTTACAGATGGATTTACTGGTAATATAGCTCTAAAAACAGCAGAAGGAACTGCTAAACTTTTTCAAAGCCACTTGAATAGTGCTTATAAAAGCTCATTAATATCAAAGATTGGGTATTTGTTGTCTTCATTATCTCTTAGATCTGTAAAAGAAAGATTAGATCCAAGAGTACATAATTGCGGAATTTTTATGGGATTAAACTCCCTCGTAGTAAAGTGTCATGGACAATCTGAATTTAAGGGCGTTTCATATGCTGCAGATATTATTTATTCCCTTCTTCAAAATGACGTAAATGATAGAATAAAGAATTATGTAATAGATATACAAAGAAAGATAGCTATTTAACCTGTAAAAAAAGTAATTAATATATTGTTATAAGCCATTAATTTTATATAATTTTTACATATGGACAAAACCACCACTAGATCTACCTTAAGTGAAGCTGTATTCAAGAATGTAGGTCTTTCTAGAAATGAGTCTGCTACGCTAGTAGACTCAGTTTTTGGCGAAATATTAAAAAGTTTAATTAGTGGAGATGATGTAAAAATTTCTTCATTTGGCACATTTGTTGTAAGGCAAAAAAAAGAAAGAATTGGAAGAAATCCAAAAACTGGACAAGAAGTTCCTATAACTGCAAGAAGTGTGGTTACGTTTCGTGCTTCTAATGTATTGAAGTCAAAAGTTAATTCTAAAAATAAAATGAATATAAAGGGTATAAATTAAATGAGCTCAAAGTCACCCGAAGCTTTCAGGACTATTAGTGAAGTGTCAAAAGATTTGTCCCTACCTCAACATGTCCTAAGATTCTGGGAAACAAAATTTGTACAAATTAAACCAATTAAAAGAGGTGGTGGTCGAAGGTATTATAGACCTGAAGATGTAAGGTTACTTAAGGGAATCAAGAGTCTTTTATATAATGATGGATATACTATTAGAGGAGTTCAAAAAGTAATCAAAGAAAATGGTACAAAAAAATTATTAAATAATGATATTGACAATAAACCCTTTACAGAAATTACAAAAGATAATAATGATCCTTTAACTCAACAAAGCTACTCTAAGTACTCCATCAACGAGACCAAACGAAAAAAGCTTATGAATGTATTGGATGACTTGGTTAAATTAAGAAAGAATCTTGACAATAAATAATGGCAAAGAAATCAACAGTTAAAGTTCGTCTTGTTCCAGAAGAAAAAACTGATAGCAAGTTTTATTATTATGCTAAAAAACCAACTTCAGGTTTGAAGGCAAAAGATAAATTAAGAATGAAGAAATATAATCCCTCTACGAAGAAACACGAGTGGTTTATCGAAAAAAAATTACCACCTCATAGTAAGTAACTACTTCTTAAAATTTTTCTTTTCAAAATCAATAAAGTTCTTAATGATTGATACCCATATATCACTAATTAGCTTTGGGTTACCACCAATGCTTTTCGCATGACTTGCAATTTTCCTTTTGATTTGATTGATTCTTTTTATATCGACAATTTCAGATTTTTTTGTTTTTAGCTCAAGAGCTTTATTTACCAATTTAGACCTTCTCACCATCAATGGTAATAGCTTAGAGTCGACTTTATCGATTTTAATTCTTATTTCCTTCATTTTGTATGAGTTGTTTTTTTTTCTAATCATTTTTTTTTAAACGGTCTTAAAATATACATTGATGGAAATACCCAAACTATACCTAAAATGAAATACACAATAAATTCAATTAGCCAATTATTAAAGTTGATTTTAATTAAAAAAGCCATAACTAATAGACAATATAAAAACATCATAAGTATGAATAGTACAATACTGAATAACTTTTTTGTATTTTGCATGTTAAATACTTAATTATTATGATAATGAAAATCAACACTTTTTCAATTTGGTTATTGTCTCTAACAATATCTATTTGTGTAATAATACTTATTGGTGGTTATACTAGAATTTCTGACTCAGGTCTTTCAATAACAGAATGGTTGCCAATCACAGGAGTAATGTACCCCCTCAATGATATGCAATGGCAGGTAGAATTCAATAAATACCAAAAAATTGATGAGTTTATGCTTGTTAATAGTGCAATGACACTCAAAGAATTTAAATTTATATATTTTTGGGAGTGGTTTCATAGGTTTTTTGCTAGACTGGTTGGTATAATATACTTAGTTCCTTTGTTTTTTTTGTTAATAAAAAACAAAATACATAGAAATTACTTAAGAAGAATATTTTTAATAGGGTTTCTTTTAGGAGTACAAGCTGTAATTGGCTGGTACATGGTTAAGAGTGGCCTTGTTGGAAGAGTTGATGTAAGTCAATATCGCTTAGCATTACATTTAACGATGGCGTTTATTATTTTGGGAATTACTTTTCAAACATTCCTAGAACACTCTATCAAAAATTTAGAAAAAAAGAATTTTGAATATAATTCAATTAATGAATTTTCATTATTATTATTATTAATATTTGTTTTTCTTCAAATTGCCTATGGAGCATTTGTTTCTGGCACCCACTCAGGGTTACTGTATAACACTTGGCCAATGTATAATGGAAATATCTTTCCTTATGTTGAAAATAATAGTTTGAGAGGTATTATAAATTTTTTTGAAACTGGAGAATATATCTTATTTGCTCATCGAACGTTCGCATTCTTTATTTGTTTATTAGTAATTTATGTAAATTTTTTAAATTTCAAAAAAAATGATTTTTTAAAAATAGACTATTTATTATTAGCATTTAATGTAACTTTCATATTTCAGATTTTGTTAGGTATTCTGATGACGTTCAAAAATATTCCATGGACCCTTGCTCTAGCTCACCAAGGAAATGCAATTATTTTGTTTTTGATAACAATTTCAATGTGGATGTTGAGTAAAAAGTCTCTTCAAATAATCATGCCATGAAGAGACTTTCTTTCCGCATTTTATGCTGCGTCTAAAGCATTTTTAAGATCTTCGATAATATCATCAATATGTTCAATGCCTATTGATAGTCTGACATAACTAGGATTCACACCTGCAGATTCCATATCCTCATCTGACAATTGAGAGTGAGTTGTTGAAGCTGGATGTATAGCCAAGCTTCGGGCATCTCCAATATTAGCAACATGATAGAACATATTTAAATTATTAATGAACTTCTCACCACTGGCCTTACCCCCTTTAAGTTCAATGCCACATAGAGCGCCGTGACCTCCCTTAAGGTATTTGTTAGCCCTTTCTCCAGCCTCACCTTCATCTAAGCCAGCATATATAACCCTTGAGACCTTATTATGATTGGATAAATATTCAGCTACCTTAGCCGCGTTAGAACAGTGCTTTTCCATTCTTAAAGAAACAGTTTCTAATCCCTGAATTATTTGAAACGCACTTTGTGGTGGGAGAGCAGGACCAAGGTCCCTTAATCCTACAAATCTTGCTCTTACGATATATGCTATAGGACCAACTGCCTTCGCAAACTCAGTCCAAACCATACCGTGATAGCTTGGATCAGGGTTATTTAACATAGGTTGTCTTTTAGGGTCTTTAGCCCAATCAAACTTTCCACTGTCGACAATTATTCCCCCAATAGTCGTACCATGACCACCTATGAATTTTGTAAGTGAATGTACAACGATAGTTGCACCGTGTTCGATCGGCTTGCAGATTACTGGCGCTGCAGTATTGTCTACAATAAGCGGAATATTATATTCATCCCCAATATCAGCAACCTCCCTAATAGGAAAGACTTTTAGTTTTGGATTTGGTAAAGTTTCAGCATAATAAGCACGTGTATTATCGTCTGTCATTTTTCTAAAACTCTCAGGATCTGTTGGATCAGCAAACCGAACTTCAATACCTAAATCTTTCATTGTGTTGGCAAATAAATTCCATGTTCCACCATATAAATCTGTTGAACTAACAATATTATCTCCAGCTTTTACAAGGTTTTGAATGCTTAACATTGAAGCAGATTGACCCGAACTAACACATAATGCTCCCACGCCCCCTTCCATTGCTGCAACCCTTTTTTCAAGAACATCTACAGTTGGATTCATTATTCTTGTGTAAATATTACCAAAATCCTTTGCTCCAAATAAGTTGGCTGCGTGTTCAGTATTATGAAACTGATATGACGTTGTTTGATATATTGGGACAGCTACTGACGTAGTAGAAGGATCACTTCTATAATCTCCTCCATGCAACGCAATAGTTTCAGGATTTACAGAGTCTGCTGGATTAAATTTATTTTTTGCCATTTTTTTACCTCTATTTAAAATTCTACGAGTTTCTGCAAACAAAAGAGCCGCATCATATATTATGTGCGGCTGGTGGCTTAGCTGTTTAAGTCCGCAAGCTGCATTAAACTCGACAATATATTGAATAACACTCTAAGGCTTATGTAAAGTGTTATAATTTAAATAGTATAATAATACCATTATTTAAATAACTGAAATAATTAAATAAATATATATTATTGACATGCATCGCTGTGTTGTCTAATAAACTACATCATGACTACATCTAAGATACTAAAGCAAACTACGTCTCTAAGAAAAGAAGACATAAAAAAGGAATGGCTGCTAATAGACGCAAAGGATATTGTCTTGGGAAGACTTGCAACAAACGTATCGAACATTTTAAGAGGTAAGCATAAACCAACCTATACTCCGCATGTAGATTGCGGTGATAATGTGGTCATCATTAATGCTGAAAAAATTAAGCTTACAGGTAAAAAGCTCGAAGACAAAACTTATTATAGGCACACAGGATATCCCGGTGGAATTAAAGCCATCAACGCTAGAAAAATATTAGAGGGGCAATTCCCTGACAGACTAGTCAGAATGGCCGTTAAAAGAATGATACCGAAAGGACCACTCGGAAGAAAGCAACTATCTAATATGAAGGTATATGTAGGCGACAAACACCCTCATGAAGCTCAAAACCCAAAGATATTTAACATGCAGGAAGTGGTCTAAATGAACGATACTTTGAATAATAGTACAGAAGAAAATTTAGCTAAACCTATATTGGATAATCTTGGAAGGTCATATGCAACGGGTAAAAGAAAGAATGCTGTAGCAAGAGTCTGGATAAAAGATGGATCTGGGAAAATAGTAATTAACGGCAAGGATGTTGATAAATACTTTTTAAGACCTGTATTAAATATGCTAGTTAACCAGCCACTTGAATTGACTAACAAAAAAATGAACGTTGATACGACTGTTACAGTTAGTGGCGGTGGAATGTCTGGTCAGGCCGGTGCTGTTAGACATGGAATTTCAAAAGCTCTAACTTTGCTAGATCCAAACTTAAGACCAATCCTTAAAACTGAAGGTTTGCTTACGAGAGACTCTCGAATTGTTGAAAGAAAAAAATATGGTAGACGTAAAGCACGTAGACGTTTCCAATTCTCAAAAAGATAATTTTTTTCAAACTTCTATTATAAAATAATAAATTAATTATGAAAAACGTAGCTATATTAGGTGCTAGTGGTTTTGTAGGACAAGAAATAATTAAAATTTGCCTCAAACACCCACATGTCAGCATTGTTGCTTTATCTGCCAATAAGTCCGCAGGTGAGATAGTTCAAACCCATGACTCTGCTGGTATACAAACACCACTCAAATACAAAAGCTATGAAGACATAAATTTTAGTAGCATAGATTATGTATTCAACTGCTTGCCAAATGAAAATCTTCACAAAAGAAGCGATTTATTGAAATCAGAACTTAGTATAATTGACCTTTCAGTTGATTTTAGACTTGATGATAAAAAAGAGTATGTGAACTGGTATGGCTTTAAACACGGCAACTTTGAGGTAAACAATGAATTCCAATATGGATTAACAGAGTTTAATAGAGATAAGATAAAAAAATGTAAGCATATTGCAAACCCTGGTTGCTATGCAACTAGCATCTTAATCCCACTAATTGAATTGATAAAACAGAATGCAATTAAAACTGACGATATCGTCATTGACTCAAAATCAGGCTACTCAGGTGCAGGCAAAACAAAAGGAAAAAAAGAGTTGATTAAAGAGGTAAATGAAAATATCAGAACCTATGGTATCGGTGATCACAAACACATAGCTGAAATAAATCAAGAACTAAGTAAGATCAAAAATATTCAAACCGAAGTCTTCTTTGCGGCCAATATATTACCTGTTGAAAGAGGTATTTTGAGTAACATTTATATTGACACAAATGAGGTATCTCAAAATGATATTTACGATATATTACAAAAAAGATTTTATGATGAGCATTTTATAAAATTGCTACCAATGAATGAAATTCCTTCATCTAGGGACGTGGTTGGTACCAATAACTTAGTCATAGGATTAAAAAAGGGATATAAAGAAAATAAATTATGTATTGTTAGTGTTTTAGATAATTTGGTAAAAGGAGCTGCTGGACAAGCAGTCCAAAATTTTAATCTTATGAATGATTATGATGAGAGGTTAGGACTAGAATGAGAAAAAAAATAATAATTATCTCTAATTTATTTTTATTTTTATTTATTTTCAATGCCTGCTCATCAGTAAAAAATTTTTCTTTTTATGAATTTTTTATCAATCCAAATGCTACTGAATTAATTTTAGATGACCAAGAAAATACTCAGAAACCAGATTTAGAGAGCGTACCAGAAAAGGTTGAAATCGATGAGTAAAACTTATGGTGTCGGAATCGCAGGACTAGGAATAGTTGGATCAGGTTTTCTCAAACAATTAAAAAATTTTAAAACACCCTCTCAAAAAACTGCAAATATCAATGTAATTAAAATTGCTGTTAAGAACTTAAGAAAAAAAAGAAGTTTATCAGTTAAGTCTCTACCGTTAACAACTGATACAATGTCATTAGCAACAAACGATAATATAGATATTTTAATTGAGCTTATTGGTGGCTCAAAGGGAGTAGCATATAAAGTCGTTAAAAAAGCACTCCAAAATAAAAAGCATGTAATTACTGCTAATAAAGCTTTACTTGCAGTACATGGAAATGAGTTATCTAAAATTGCTGAGCAGAATAATGTTTGTCTCAATTATGAAGCAGCTATTGCTGGAGGTATACCAATTGTAAAAGCCGTAAGAGAAAATTTGCGTCTTAATAAAATAAACAAAATTTATGGTATTTTGAATGGTACTTGCAACTACATCTTAACAAAGATGGAAAATAATGCGGGAGATTTTAAAAATGTATTAAATGATGCTCAAAAAAAAGGTTTTGCTGAGTTAGATCCAACGTTTGATATTCAGGGCATTGATGCAGCTCATAAGATTACATTGTTATCAAGTATTGCCTTTGATATTCCTGTAAATTTTAAAGCTACTTTTATAGAAGGTATCACTAAGATTGATAAATATGATTTTATCTTTGCGAAAGAATTAGGATACTCAATAAAGTTGTTATCGGTTGCTTCTAAAAAATTAAGTAAGGTCGAACAAAGAGTTCATCCGTGCTTTGTCAAACTTAAATCAGATATTGCAAAAGTGAGTAACGAGATTAATGCTGTTGTCGTAAATGACTCTGTAATTGGAAAAAATATTTTTGAAGGCCCTGGTGCTGGAGCTGGACCAACGGGGGCTTCTGTTATGTCAGACCTTATGGACATTATAAGAGGTACTTATAATTATCCATTGGGCGTATCAATCAAAAAGAAAAAGAAGTTAAAAATTCAGAAAATTGATGATTTGTCATTCCCATATTATTTGAGAATTACAGCCAAAGATAAAGCCGGGGTAATGGCAAAAATTTCAAAAGCTCTATCAAAAAGAAAAATTTCGATTGAAAGTATAATTCAAAAGCCATCGAAAAGGTCAAATTTTGCTGAAATAATTTTGATAACGCACACAGTTAAAGAATCTTCGCTTTTATCATCTATTAAACAGATAAAAAGATTACCAGAAGTAAGCTCATCTGTTAAATTTATCAGAATTGAAGATTCGTTATGACCGTAATATCAACTCAATATGCATCAGGAATTGTAGCTGCAACGGAAAAGGCTGCAATTGCATCGTCTAAATTAATAGGTCTTGGTGACGAAAAAGCAGCAGATCAAGTTGCTGTAGATGCAATGAGAACAGCTTTAAACGCAATTGATTTTGATGGTAGAATTGTTATTGGTGAAGGTGAGAGAGATGAAGCGCCAATGCTTTATATTGGCGAGGAAGTAGGAACTGGCAAAAATCACGAAGTTGATATTGCGTTAGATCCTTTAGAAGGAACCACTATAACAGCTAAGGGCATGCCAAATTCATTATCTGTAATAGCTGCAGCTCAAAAAGGAGGGTTGCTCTATGCGCCAGACACTTACATGAATAAGATTGCAGTTGGCGGTAGTCTTCCAAAAGATGTAATAGATCTCGATGCAGCTGTCGAAGATAATATAAAAAGTATCGCGGAAGCTAAAAAAGTTAAAATTAGTGAAGTTACTGCCTGTGTATTAGAAAGACCCCGACACGATGAAATAATTGAGTCTTTAAGAACAATCGGCTCAAAAATTGTTCTTATTCCTGACGGTGATGTAGCGGGAGTAATTATGACAACACAAGAACTTAATCCAGTTGATATTTACCTTGGCATCGGAGGAGCTCCTGAAGGAGTTTTAGCTGCTGCAGCACTGCAATGCATTGGCGGTCAAATGCAAACTAGACTTGTAATCAATAATGACGATGAAAAAAACAGAGCTGAAAAGATTGGTATTAAAGATCTAGAAAAAAAATATAATCTTAATGAACTTGCACACGGTGATATTATCTTTTCTGCTACAGGTGTAACAGAAGGTACTATGGTTAGAGGAGTAAGATCTGACAGCAGTCACTACATAACTCATTCACTAGTTCTAAGAACTGGCGAAGCCTCATCTCAGTATATCGAGACCTATCACAAAAAAGATTGAACTATGAGAAAAGACTCTTTCGACGAAGATTTTTTTTCTCTAACAAATAAAAAATGGTCTTTAAAAGAATATAGCGAAAAAGATACTGAATATATTTCGCAAAGTTACGAAGTAAGCCCGCTAGTTGCGAAATTACTAAGTATTAGAAAAGTAGATTTTGACGACATTATTTCGTATATAAGTCCCTCATTAAAAGAAAGTTTACCTGATCCATACGTTTTAGCAGACATGGAAAAAGCCTGTGAGAGACTTTATCAAGCAATAATTAATAAAGAACGAATTGCAGTATTTGGTGACTATGATGTTGATGGCTCTACATCAACTTCAACTCTAATTAATTATTTCAAACAAATTTCAATTGATCTAAAATTTCATATACCTGATAGATTTAGTGAGGGATATGGTCCTAGTATACAAACCTTTTCAAATTTTAAAAAAAGAGATGTGAAAATAATATTTACCGTCGATTGCGGAACAATGGCCTTTTCTGAGATTGAATATGCGAGAGAGCAAGGTATGGATGTTGTTGTCTTAGATCATCACATTCCAGAAATAAAACTACCAAAAGCAACAGCCATTATAAATCCAAACAGAATGGACGATAATTCAGGGTTAAACTATCTTTCTGCAGTAGGTGTAACGTATATGTTCATTATCGGGCTTAACCGGAAATTAAGACGTGAAGATTGGTTTAAAAAAAATAACCTAAAAGAACCAAACCTTATTGCTTTATTAGACCTTGTTGCTTTAGGAACTGTTTGCGATTCTGTTCCACTAAAAGGATTAAATCGAATTCTAGTTTCAAAGGGAATCGACGTAATACAAAAACGATTAAATCCAGGTTTAAATTCATTGATTGAAAAATCAAATATAAAATCAAAAGTATCTGTTCATGATCTTGGTTTCAAGATTGGTCCAAGAATTAACGCTGGTGGAAGATTAGGTTTTTCAAACTTTGGCACAGACTTATTAACTGAAAGTGAAAAAAGTAAAATCGATAGCATCACAAACGATTTAGATAAATTTAATTCTGAGAGACGTACAATAGAAAGTTATGTTTTAGATCAAGCCATCGCCCAAGTTGATAATAAAAAACTAAAAAATAAACTACTGATCGTATCTGGTGAAGGATGGCATGAGGGGGTAATTGGTATTATTGCAAGTCGACTTAAAGATAAATTTAATAAGCCTAGCATTGTTTTCTCGATAAACAATGGCGAAGCTAAAGGTTCCGGACGCTCAATAAAAGGCATCGATCTTGGACAGTTAGTTATTTCTGCTGTTCAAAGTAATTTGCTTAAAAAAGGCGGAGGACATTCTATGGCAGCTGGATTAACAATAGAATCTGAAAAGATAGAAGAATTGGAAAAATTTTTTGAAAAGCAATTGACCAATAAAGTAATAAATACTCAAGATAATAAAATTTTATTTGCTGATGACATTTTAAGTATATCAGCAATTAATTTAGATGTTCATAGAGAAATTGAAAAAATTGGTCCTTTTGGATCAGAGAATCCTGAACCATCTTTTATTTTTAAAAATGTGATACTCGCGACCGTTGATCAAATAGGTGAGGAGCATTTTAAATGCCTTGTTAAATCTGATGGAGGAAAATTTATTGAAGCGATGGCTTTTAGAAGTGCAAAAACACAGCTTGGAGAAGAATTAATAAAAAATAAAGGTTCATCAGTTTGCTTATTCGGCAAAATAAAGATCAATGAGTGGGGGGGTAAAAAAATACCTCAAATACATATTATTGATATTTCCGCATCACAAAATAGTTAATCAATTATTGATTTAGACCGATTATTAGATATATAAATATGATATAAGGTCCCTTCGTCTAGCGGTTAGGATATCTGGTTTTCATCCAGAAGATCACGGGTTCGAATCCCGTAGGGACCGCCATTTCATGGCTTTATCTGTGACAAAATGTCAGTAAAACATCCTTTTTATAGTATTTAATTTCTATAAATAAATATTATCTCTTTAGTATGACTGAAATGTTTAAGCACTATAAACCGGTAAACAATAGTGACCGTATAGCTCTTTTATTCACAAAAGCCCTTCGTCTTTTCGCTGATCTTTTCTTTAAAAAACGTTACGGGCACAGAGCGGTTATATTAGAGACTGTAGCAGCTGTTCCTGGAATGGTCGCCGGCATGCTTAATCATTTAAAAAGCCTTAGAAATATGGAGCAAGATAGAGGCTGGATCAAAACACTTTTAGATGAAGCTGAGAACGAAAGAATGCATTTAATGACTTTTATTAATATTGCAAAGCCATCAGTTTTTGAGAGATTTTTAGTTATAATAGTGCAAGGAATATTTTTTAATGTTTATTTTGTAATGTATTTAGTTTCACCTCGCACCTGTCATAGGATTGTGGGTTATTTTGAGGAGCAAGCAATTATAAGTTATACTGAATATTTAGATGAAATTGAAAATGGAAATATTGAAAACGTAAAAGCACCTCAGATAGCTATCGACTATTGGGGTTTATCACAGTTTGCAAAATTAAAAGATGTTATCATTGCTGTTAGAAACGATGAGATGGGTCACCGTGATGTTAACCATAAATTTGTAACTATTATTGATCAAAAAGACAATAAAGAGACTAATACGGACTCCGGGGAAATTCTTTCAAAAGAAAATACTAAATAAATTTACAATGTTGGAATTTGGGATTTTTCTACATTCTTTAATTATTGGATTTATGATTTTTTTCATGTCTGTTGTAACACCATCCGTATTTTCAATTTTAAACGAAGATGAGGCAGGAAAGTTATTACGAGTTATTTTTCCCAGGATGTTCACTTACGGGTTAATCATTACTATTTTATCGAGTGCTGTTTTTTTTGTTATTAGTATGATTGATTTTCTAATTATATCACTGGTATCCGCTGCCTTCTTTTTAATCAATCTCATTTATCTAACTCCTAGAATCAATATTTATAGAGATAAATTTAAAAGTGGTATTATTGAGGCTGAAAAAAAATTCAAAATGCTTCATTTATTTTCTGTAGTTTTATTTATCTCACAGCTTTTTGGATCTATCTTTATAGTATTTGTATATTTTTATTAGGAGGAAAACATGAAAATTTTGAAAACATTGGAAGATGCAAAGTTAATTATAGTTGATCTTGAGGTCAATTTAGGCAATCAGAAAAGGAGTGCTCCAACCTTGTGTGCGCAGTATGATGGAAAAATTATTCCCCTAAGTACAGCTCATGATGGAAGACCCATACTCATGAATATGGATAATGCGATTGAGTAAATAAATTTGCTTAGCCTGTATGTTCTCTGATAAAAATTTCTGCCTTCTGTAGTATTCTTTTCTTTCGATCTTGTTTCATTTTATCAAATACATTTACCATCATATTTAGTCTAGGATTGCTACTAAAGAACTTTCTATTTTTATTTATAAATCTCCAATATAAGCCATCGACTGTCTCACACCACTCTCCTTTTTTGAAATCCATCATTTTCAAATAATAGCTTGAACCACAAATATATGGTTTAGTTGCAAATATGCCTCCATCACTAAATAGTCCCATGCCGTAGACATTTGGCACCATCACCCATTCAGAAGAGTCAGTAAACATTTCCATAAACCATTTGTATACAAATTTTGGGTGGATTTCGCACAAGTTCATTAAACTTGAAAGTATCATTAGCCGTTCAATATGATGCGTCCAACCAAAATTAAGAGCATTTTTAATTGAATGATCCAAAGGGGGTATGCCTGTTTCACCAGTATACCAATCATTTTTGAATTTTCTTTTATGATTAAAAAAATTAGATGATTCCATTTTAGGCGAGTAATTATGATAAATTCCTCTCATAAATTCTCGCCATCCAATAACTTGTCTAATGTATCCCTCAAGTGAATTTAAACTTATCTTTCCTTTATATTTTTTTAATCTATTGATTATTTCTTCGGGTGTAAGCAACCCTGTATTAATAAGTGGACTTAATGCGCTATGAAACAGTATGTTATCTCTCTGACTTACCGCATCTTCATAGTCTCCAAATAAATTTAGTTTATTTTTAATGAAATCGTCCAGCCAATCTGAAGCATCTTTATGTGTTGTTGGTAGCCAAAAGTTATTTGTACTACCGGGGTGTTTTTTAAATTTTTCTTCTATAAAGTTTTTTAACTGTTTTGTGTGTTGGGTTTCAGTTGTTATTGGTTGTTTAGGAAGTTTTAGGTCTTGTGGGAGTTTTTTTCTATTATCTTTATCAAAGCTCCATTTGCCACCGACAGGTTTTCTGTCTTTAATTAGTAAGTCAAATTTTAATCTACTTTCTTTATAATAAGTTGCCATGAAAGGCTTTTTTTGTTTTGACAGATATCTTTGAAAATCATCACGTGAATTAAGAAACATAGGTGTTTGTATTACGTTATACTCAAGATTTTGTTTAATAATAAATTTTTTAATACGTTTTTCGAATGGTGTGTCTTCGATTTCAAAATGGCTTACTTTGTTTATTTTATTTTTTTTTATAGATTTTTCTAACTTATCTTCATACTTTTTTTCAAAATTGTTTTGACAGTCATAATAGTCAACTGAAAAACCTTTTTTTATTAATAAATCTCTGTAACTTCTCATGGAGGAAAGAAACTGCAAAATTTTTAGCTTATGATGTTTTTCATATGAACACAGACCAAGATCCTCACACATGAATATCTTATGCTTTTTATATTTACTTAGATGCTTTGGATCAAAAAGCTGATTTCCTAGAATAATAAAAAGATCACCCATAAGTAGTTAAAAGATTAAAGCTGAAGAGCTTTTTCTATTTCACTTATAAATTTTTTGGATGACGGACGAGTTAATGCCGTATAGCCTGCAATTGCGTTGCCATCTTTGCCAATTATAATTTTATGAAAATTCCACCTAGGTACTCCTCCGATAAAACCTAGTTCTTTTTTAGACCATTTGAAAAATGGATGAGCATCTTTGCCTTTGACAATATTTTTTTCTGTAAGTGGAAAAGTTATGTTAAAAGTACTTTCACAAAATTCTTTTACTTCTCTATTTGTACCAGACTCTTGATTTCCAAAATCATTAGATGGGACACCCAATACGACCAGCCCTTGATCTTTATAGTCATCATAAAGTTTTTGTAGCCCATCGTATTGATAAGTAAAACCGCATAAACTTGCAGTGTTTACAACAACAAGCGTTTTACCTTTGTAATCAGAGAGGTTAATCGTATCTTCTTCATTAATATTTTTAAAAGAATAATTATATGCATTTTCTGACATTAAGGCTCCTGTGTTTAAGAGAAATATAAGACAAAAAGTTAAAAATACTCTCATCCTGAATTAAAAATTTATCAATATATGCACATAGACACTTGCAAAGTATCCAATTGCAATAATTGGTGTCCATTTTAAATGACCAAAGAAAGTATACATGCCCCTTGACTGACCCATTAAAGCTACGCCTGCTGCAGATCCAATAGACAACATGCTGCCACCTACACCAGCAGTTAGAGTAACAAGCAGCCATTGTGAGTCTGGCATCGCAGGTTCCATTGTTAATACTGCAAACATCACTGGAATATTATCTACAATAGCTGAGAGTATGCCTACCAAAACGTTGGCAGTAGTCGCACCTAAGTCTGTGTACATAAATTCTGATACGTATTCTAGATAGCCTATGAAGCCTAGGCCTCCAACAGATAGAATTACACCAAAGAAAAAAAATAATGTATCCCACTCAACACGAGCAACATTCTCGAAGAAATCATATTTTTGCTCCTCAATATCTCTAACATTAATTTTAATATAAAAACTATAGAGCTGTAAGTATGCCAGACCAGTCATCATTCCAAATACTGGAGGAAGATGTAAAAAATTATGAAAACTTACAGCAGTCACGATTGTTAAAAGGCCAAGTAGAATAATTGTCTTTCCACCATATTTGATTGTTACGCTTGTCTCTGCAACATCGGGCTTATGGTCTGAAACAAAAAAGTGCATTATGCTTGCAGGAATAATATAATTTATAACAGATGGAATAACCAAAGCAAAAAATTGTAAAAAGTCTAACTGACCAGCTTGCCATACCATCAAAGTTGTAATATCGCCAAAAGGACTAAATGCACCACCTGCATTTGCAGCAACAACAATATTCACACAGGCTAATCCGACAAACTTAGGACTTGATGATCCTACAGCTACTACAACCGCACATAATACTAAAGCGGTTGTTAGATTATCAGCTAATGGAGACAAGAAGAATGCTAATACACCTGTAATCCAGAATAATTGTCTGTAACTAAATTGATTTTTAATCAACCATGACTTAAGAGAATTAAACACATTACGTTCTTCAAGAGCATTAATGTATGTCATTGCAACTAAGAGAAAAAAAGCAAGTTCTGTATATTCTAAAAAACTGTGTCTAATTTCATGTTCAACCATTTCGTAATGAGGAGTATTGGAATATGCAATTGCAATCATTCCCCATATTAAGCCAGCCGCAAGCACAACCGGTTTTGATTTTCTCAAATGAGTGAATTCTTCTGCCATCACAAATGCATAAGCGATGACAAAGACAGCTAAAGCTGAGAAACCAGCCCAGTGATAGGTTAAATCTAATGAGTGTTCCATAACTTACCTTTCATAAATACGTATGAAGTTCCAAAGTAACAGATGCAAAACATTAGCAATATTAGAGAAACCGAATATGCTTCATCCATCCTGTAACTTCCCATAAGTCTATATATTGTTTGAGTTAGAGTTGACAAGCTATTCGTTCCAAAAAAGGAAATGATAACGAGATCACTTGCAGATAGTATTGAAGATACTGAGAAAGCGGTAATTATTGGTGCTTTGAGTCTAGGAAAATCAACAATTAGAAATCTCTGCAATCCATACATGTTAATACTTTTTGAGATGTCTTCATTCTCATGTGTAATTTTAAAGTAAGACGGTGCTAGAAAGTTATATGTAAATGGTAATGAAAAAATGGCATTTAAAATGATAACAATAAGAATATTCGGTATATCAAATATGCTGACTTTAAATAATAAAATATAATATCCAACAGCCATGACGACTGGTGAAAATATAATAAGTGAATAAATCAATATTTCTGTAAAATATTTTTTGCGATAAATCAAATTAAGGTAGTTGAGAGCTACAAAAACTGAAATGGATCCTGAGAAAAAACAAATTACAAATGTATTATTTATTGCATCCCATAAATATGTTGATGAAAACATATTTATTAGTTCTTTATTGAATCCATTTAAAATTATGAAGCATATCGGAGAAAAAATGAAAATAGAAATCAGTATTATGCATATAATTTCGATATAGGATGATAATCCCCTTTTTTTATATTCATAAAAATTTCGTTGTTCATCAATTATAAAATTTGAACTTTTAAAATTTTTAAAGAACACAGCGTATATGAAAAGACATATTGATAGTTGTATAAGCAATAAATTTAGTGCTGCATTAAAATCATTATTAAAAATTACAGAATAATAAATCGCTACTTCTAAAGTTGAATATTTTGGACTTCCACCAAGAATTAAAACTGGAGTAAAGCTTACAAAGCAAATAAAAAAAACAATAACAAAGAGACTGGGTATATTTTTTTTTATAATAGGCCATTCAATAGCAAAGAAAATTCCTAACTTGTCCAAAGACATTTGTTTTGCAAGCATATATTCATTTGAACTGATATCATTTAGGCTTTGAAATATAATTCTTGTTATTAATGGAGTATTTAAAACCGTATGACCAATTAATATGCCAATTATTCCATAAATAGAAAAATATTGTCCGTAAAATGTTAGGACTCCAAATACTGATAGTATTGTAGGCAATACAAATAAAATTGACAAAAAATTCACGATAAGTTTTATAGATTTATGATGCCTGTGCCTTATTAATAAAAGTGCAAATACGGAACCTATTACTATAGAAAAAAAAGCAGAGGCAAATGATTGAAAGATTGTAAAAGAAATAATGGTAATATGGTAATTTGAGAAATTAAGTATGAAACTAAAATTGTAATAATAAACTAGACCAAAAACAGGTAACACAACAGCCGATAAAACGAAACAAAAAACTCCTATTGGAATTAGGTCTTTTATATTAGCCAGCAATAGTTTCAAGCCAAGTTTCAATTAACGGTTCAGACTCTAGAAATACGTTATAATCAATTTCTTTTGGTTTTATTAAATTTTTCATTTTTTCTGGAACTATTTCAGTTTTATCAACTGATGGATACATAATGTTCATTGAAGATATTATTTTTTGAATATCATCCTCAATGATGAAATCAATAAATTTTTTTGCAAGTTTTTGATTCATTGACTTCTCTCGAACATAAACAATCTCCCTCGTCGCTAAGTGACCTTCTGCAAAATTAAGTGACTTGTATTTGTATTCATTTTCATATTCTTGGTGATAAAATGGTGAAGTGCTATAACTCAAAACAAGGTCTGCATTTCCTTCAAGAAAAATTCCGTATGCCTCAGACCATCCTGGTGTGTATGTTATTATGTTCCGATCTAATTGTTTTAGCTTAATAGAGAAGTCATCTTTAAATATTGATTTCATCCACCTTAATAAACCAATGCCCACTGGACTTGTACGAGGATCCTGCACAACGATTTTGAGATCATTACGATTTACCAACTCCTCAAAAGTTTTGGGTGGGTTAGTTAGTTTACTACTGTCATAAACAAACGAAAAGAAACCATGATCATACTCATGCCAATCTTGAATTGAATAATTAAATTCGTGCATTTCTACGCCAAGAATCACATCCTTTCCATTCAGAAAAATCTCATTATTTAAAGTGCCTGCTTGACTAGTTGAGATGAATTGAAGATCACAATTGCAAATTTCTTCAAACTTTTCTTCTATAATAGGTCCTGGTCCCCAATCAGCTGAGAAAGAATCGTAGGTTCCAACAACTAATTTTTCTTGGGCAAAGGAGCCATTTAAAAAAATAAAAAAAAATAAAACAATTGATATTTTCTGCATAAATCCTCCGCTAGCATTATCTAGATCAGGTTTTGGGTCGTTCCGCTATTTGGAACCTCTCAGCCATAGCTCCCCATAATCTTCATTCTATTATATATTTATCATTTATAATTAATCAAATATATTTTTGTAATGCAAACTGACATATTAAAAAATATAAAAAACTATACTAAGGATACTGATCCTGGACCATTCTCAAAAAATAATGGTTTTCTCTATAATTTAGAACTCGATGGAATTTTTTATAAAGGATTTACGGTTGAGGAAATTAATTGTAATAAAGCTGGTATAGCGCATGGAGGCACACTCATTGCATTTGCAGATGGAATTATGGGGTATACTGCTTGGAAAAAGGACTCATTCCCATGCTTAACTGCTAAATTAAATGCTAATTATGTAGGCCCCGCTCCAAAAGGATCCTGGGTATATGGTTTTGCAGAAATTACTAGAGAGACAAAATCAATTTTATTTATGAAGTGTAATTTATTTATAGATGATAAAATTATTTTTACATCAGATGGGATTTTTAAAATTTTAAGAAATCACGGAAAAAAGGATCCATCTTAACAATGTTTAATAAAAAAAATTTTAAAATTATTAAAAATAAGGATATCGAAATTAATACATATATTGATGGAGAGGGTCCATTAGTTATAATGGCACATGGGTGGCCAGAGTCTTGGTATTCTTGGAGACATCAGATTACCTCTTTAGTTAAAAACGGTTTCAAAGTAGCGGTGCCAGATATGAGAGGTTACGGAAAAACCTCAAAGCCAACTGAAATCGATGCTTACAATATTATGGAGCTCACTTCAGATATTATTGCTATAGCAGATCAGATGAAAGAAGATAATTTTTCATTAATTGGACACGACTGGGGAGCGCCAGTTGCCTGGAATACGTCCTTATATCATTCCGACCGAGTTAATAAAGTTTGCGGAATGAGCGTGCCATATGTAGTTTCAAAAATGCCACCAATTGAAACAATGAAATTTTTATTCAAAGATGTATTTTTTTATATGATTTATTTTCAAGACGAAGGACGTGTCGAGAAAGAGTTAGAGCAAGATATGAGAAAATCTTTGATTGCAGTATACAGTTCTCTCACAAGTAATGGAGAAGAGTCACAAACTTTTGAACCTAAGCCGTATACAGATGAGATGACGTTTTTAGACTCACTTGGCGAATATGATAAAATTCCTGAGTTTATGTCTAAAGAGGATTTTGATTTTTATCTTAAAGAATTTACAAATGGAGGAATGCGCGGACCAATTAACTGGTATCGAAATATTGACAAAAATTGGGAAATTACAAAAGATACACATGAGAAAAAAATATCACCGCCTTCATGTTTTATTGTGGGCGAACACGACCCTGTGGCTAAATGGAGTTTGATAAATCCAGCTCTACATGAAAATCTTATCTCAAATCATATAATTAAAAATGCAGGTCATTGGGTACAACAGGAGAAGCCTGAAGAAGTAAATAATATACTGTTAGATTTTCTTAAATAGATTGAAGATTTATCTGTTTTTAGATACATTCTCACTCATTTCGGGGCGTAGCGCAGTCTGGTAGCGCATCTGGTTTGGGACCAGAGGGTCGCAAGTTCGAATCTTGCCGCCCCGACCAATGAGGTTTTTAATGAACTTGCCAATCGAAAATTCTTTCACAATGCCAGCTGAATGGTTCCCTCACGAGTGTTGCTGGATGCAATGGCCAACAGAGACTTTTCCAACAGATGTTGCATCATCTTGGTCACATTTTGATTATCAAAAAGGAAGAGATGCATGGGCAAAAGTTGCAAATGCCATCTCTAAATTTGAAAAAACTAAGATGATAGTTCATCCAAACGACGTTGCTAGTGCAAAAAGTCTATTAGGTGAAAAAATAGACATTATCCAGTTTCCTATCAATGACGCATGGTCAAGGGACTCAGGTGCTATATTTCTTTTAGATCATAATCGTGGATTAGCAGGGGTAGATTCAGATTTTAATTGTTGGGGTTACAAAGAAAATTATGAGCTAGACGATAAAGTAGCCAAAATGATGATTGAAGAATCTGGGGCCCAATATTTTAAAAACAACATGGTGCTTGAAGGAGGCTCAATTGATGTAGATGGCAATGGAACATTGTTAACAACAGAACAATGCCTACTAAATAAGAATAGAAACCCTAATCTTTCTAAATCAGAAATTGAAGCTAACCTTAAGAATTTTTTTGGTATAAAACATATTATTTGGTTAAAGTATGGAACAGACGAAGGCACAAATGGTCATGTGGATAATGTTGCATGTTTTATCTCTCCTGGAAGAGTTATGGCCATGACATGTAATGATAAACAAGATCCTTATTATGATTTACTTAATGAAAATCTAGAAATTTTAAGAACTGCAAAAGATGCAAATGGAAATAATTTAGACGTAATTGAATTAGAGATGTCTTACAGAAGAATAATTCCAAATGATGATGAGCCATGCTCATATATCAACTTTTACATTGCGAATTCAGCTGTAATTCTTCCTATTTTTGGTGACGTAAAGGCGGATCAAAATGCTTTAGAAACAGTTAAAAGTTCATTTCCTGATCGAAAAGTAGTCACTCTTGATGGGTCTGATATACTATTGGGAGGAGGTGGTGTACACTGCATCACACAACAGCAACCAAGGAGTAAATTGTGAGAGAAGTAACTGTAGCAGCAACACAAATGGCTTGCTCCAATGATACCGAAAAGAATGTGAATAATGCGGAAAAGCTTGTAAGGCAGGCCGCTTCGAGAGGGGCTCAAATAATTTTAATTCAAGAGTTATTTGAGTCACAATATTTTTGTATGGACCAAAAAGAAGAATTATTTGAATTATCAAAGCCTTTTGATAACCATCCAACAATAAAAAAATTTTCTAAATTAGCTAAAGAGCTTAAAGTTGTTTTACCGGTAAGTTTTTTTGAAAAAGCAAATAGGGCTCATTATAATTCAGTTGCTATCGTGGATGCAGATGGAAGCATATTAGGAAAATACAGAAAGTCGCACATTCCTGATGGACCGGGCTACCAGGAAAAGTTTTATTTTAATCCTGGAGACACAGGTTTTAAAGTATGGAATACAAAATACGCTAAGATTGGAGTTGGTATATGTTGGGACCAGTGGTTTCCAGAGGCTGCAAGGTCTATGGTTCTAAATGGTGCTGAACTTTTACTCTATCCTACAGCAATTGGAGGAGAACCAGAAGATGATGGATTTGATAGCTCTGACATGTGGCAAAGGGCAATGATTGGTCACTCTGCATCAAATCAAATACCGGTTATGGCATCAAATAGGATTGGTAATGAAAAAGGAATTGATATTGAAAACTATTTTTATGGCCGTTCATTTGTAACTAATCATGTTGGCGATAAGATTGTAGAGGGAAGTAGAGATAAAGAAGAAGTGTTAATTGGAAAGGTCAATTTGTCTGAAGCTGAAACATTACGAAATGTTTGGGGAGTTTTTAGAGATCGGAGACCTGAACTCTATAAAGGCTTACTTAATTTGGATGGTTCTGAATAGAAAATATGAAAGCTAAAATATTTAAGCCCGCTAAAACTGCTATGCAGTCTGGAAGATCAAAATACAACAAATGGGTTTTAAAATTTTCAGATCAAAAAAATCAACTAAAAGATACTATGATGGGTTGGAATGGTGGTAGCAGCACTCTCTCTCAGATTGAATTAAAGTTTTCGACAAAAGAGGAAGCAATTAAATATGCCAAAAAAAATAATATTAATTATGAAATTCTTGAAACCTCAGAGAGGAAAGTTATAAATAAATCATATGCAGATAACTTTAAATAAGCGCCCGTAGCTCAGCTGGATAGAGCAACAGCCTTCTAAGCTGTGGGTCAGAGGTTCGAATCCTCTCGGGCGCGCCATTAAAATAGTGAACAAATTATTTACCATAATTATACTAGTAGGTTTTGTAAGTTCTACAGTTTTACTAAAAGCCGAAAATGTTTATGATCTTTTTGCTACTGGAAAAAAAGAAGAAGCAATTAATGTTTTAAAAAATATTATAAAAACAGAGTCAAATTTAGATGCTAAATATATTTTAGGACTTTTGTACAATGATGCTTCAACTATAAACTTGTGTAAAATAGATGACTTTTGTGTAGATGAGAATGAATCAAACTACAAAAAGGCTTATGAAATTTTTTTAGATCTTTACGAAAATGAGAACGACCCAAGAGCAGCGTATGCCATTGGAGAATATTACGATAATCACTGGGTATTTTGGCCAAACTATAAAAAAGCATTTAAGTATTATTTATTTGCCGCAGAGAGAGGTGTACCAGAAGCTCAGTATAATGTTGCAAATATGTATGAGTTTGGTGATGGCGTAAAAAAAGACCTTGTTCAGTCAGTCAGGTGGTATCTGCAATGTAATAAGTCTTCATTATGTGGGGCAGGAAAAGAAGGAATTGATGATCTGATAGCGGAACTAAGTTCTGAAGAACTAGATTACGCAATGTCAATGATAGATGAAACAATTGAAGAGGTAGATATAAGAATAACTGCAGCACGATCAATTGTGGTTAGATAAAGATTTACTACAATATATAGTAGTGTCAATTTGCCATTCTTGTTTGTTTTTTTTTGTTTCTCTTCGAATTAAAACTGTGATTATATTTTCCATAATTTAGTTAATTAAATCAAAAAAAAGGATTAATCACTTATGAATACAATGAGAATTACATTCCTTGGATTAGTTTGTTCAGTACTAATGTTGCCAGCTGCGTTTGCTGGAACTTTAGATACTGTTAAATCACAAGGATTTTTCAACTGTGGTGTAAGTCAGGGAGTTCCTGGTTTTTCAAACCCAGACGAAAATGGAAACTGGAGTGGTATTGACGTAGACGTATGTCGTGCTGTTTCTGCTGCCATTTTTGGTGATCCAGACAAAGTGAAGTATGTACCTCTTACTGCAAAAGAAAGATTTACAGCACTTCAAGCTGGTGAAATTGATGTTTTATCAAGAAATACTACTTGGACATTATCACGTGACGCTCAAATTGGATTAGAATTTGCTGGCGTCAACTTCTATGATGGTCAAGGCTTCATGGTCAGAAAAGATTCTGGCATTTCAAGTGCAATGGAACTGGATGGTGCAAGTGTTTGTACTAACCTTGGTACAACAACTGAATTAAATATGGCTGACTTTTTTAGAGCAAATAGTATGGCTTATGAGCCAGTTGTTTTTGAAAAAGCTGACGAAGTTGTAAATGCATATGACGAAGGTCGTTGTGATACATACACAACTGATAAATCAGGTCTTGCTGCTCAAAGAACGAAACTAGCTGATCCTGATGCTCACGTTGTTCTTCCTGAAACCATCTCAAAAGAACCTTTAGGTCCTGTTGTTAGAGAAGGTGATGGAGACTGGGCTGACGTTGTTAGATGGTCATTAAACGCTATGATTGAAGCTGAAGAGTTCGGTTTAACTCAATCAAATGCTAAGACAGAGTGTGCCTTAACTTCAAACCCTGTGGTTGCAAGACTGTGCGGTAAAGAAGGTGGAACAGGCGCAGGCTTAAATCTAGGTGATAGCTGGTCTTATGACATCGTTACTATGGTAGGTAATTACGGTGATGTTTATGAAAAACACGTTGGAGAAAATACTCCTGTAGGCCTTGCAAGAGCAGGATCACCTAATGCTTCTTATAAAAACGGTGGAGTACTTTATGCTCCTCCTGCTAGATAATAGTAAAAGTAATTTCTAGCAAAGATCACTTTAAAGGGGGCCACTTGGCCCCCTTTTTTTATGTGTAAATAGTACAAATCAATATATAGTTCCTAGCTGTTATGGAGACGGACAAATCAAAAATCGGAACTTTTATATTTAATAGAAGTGTTCAAGGAGCCTTCTACCAGCTAATAACATTAGGGTTAGTAGCACTTGGAATTTACTACATAGTTACTAATACAGCTCGCAATATGTTGGAACGGGGCTTGGCAAGTGGTTTTCACTTTCTAGGAGTTGAGTCTCAATTTGATATAGGCATGACTCTCATAGAGTATTCGCCAACATCTACTTATTTTGACTCATTTATTGTTGGTTTATTGAATACCTTGCTGGTTGCAGGAATAGGAATTCTTTTTGCAACAATAATCGGATTTACTGTAGGTATTATGCGTTTGTCATCAAATTGGTTGATTGCAAAGATTGCAGAGACTTACGTTGAAATTCTTAGAAATATTCCATTGCTTCTTCAAATATTTTTTTGGTACTTTGCCGTTTTAAGGGCGCTTCCGAAACCAAAACAAAGTTTGGAGCTTTACGATTCTTTTTTTCTAAATAACAGAGGATTATTTATACCTGACACAGTATTTGGTGAAGGGTCATCAATAATATTTTACTTGCTTTGGCTAACAATAATAATCTCAATTGGAATATTCATTTGGGCAAAACGCAGACAAAATAGAACTGGTGAGAGATTTCCTGCCTTCTATGTATCTATAGCATTAATCTTAGGTACTTTCTTAATAAGTTTAGCGGCAACTGGATTTCCAGTTTCTTTCGAATACCCTGAATTAAAAGGTTTCAATTTTAAAGGCGGTGTAAAGTTAATACCTGAATTAGTTGCATTAACTTTTGCATTAGCCATGTACACAGCATCATTTATTGCAGAGGTAGTCAGAGGTGGCATAATGGCAGTTTCAAAAGGACAAACTGAAGCAGCAAAATCTGTTGGTCTAAAACAAAATCTAATACTACGACTAATTATAATTCCTCAGGCATTAAGGGTTATCGTTCCTCCATTAACTAATCAATATTTAAACTTAACTAAAAATTCATCATTGGCAGCTGCCATAGCATATCCGGATCTCGTTTTAGTTTTTGCTGGAACAGCTTTAATGCAAACCGGTCAAGCAATTGAAATTATTGGAATGGTAATGGGTGTATATCTATTTTTAAGTTTGTTTACGTCTTTAATTATGAATCTATTCAACAGATTTATGAAAGTTGATGGTGAAAGATAAATGAGTTTAGCAAATAAAGAAATTGGACCTCCGGTTATAGAGTTAGGAGTAATGGGATGGCTTAGAAAAAACCTTTTTTCTAATTGGTATAATTCGTTACTAACAATTTTTGGTGTATATTTACTTTATATTTTAATTCCTCCTTTGGTAAACTGGATCTTTTTAGATGCAAACTTTGTTGGTTCTACCCGAGATGACTGCACTAATGAGGGAGCATGTTGGATATTTATACGGCAAAATATCAAGCTTATATTTTATGGGTTATATCCAACAGAAGAATTATGGAGGATAAATTTTGTTTACCTCATTTTATTTATTTCAGGTGTCTATCTACTAATTCCTGAATTAAAGTACAAGGGATGGGTCGGTGCGTTCTTATTAATAATATTCCCTATCATTTGTGTTATTATGCTTTCAGGAGGTCTTGGTCTTGAAGCAGTTGAAACCCGTTTATGGGGCGGCTTATTTTTAACATTAGTGATTGCAGGAGTAGGAATTGTACTATCTCTTCCAATTGGAGTTATGTTAGCTCTTGGCAGAAGGTCAAAACTTCCAGTAGTTTCAATTTTATGCACAATTTTTATCGAAATCTGGCGTGGAGTTCCACTAATTACAGTTTTATTTATGGCATCCAACATGTTTCCGCTGTTTATGCCAGAGGGTGTAAATTTTGATAAATTAATTCGTGCATTGATAGGGGTGATGTTCTTTTCAGCAGCTTATCTAGCAGAAGTTGTCCGAGGTGGTTTGCAGGCAATGCCAAAGGGACAGTACGAAGCATCGCAAGCTGTTGGGTTAACCTACTGGAGAATGATGACTTTAGTAATTTTACCTCAGTCACTCAAAATGGTGATACCAGCAATTATAGGAAGCTTTATAGCAATATTTAAGGATACAACCTTGGTTTTAGTTATAGGTTTATTTGATTTTCTTGGTATTATTCAATTTGTTGGAACAAACCCAGATTGGTTAGGCTTTTCTCATGAAGGTTATGTATTTGCTGCGGCGGTATTTTGGGTTTTTTGTTATGCTATGAGCTGGTATAGTCAGCGACTTGAAAAGAAATTAGATACAGGAAGATAAGTATGAGCTCTGAATTAATGATAGAAATGAAAAATGTTCACAAATGGTTTGGTGAACTGCACGTATTAAATGACATTAATCTTGAGATTAATAAAGGAGAAAAGATTGTTATTTGTGGTCCATCCGGATCTGGCAAATCAACACTTATCAGATGTATCAATAGATTAGAGGAACATCAAAGGGGAAATATTATAGTAGAAGGCACAGAGCTAACTAACGATAGTAGAAGTATCGAGAGAATTCGAGGAGAAGTTGGAATGGTATTCCAGCAATTTAATTTATTCCCACATTTATCCATATTAGACAATTGTTCACTTGCACCTATATGGGTACGCAAACTACCAAAAGCCGAAGCAAAAGAAAAAGCTATGGAATATTTAAAACGAGTTCAAATAGATGATCAGGCACACAAGTATCCTGCTCAGTTATCTGGTGGCCAACAGCAAAGAGCGGCAATAGCACGAGCGCTTTGTATGGAGCCAAGAATTATGCTTTTTGATGAACCCACTTCAGCTCTTGATCCTGAGATGATTAAGGAAGTGTTAGATGTGATGGTTGGCCTTGCTCAAGGCGGCATGACAATGATTGTTGTTACACATGAAATGGGATTTGCCAAGGAGGTTGCTGATAGCATCATTTTCATGGATGAGGGACAAATCGTAGAAGCAAAAAATCCAAAAGACTTTTTTGACAATCCTGAAAGTGAGCGAACTAAAACATTCTTAAGCCAAATTTTATAATTTGGCTCCCCGGACTGGACTCGAACCAGTGACAAAGCGGTTAACAGCCGCTTGCTCTACCAACTGAGCTACCGGGGATTATGTAATTTCTTATAACAAAAGATAAAGTTTATATCTAGTTTTACTTTGATAAGAAAGATATAAATACTCTTAATGACAGTACAAAAAGACAATATTTATGAATTTGGATTTGGGAGAAGTGATCAAGTATCTAAAAATGTAAATTTACTTGATGAAGCTGTATTTAGCTTTTTGTACGGCGGTTTATTTAAAGTACTTAAATCACTTGCGCTTACAAGTTTATTAGATTTAGAAATTGTATTTAGGCTTTACGTTAATTTTTATAAAGGTCTATCATTTTATGACATTCAATATTTTACTCAATCCCCAGAAAGAACCCTTTGGAGGAGGTTAAAATATCTTGAAGAGAATGGAGTAATAAGAAAATCAAAAAACCAAAAAGATAAAAGAACAATCAGGTTTTTATTATCAAAAAACTCATATGATAAATTAAGTAGTTCAATACCAAAAGAAGACTTAGCTATTACGATTTCAAAAATTGCTATGTCTTACGCTGATAAACTTTGGATGTTTAATGTGAGAGATCCCAACAAAGTTAGAAAAACACTTTTAAATCTTGCAAGAAGTTCAGTTTCATTAAATGAAAATAACTTTCTTTGTCAATTTGCCTTTGGATTATCGTATTATTATGGTGGTAATTTTGATCTTGCTTTGAATCATTCTTACAACTCAATCAAGCTAAATAAGAAGTTTGCACATGGACGTCGATTATTTGGTTCATCCTTGTTTCAAATTGATGAGAAAAAAAGAGCATATCAAGAGATGGATAAAGCACTTGAATTGTACGAGGATATTTATGGGCAATGGAGAACATATTATGAGCTTTGGAGATTCAACTTTATTGATGAAAAAATTAAGGATGCGCAAAAATATTCAGAAAAATTAATAAGACTGCAGCCAGAATATCCACAATCTTATATTGCCTATCTTGCTTCGCATGAAAAAGGTACATCGATAAGGTCAATGAAAAGTAAGCTCAATCAATTGCTACCAAATTTTTCACCTCCGATGATAAAAAATTTTCATTCATGGATACGTGATGATCAAGCAGATAGAATTATTCAATCACTCAAAAAACACCTAGTTTAAAATGAATGGAGGCCACGACCGGAATCGAACCGGTATACAAGGATTTGCAGTCCTCTGCGTAACCATTCCGCCACGTGGCCTAAATTTAGGTTTTATATATCATTAATAATCACAAAATGTGAATAATTTTGAAAAGTAAGTAATCATATACTATAAAAACGTATCAATAAAATTATGGCAGAAGCAACACTCAATAAAAATATGATTGAAGGGCAAATAAAGCCAATAAACGGTATGAGCGAGGAACTGCTCTCTGTTTTTTATGCCCTTGATAGAAATGACTTCATGCCCGAGGCTATGAAAGAAATGTCATATGTTGAAAAAAATATCATATTACAGGATAACAGGACAATTCTGAAGCCAAGCCTTATTGCTCAAATAGCTTTAAACATTAACTTGAAAGCTAACGAGAATGTTTTGATATTAGGAGCAACTACCGGTTATCTAAGTGCAATTTTATCTAATCAAGCAGAAACAGTCATCGTTGTTGAAGAAAATGAGCAGCTTCTAAATAATTCTGAAAATGCAATAAAAAAAAATAATATAAATAATGTAGTCTTCATTAAAAATGAAATTGTGAAAGGATATAATGAACAATCACCTTTTAACGTAATTATAATTGAAGGCGCTATACAAGAAGTTCCACTAAATATAATTGATCAATTAGACGAAGAAGGAAGGCTTTTTGCTATTGTTCAAGAAGGAGAAATCTGTTCAGCCAAATTATTCAAAAAGAACGGGCGTTCAATTGGTGAACAAAAGTTATTTAATTGTTCAATACCAGTTTTAAGCATGTTCATTAAAAAAAATAGCTTTAGTTTCTAACTACTTATCGCTATAAAAGTATTTAAATGAATAAAAATAGTCCAAATACAGAAGAGATACTAGATGCTATTAAAAACATGATGTCTGAGAAATCTGCGCATCATGATGAAGGGCTACCTAAAGACGTAATTGAGCTCACAAATCCAATTGATGAAGATGCAAAAAGAGAGCATGATAAGATAGATATACTAGAATTATCTAATCCAATTAATGATAAAAAAATAAAAAATACTGAAGATAACAAAGCCGTATTAGATAAAAGCATTGAAGATACAATAAATGAGGAACAAATTAAACAGGCGGTACGAGATGCAGTAGCTTCATTGCCGCAGTCAAAATTAGACCAAATCATTAATGAAGAGCTAACAAAAATTATACAAGAGAGATTAAATTCATCAAAAATCATCATTAGCACAGAAAACAAAAAAAACTAATGTTGGAAAAATATTATCAACCCAGTCTTGTTGAAGATAAAATTTATGAAGCATGGCAAAATGAAGGAGATTTTAAACCTCTAGAGTCTTCAAGTGATGCTTACTGCATAGTGATTCCTCCTCCAAATGTTACAGGAACACTTCATATGGGCCATGCTCTTAATAACACTCTTCAGGATATCTTGGTTAGGTTTTATAGAATGCAGGGCAAAAGTGTTCTGTGGCAGCCTGGTACGGACCATGCTGGTATCGCGACAGAAATGGTTGTTGAAAGAGAACTAAAAAAAAGAGATATAAATAAAAAAGATTTGTCCCGTGAAAAATTTATTGAACATGTATGGGAATGGAAAAATCAATCTGGTAATGAAATTATTAATCAATTAAAGCGACTAGGATGCTCATGCGATTGGTCTAGAGAAAGGTTTACTTTAGATGAAGGTTTGTCAAAAGCAGTAAGATTTGTATTCGTTAAATTATATAATGATAAACTTATTTACAAAGATAAAAGATTAAGTAATTGGGACCCAAAATTAAAAACGACTATTTCAGATTTAGAAGTCATCCAAAAAGAAGTAAAAGGTTCTCTCTGGTATATAGACTACAAATTAGAAAATGAAAATAAGGCAATAACAATTGCAACAACTCGACCTGAAACAATGCTTGGAGATACAGCAATTGCTGTTCACCCTGATGATAAAAGGTTCAAAGATTTTGTGGGTAAGTATGCATATATTCCCATCCTTAATAAAAAAATTATTATTATTGCTGATGAATATGTGAAAGTGGATCAAGGCTCTGGTGCTGTTAAAATAACTCCTGCTCATGATTTTAATGATTATGAAATAGGAAAAAGACACAATCTTGAAGTAATAAATATTTTTAATGAAAATGCTGAGCTTAATGAAAACTGCCCAATCGAGTATCAAAATCTTGATCGTTTTAAAGCAAGAGAGAAAATCGTTAATGAATTAGAAACTATTGGAGCGCTAAATAAAGTTGAAGAGAATATTCATACTGTGCCATATGGGGATAGATCAGGTGAAGTAGTAGAGCCATGGCTTACAGATCAATGGTTTGTAAATGCAAAAAAATTGTCTTTAAATGCAATCGAAAAGGTAAAAATAAAAGAAACAATCTTTGTTCCTCAAAATTGGGAAAAAACATATTTTGATTGGATGGAAAATATTCAGCCTTGGTGCATTTCAAGACAATTAATATGGGGTCATCAAATACCGGCTTGGTATGGGCCAGATGGAGAAATTTTTGTTGCGGAAAATTCAGATGAGGCTCACAAGATGGCCAAGGAAAAATATAAAAAAGATGTAAAGCTTACTCAAGATGAAGATGTTCTTGATACATGGTTTTCTTCAGCTTTATGGCCTTTTTCTACTCTAGGATGGCCTGAGGAAACGCCAGAGTTTCAAAAATTTTATCCCACATCAACTCTAGTGACCGGTTTCGATATTATATTTTTTTGGGTCGCTCGCATGATGATGCTGGGTTTATATTTTACAAATAATGTCCCATTCAGTGAAGTGTATGTTCATGCTTTAGTCAGAGATGAAAAAGGACAGAAAATGTCTAAGTCAAAAGGAAATGTTATAGATCCTTTAATATTGATGGATGAATTTGGAGCAGACTCTCTAAGGATGACACTTTGTTCAATGGCCGCTCAAGGTAGAGATATAAAACTTTCAAAGCAGAGAGTTGAAGGCTATAGAAATTTTATTACTAAGATTTGGAATGCAGTAAAGTTATGTGAAATGAATGAATGTCTATATGTAGACTTTGAAACCAAAAATACCCAAAATATATTTAATTTGTGGATTTTGAATGAACTTGAAATCTGTAGAAAAAAAACAGAACAAGCAATTAAAGACTATAAGTTTAATGAAGCAGCAAACGAGCTTTATAAATTTACGTGGAGTATATTTTGTGATTGGTACCTTGAAATTACAAAAATTATATATTCTTTAAATGATAAAATAATAATAAATGAGACTAAACAAATTACCTCACTCATACTTTCAAAAATTTTAGTTATGCTGCATCCAATTATACCTTTTTTTACAGAACATGTTTGGGGTCAAGCAACGAATATACTAGAGAAAGGATCTGAAAGAATTAGCCAATCTCAATGGCCGCAGAAATTAGATTTTGAACCAACAAAAAGCGATAAAGTAAATTTATTTATTAATTTGATATCATCAATTAGATCTACGAGGGCTGAGCTCAATGTACCCGCTAAGTCCAAAGTTAAAATAAGTTATTCAAGTGTTAGTTCGGATTTAGAGGAAATAATTGAAAAAAATAAAGAAATAATTATTTCACTTACACGATCTGACTCATTTGAAAAAAATGAATTTTCTAAAGATGAGGGCATGGTTCAGGTCATTTTTAATGATGGTTTGATATATTTATCACTTAAGGGTATTATTGATTTTGAAGAAGAAAAAAGAAGGTTGCAAAAAAATCTACAAAAAACTGAAGAAGAATTAAGTAAAATACATAGCAAGTTAAACGACATAAATTTTATAAATAATGCGCCGAAGGAAATAATCATTGAACAAAAAGAAAGGGAAAAAGAGTATCAATTGTCTAAAGATAAAATAACAAAAACTATTGAAAATTTTGAGTAAATTATGAAATTTAATAAAAATAGATTGCCAAGTCGTCACGTGTCTGTTGGGCCAGAAAGAGCCCCACATCGATCATATTATTATGCCATGGGTATGAACGAAAATGACATTAATAAGCCATTTGTAGGCGTAGTTTCTACATGGAATGAGGCTGCACCTTGTAACATAGCGCTGATGCGACAAGCACAATCAGTTAAAAAAGGAGTAACTGAGGCAGAGGGAACACCACGCGAATTTTGTACAATTACTGTAACAGATGGCATTGCGATGGGCCACCAAGGCATGAAGTCTTCATTGGTTTCACGTGAAGTAATTGCAGACTCCACTGAACTGACAGTCAGAGGTCATTGTTATGATGCGATTGTTGGATTAGCTGGCTGCGATAAATCGCTTCCTGGCTTGATGATGGCGATGTGCAGATTAAATGTACCAAGTGTTTTTATGTATGGGGGCAGCATATTGCCTGGAAATTATAAAGGCAAAGATGTAACAGTAGTTGATGTTTTCGAGGCAGTCGGTAAATTTTCATCTGGAAACGCCACTGAAGAAGAACTACATGAACTCGAATGTGTCGCGTGTCCAAGTGCAGGCGCTTGCGGTGGCCAATTTACAGCTAACACCATGGCGTGTGTTTCAGAAGCAATTGGTTTAGCGCTTCCATATTCTTCCGGAGCGCCCGCTCCTTATGAAGAAAGAGATAAATACGCATACGAGTCTGGAAAACAAGTCATGTATTTAATTGAAAATAATATTAGACCCCGCGACATAGTAACAAAAAAATCATTAGAAAATGCCGCAACAATTGTAGCTGCAACTGGCGGTTCGACAAACGCTGGACTTCATCTTCCAGCTATTGCTCATGAATGTGGAATTAAATTTGATTTAGATGACGTTGTAGAAATATTTAAGCGTACTCCTTACTTAGCCGATTTAAAGCCTGGAGGTCAATATGTTGCAAAGGATGTTTATGAAGCAGGGGGAGTTCCAATTATAATTAAAACTCTGTACGAGGGTGGTTATATTCACGGCGAATGTTTGACGGTCACAGGAAACACAATTGCTGAAAACTTAAAATCAGTTGAGTTTAACAAAAATCAAAAAGTTATACGACCATACGATGAGCCACTCAGCATTACGGGAGGTGTTGTAGGTTTAAAAGGAAATTTAGCACCAGAAGGAGCAATTGTAAAAGTTGCAGGAATGGAGAATTTGAAGTTTAATGGTCGCGCTAAGTGTTTTGACTGTGAGGAAGATGCATTTGAATGTGTAAAAAATGAAAATTATAAAGAGGGAGATGTTTTTGTTATTCGCTATGAAGGACCAAGAGGAGGTCCGGGTATGCGAGAGATGTTAGCTACGACCGCAGCAATTTATGGTCAAGGAATGGGTGATAAAGTTGCACTCATTACAGACGGACGCTTCAGCGGTGCTACAAGAGGATTTTGCGTTGGACACGTCTCTCCTGAAGCAGCTGTTTGCGGCCCAATTGCACTTATAGAGAATGGCGATGAAATCATACTTGATGCTGAAAATGGCGAAATTTCTATTAATGTTCCATTGGAAACGCTAGAAAAGAGAAAGAAGTCATGGAAAGAGCGAAAAACAGACTTTAATTCTGGAACTCTATGGAAATACAGTCAAACCGTTGGTTCTGCAGTAAAAGGTGCAGTAACTCACCCTGGAGCTGAAAAAGAAACTCACGTTTATAGCGAAATTTGAACCTTTCTCGTTATTAAAATTAATAGAGAAAATATACCGAATCATGGTTGAAATAGCTTGTATATCGCTAATTTTTAGATGATAATTTTTCTTTATTATTAGCAAATTGATTAAGGGAGTCCAAAAATGAATCTATTGCTCAAAAAGACAAATTTAATTTTTTTAATTTTTTCTTTTTTATTTACCTCTTCATTGCCAGTTACTGCAGATAGACTAACAACAATGGTTGAAGGTGTACTTGAAAGTCATGAAGACATAATAAACTCAAAAAAGGAACTCGAAGAAGCTTCACGCGATGTCACTGACGCATTATTAGTTTATGCACCAGATCTCTCGGTAAAACTCGAGGCTGGTCAAAATGACAAATATAACGCTTCGTCAAATTCACAAATTGATAGTTTTGATACGTATGATTGGACATGGAAGCAAAAAATTATGGACTCTGGCGCATCAATGGCTGATGTAAGAAATAAAAATCTTGCCGTTGAAAAAAAAGAACTTGAACTAATTGGTACAAGAAATGATTTGTTAATTGAGGCTGCAGACGCATATCTTGGACTGATAAAAGCATCTGAAAAATTAGAAGCATCTGTTGCAGCTGAGGCAAATACAAGACAGACAACTGGACAAGAGGAAATAAGAGTTCAAGTTGGATCTGGGTTAGCTTCTGATGTTTTAAAAGCAAAGAGACAGTTAGCTAGTGCGCAAAAGACTGTAATCTCAGACGAAAAAAGTTTCAAATCAGCAATGTATACTTATGAAAAATTATTTAACGTCGACGATGTGGATGTTAATAATTTAACTAAACCAAGATTAGCTCCATCAACAATTTCAATAGTTCCAAAATCTATGGAAGCAACTGTGGTGATGGCATTGTCAGGAAACAGAGACTTGCAGATTGCAAAAATTGATGTCGAGACCGCTAAGAATGATTTAGCATCAGCGTTGGCTAATTTTGGACCTACAGTTGATGCAGAAGCGAAGTATTCAGACAAAACGGATGCATCACACACTGGCGGAAACCATTATGAGGAACAAATCAAAGTTACAGTAGAATTTCCAATTTCAGGTCTTTACATGGAAATGCCTGGATATATGAATGATCGCTCTGCTCTTGATAGAGCTATAAACGATCTTGCTTTGAAGGAAAGAGACACAATCAAAGCTGCAACAGATGCTTGGGTCGAGTACGCAAATGCTAGAACAATGCTTTCTTACAGT
>CACFAO010000009.1 GCA_902564295.1 uncultured Pelagibacteraceae bacterium
AGAAGAACCGCTATTTGATGCAGCCGATGTGTTAAGAATGGGAAAAGATTTATTTATCCAGCACGGTTTCACAACGAACTTAAAAGGTATTGATTGGATTAAAAGACACTTTCCAGATCAACGAATTCATGTACTAAATTTCCCAACTGATCCTTTTCCTACACATATTGATGCTACATTTACGCCATTGAGGCCAGGATTGATATTAAATAATCCTGAGAGAAGACTACCCGATGAACAAAGAAAAATCTTTTATGACAATGACTGGGAAATAGTCGAAGCCGCCAGACCCGCTCACAATTCTCCTCCTCCATTATGCTATTCAAGCGTATGGCTGAGCATGAACGTTCTTATGCTGGATCCAAAAACAGTTTGCGTTGAAGAAACTGAAATTCACCAGATGGATCAACTAGATAAGTTAAATTTCGAAGTTGTTCCGGTCCCCTTCAGGGATGCCTATCCATTTGGTGGCGCTTTACACTGCGCAACAACTGATGTCTATCGAGAAAGTAGCCAGGAGGATTACTTTACAAAACAATAATTTTTAATAATTTGTTTTCTCAATTATGATATTTCGATTGATATAACAATTCATTAAAAGTCCAAATCCAAACATAACTGCTAACATCGAACTTCCTCCATAGGATATAAATGGAAGTGGAACTCCTACTACAGGGAGTAAGCCTGTGACCATTCCAATATTCACAAACACGTAAATGAAAAAAACGTTGCACACTCCTAAAGACAAATATTTACTAAACAAGCTGCGACTTTTTAATGCAAGTCGAATAGAAGTAATAATTAAAGCTGCATATATAAATAATAAAATTAACGTTCCTATGAAACCAAATTCCTCACCTAACATTGTAAAGATGAAATCTGTTTGCATTTCAGGAAGAAAATTAAGATGGCTCTGAGTACCTTCCATGTAGCCTTTCCCAAAAATACCACCAGATCCAAGAGCAATTTTTGATTGCATTATATGGTATCCATTTCCAAGAGGATCGCGCTCAGGATTAAAAAAAGTGAGCACTCTATCTTTCTGATAATCTTTTAGATATTGCCACAAAACCGGCAAAGAACACAATATTGAAAATACACCAACTATAAAATATTTATAGTTTAAACCTGAGATCCAAAAAAGACTAATTCCGCCAAGAAGAATTATGAGAGCTGTGCCTAAATCCGGCTGTGTAATTACTAACAATACTGGAACTATAGTAATGATAAGTGGAATAATCAAAGTTTTAATAAAACTGCTATTATTATTTATTGAATGAAAATACTTAGCTAGAGCTAAGATCAAAGTATATTTAACAAATTCAGAAGGCTGAAGACTTATACCGGCTATGTTGATCCATCGAGTGGCTCCGTTACTTTCTACGCCAAAAAAGGGAATGATAGCTAGAGATACAATGCTCAGGAAAAAAATTACATATGCATATCCAAATATTATTCTTAAATCAAATAGTATGACTATAAAAAAGACGATTAATCCAAGTATAAACCTTTGAGAGTGCTTCAATGGCCACGAATTAAAGTCTCCATTGGAAATACTAAATAATGCTGCTAAACCAACAAAAAATAACGTTATTATTAAACCTAAAAGAAGATAATTTACACTTTGTAGCTTAGCAAAGGCTGAATTATAAATATTATTTTGATTAAACATTAAATATTTCGTTACGCTTTAAATTAATTTTTTTTTCAAATAAATATTTGAATATATCAGAAGCAATTGGAGCTGCAGATCCTGATCCACTTCCTCCGTGTTCAACAATTACAGAAACTGCATACTTAGGATCTGTAGTTGGACCGTACCCAATAAAAAGACCATGATCTCTTTTTTCCCATGGTAAATCTTTGTTTTTTATTAACCCTTCTTCTCTTTCTTTAATTGAAATTGCCCTTACTTGAGATGTTCCTGTTTTACCCGCCATTTTATAATTACCGATAATTCTAGATCTGTACGAAGTTCCTCCAGGAGAATTGGTAGCTTCGTATAACGCATTTTTGATAATTTTTAGATAACTTGGATTTGCGATAATTCGCTCATCATAAACATTTGGAATTTCATTATCAAATATTAATTTTGGATAAAGCTTATTTCCATTATTAATTAATTGGGCTAAAGCGAGTGACAGCTGTGCTGTGGTTGTTAAAAAATATCCTTGTCCTATACCAGCAGATAATGTTTCTCCGACCATCCATCTACTACCAAGATTTTCTAATTTCCACTGTTTATTTGGAACTACCCCACTTTTTTCTTCATAAAAAGATTTGAAGACTTTTTCTCCTAATCCGTATCTTTTACAAACCTCTGCAATTTTATTAATACCTATTCTTCTTGCAATTTGATAAAAATAAACATCACATGATACCTTGATAGCCTCTTTCATATCTACATTTCCGTGTCCTTCCTTCTTCCAACAATGAAATGTTTTGTATCCAGAATCTAGGCTTGTATCTTCTATTAGGTGTTTTCCATCGCAAAAAAAAGTTTCTTTATGAGAAACTCCTGACTCTAAGGCTGCAAGCGCAACAAATGGTTTTATAGTTGATCCAGGAGGATATTGATTAGATATCGATTTATTAATTAATGGTTTATATTTATCTGATAAAAGATTTTCCCAAGTTTCATTTGAAATAGATTTACCAAATATATTTGGATCATAGGATGGTGAGGAAGCTAATGCATAAAACTCGCCATTTTTAACGTTAATAACAGAAACGCTTCCGCTAAGTCCTTTTAATCTTTCATAGCAAAACTTTTGTAATTCTGAGTCAATTGTAAGTTGTATGTAGTTTCCTTGTACACTATTTACTCGATCAAGTTCTCTAATTTCTCGTCCACTAGCATTAACTTCAATATTCTTATTGCCAAGTTTACCTCGTAAAATTGCGTCTTTGGCTTTTTCTACACCCATCTTGCCTGCTTTCGCTGTGCTTAGTTTAGATAAAGGATTTGATTTTTCTTCGCTTTCATTTATCTGAGAAACATACCCAATTAAATGTGAGTGTGACTCTCCTTGAGTATAATATCTTTTAAAGCCAATCTGAGGATAAATACCCTCTAATTTATGAATGTTTACATTTATTTTTGAAAAATCCTCCCACGTCAAGTCATCAACAATTCCGATGGGAATAAATTTTTTTCTTAAATTTACTTCCTTTAATATTTTTTTAATTTCAATGTTTGCGTCTGGTAAAATTGATTTTAAATTAACTAATGATCTTTCTACGTCCTTGGTTTCTTCTTTTATTATTATAATTTCATATTTTTGTTTATTGATCGCCATTGGTCGCCCCTGCAAATCAAAAATAATACCTCTTTCTGGTTCGAGGAATCTGTGTGTTATTCTATTTTTATCAGATAATTTTTTATAATTACTATTCTCAGCGATTTGTAAATAAGCTAGTCTTCCTACAAGTAGAGAGAAAACACTGGCTTGAGCAATTGTTACAAGAGCTGCCCTTCTATTTATTAGATTTTCAGTATCATATTTTTGGAAAATAAATTTACCTGATTTTTTCATATTTTTTCTGATTATATATAATTATTGAGTTTAAAGGTATGTATAATAAAACGGTTATTAAGAAAGCTGACAATTCATCGATGGATAAATAATTTAGTTGGTAAAATAAATAAATAAATAAGTTCTTTATAATAAATAATATTAATAATGCTGTGATAAATATTATAAATTTTATTTTTTGTTGTTCGAATAAACCATTAATTGAAGCTAATTGACTTAAAACATAAAAAAATAAAAAAATACTCCCGGAATAACCAAAATTCATTCCAAGTAAAATATCTTGAAAAATACCCCACACATAAAGAAAAAGGGGTACTAACCATTCACTTTCGTCCCATTTTATTGAATATAAAAAAATGGACAGCACTAAAGTAAAATCGATTAGATTTAAATTAAATACATTGTTTAATGAAATAAAAAAAAGAAAAAATCCATTTAATAGCAAATAGCCTTTAAAACTTAGATTCATTTATTAATTTTCTTGTTTTAATTTATAATTTAATAATTTCACATGTGATAAAGCTGATATATTTTCAAATATACTAATCTCAATTTCATTTGATTTTTTTCCAACTACCTGACCAATCAATTGAAAAGGGGGGAAAATTCCACCTTTTCCTGATGTTGTAACTAAGTCTCCAATACTAATTTTTTCTATATGTTCTACAAATTCTATAGTTGGATTTTCTCGACCTTGACCTATTAGCATGCCATGATAACCATCCTCAGAAATTATCACTGGAATTCTACTATTGATATTGCTTATTAGTAGCACGCGAGAGAGACTTTCGCCAACTTGAGATATTCTACCAATTATTCCGTTAGATCCTAAAACTGGCATGTCCACTTTATTATTCTCTTTTTTTCCTGAATTAATTATTAAGGTACCGTTAAAATTATTGGAAAAATCACCAACTATTCTTGAAGTTCTAAAATCAAATTCAATATCACTAGATGCGTTTAATAGCTTCTCATATTGAGCTATTTTTAGTTTCATAGAAACTATCTCTTGAAAACTAGCGGAGTCAAGTAATTGCATATCTTTAAAATTTTTATTTTCTTCGTAAATATTTTTAATCTCATAAATACTCTCAAGTCCATTTTTTATAAGACTAATTGGACTGGAAACAATTGATGAAATTGAGTAAACAGTGTTAATGCTTTTAGCTCTAAGTACATTTGAAAAGTTGCTATTGTCAAATCGTCCAAAATAAAAAACAAGGGAAAATATGATTAAACCTATAGGAATAAGAATAGACATGTAGCTATTCTTGTTAACATATCTTGAGTAAAAATTACGTGATGTCCTCACTGTCAGACTTTAATTAATAGGCAGATGATAGAATAGGTTCAAAAGAGCTTTCAGACTCAAGTGCTTTTCCGCTACCTAAAGCAACGCAAGACAATGCTTCATCCGCAATTGTAACAGGAAGCCCCGTAGCTTCTCTAATGGCTTCATCCATAGACTCTAATAGCGCACCGCCTCCAGTTAAAACTACACCCATATCAACAAGATCTGCAGCCAGTTCAGGAGGTGTATCTTCTAGTGCAGATTTTACACCCTCAATGATTGTTTGAATTGGCTCAGATAATGCTTCCGCAACTTGTGCTTGTGTTAGCTCTATCTCCTTAGGAACTCCAGAAGCTAAGTCTCTGCCTTTGATATCAATTGTTTTTCCATCGCCAGTTTTTGGTGAGATAGCGATACCAACTTCTTTTTTTATCATTTCTGCTGAAGCCTCACCAATTAATAAATTATATCTTTTTCGCATATAATTAATTAATGCAATATCCATAGCGTCTCCGCCAATTCTTACTGAACGAGAATAAACTATTCCTCCAAGTGAGATAACAGCTATTTCAGATGTACCTCCACCGATATCTACTATCATTGAACCTCTCGGTTCACTTACAGGAAGTCCAGCACCAATCGCAGCTGCCATTGGCTCTTCTATTAGTGAAACTTTTCTCGCACCTGCAGCTAAAGCTGAGTCATGTATTGCTCTTCTTTCAACAGGTGTTGAGCCAGTTGGTACACAAATAATAATTCTCGGATTTGCAAATGTTTTTCTATTGTGAACTTTCCGAATAAAATGCTTTATCATTTCCTCTGTAACAACAAAATCAGCAATTACTCCGTCCTTCATGGGTCTTATTGCTTGGATATGTCCAGGAGTTTTTCCTAACATACTTTTTGCTTCTTCACCCACTGCAATGACTTTACTCTTACCACCCTGGTTTAATACAGCAACTACAGATGGCTCATTAAGAACAACGCCTCTATTTTTTACATAAACAAGTGTGTTTGCCGTGCCTAAGTCAATTGCCATATCAGAGGACCATATTCCAATTAAATTATTAAACATTTTAACCTTTCCTTATCAAACTCCGGTGACACTAGACATACTAACTGGAGCTGACTTTTCTCTTTTAATTATTAATTTGTTTAGAGCATTTATATATGCTTTTGCTGATGCCACAAGTGTGTCTGTATGTGCACCAAGTCCGACAACTGTTTTACCTTCTTCAGCCAACCTTACGGAGACTTCAGCTTGAGCATCAGTTCCTTCTGTAACAGCATGAACTTGATATAATAACAATTTACCCTTATGAGGAACAAGTTGACTTAAACCATTAAAGATCGCGTCGACCGGCCCATCTCCAGTTGAAGTTACTTTCTTTTGCTGATCATCAATTAGCAGACTAATTTCAGCTTTTTGGGGGCCTTTCGTTCCAGCGACAACTTGCAAATCCTGAAGCAAAATAGAGTCATTAACTCTTATTACCTGATCATCAATAATAGCAATGATATCTTCATCATAGATATTTTTCTTTTTGTCAGCTAAATTTTTAAAGTTTTCAAACGCCTCTTCAATTACATTATCATTTATTGAATACCCAAGCTCAATTATTTTTTGTTTGAATGCGTGTCTACCAGAATGCTTGCCCATTACTAAATTTGACTCAGAAACTCCAACACTTTCTGGTGTCATAATTTCATATGTTCTATTATTTTTTAACATCCCATCCTGATGTATACCTGCTTCATGTGCGAAAGCATTTTTTCCAACGATAGCTTTATTAAATTGTACAGGAAAACCTGTAACAGCAGACACTAGCTTAGAGGTTTTGGTTAATTTTTCAGTTTGTATGTTTGTTTGAAAAGGCATCATGTCGTTTCTAGTTCTGATCGCCATGACAACTTCTTCCATTGCAGCATTCCCAGCTCTTTCACCCAAACCATTAATGGTACACTCAATTTGCCTTGCTCCAGCTCTCACACCAGCAAGAGAATTTGCTACCGCTAACCCTAGATCGTTATGGCAATGCGTGGATATCGTTACTTTATCAATATTTGGAACATTGTTCATTAGGTGTGTTATAATGTTTGTAAATTCATCAGGAATTGAGTATCCGACTGTATCTGGAATATTTATTGTAGATGCACCGTTCCTAATCGCCGCTTCGACAGTTTTACACATAAAATCTAAATCTGTTCTGGTGCCATCCTCACAGGACCACTCGACGTCATCGCATAGATTTCGTGCAAAAGATACACTATCAATTACCTTCTGGTAAACTTCGTCAGAATTCAATTGTAACTTGTGTTTCATATGAAGTTCGCTTGTTGAGATAAATGTATGTATTCTTGGAGCTGCAGCATTTTTGAGAGCATCCGCAGCCGTTTGAATATCATTTTTTGAAGCTCTACTCAAAGCGCATATTGATGAATTTTTAATCTTACTTGATATTTCAGAAACTGCTTCATAGTCTCCTTTCGATGCGGCAGGAAAACCAGCTTCAATAATATCAACTTTCAAATCTTCTAAAGCTTCAGCAATTTTTAATTTTTCTTCAATGTTCATTGAAGCGCCAGGAGACTGCTCACCATCTCTCAATGTAGTATCAAAAATCTTTATGTAATTATTTTCTTTATTCATCTCTCATCCTCTTAGTAAAATTAAATTGTGTTAAAATTAAGTACCCCCTGCAGTAATGTTATATTACCCAGGGGCTGCTAAGCAGATTTAACAGCAATAGAGATTGAGTAGTGCTATTTACAATTAATTGATTTTCTAAATTTTTATTCAATTTTGACACTTCGTTTTATTGCACTTCCTACTTGTTTGAGATATTTCGATAATTATATGAAAATTCGTTATATTTCAACGTATTAGTAAAAAAACCTAATTTTCTGGCGTAAATCAGGTAAATTAATGAAGCGAAGTGATGCTGAATTAGTTTTTTTCTTTATCAACCAATTTATTTTTTGAAATCCAAGGCATCATGGCTCTTAGATCCTTGCCGACCTTTTCAATTTGGTGATTATCAATTTTACTTCTCATTGCCGCAAAATTTTTTGCACCACTTTTATATTCTTCAATCCACTCTCTTGTAAACTCTCCAGACTGGATTTTTTCTAGAACTTTTTTCATTTTTGATTTTGTTTCTCCATCAACTATCTTAGGACCAGATACATACTCACCATATTCAGCAGTATTAGATATTGAATAGTTCATATTTGCAATTCCACCCTCATAAATTAGATCCACGATAAGCTTTACTTCATGTAAACATTCAAAATATGCCATTTCAGGTGGGTAACCCGCCTCGACTAAAGTTTCAAATCCATTTCTTATTAATTCAACAACACCGCCACATAAAACAGTTTGTTCACCAAACAAATCTGTTTCACATTCGTCTTTAAATGTTGTTTCAATAATTCCAGCTTTACCACCGCCGATAGCTGATGCATATGACAATGCAATATCAAGTGCCTTTCCAGTCTTATCACTGTCTACTGCAACGAGGCAAGGAACACCGCCTCCTTTTTTAAATTCTGATCTAACAGTATGACCAGGTCCTTTTGGCGCAACCATGAATACATCCATATCTGGTCTTGCGTTAATAAGGTCAAAGTGAACATTTAAACCGTGCGCAAACGCGAGTGCTGAACCTTCTTTAGCTCTTTGTTCAATGTGATTTTTCCAAACGTCTGCCTGAAGTTCATCAGGTATTAACATCATCATTATATCAGCCCATTCAGCTGCATCAGACATAGACATTACTTTCAAACCTTCAGCTTCTGCTTTTTTTGCACTCGAAGAACCTTCTCTTAAAGCAACTACAACATTAGTGGCGCCCGAGTCTTTTAAATTTAGTGCATGGGCATGGCCCTGACTGCCATAACCATATACAGCAATTTTTTTAGTTTTTATTAAATCGAGGTCAGCATCTTTTTCGTAATATACTTTCATTCTTTTTCCTTACATCTTTTCTGTTCCGCGTGCAATAGCTACTACACCAGTTCTAGATACTTCAGAGAGACCCAATGGCTTCATTAAATCAATAAAAGCATCAATTTTTCTTGGAGAACCATTTAATTCGAACACGAATGAATCGTGTGTAGTGTCTATAACTTTGGCTCTGAATACATCAGATAATCTCATAGACTCAACTCTTTTTTCTCCAGTTGAAACAATTTTAACTAAAGCCATTTCTCTCTCAATACCCTGTTTCTCGAATGTGACATTTACTGCTCTTTTAACCGGAACAATTCTCTGTAATTGGCTAATCATTTTATTTACAGTTTCTTCTGTGCCTGGCGCTACAATTGTAATCCTTGAGATATGTTTTTCTGCATCTACTTCAGCAACAGTAAGACTATCAATGTTGTAGCCTCTTCCCGAAATTAGACCTATTACTCGCGCAAGAACACCTGGCTCATTATCAACTAGAACTGATACTGTATGTTTTGAAATTAATTCACTCATTATACTAATACTTTTCCTTCATCTGAGATCTCTTCTTTTTCTGTTTCATCGCCAAGTAACATTTCATTATGTGCCTTACCAGATGGTATCATTGGAAAAACGTTTTCATTTTCGTCAACGACGCAGTCAAATATTACAGGACCATCATGATCAATCATTTCTTTTATTGCCTTGTCAAGTTCACTCGGACTTTGAGCCCTTACACCCTTGGCGCCGTAAGCTTCAGCAAGCTTTACAAAATCAGGTAAAGCATCTGTATAGCTGTGAGAGTACCTTTTGTCGTGTAGAAGTTCTTGCCACTGTCTTACCATCCCCATGTATTGATTATTAATTATGAAAATCTTTACAGGCAGTTTGTGTTGAATAGCTGTCGACATTTCTTGAATGCACATCAATATTGAAGCTTCTCCCGCTATATCAATTACGAGTTTATCGGGATGAGCAACTTGAGCGCCTATCGCAGCAGGTAGACCAAAGCCCATTGTGCCTAGGCCTCCAGATGTAATCCATCTATTAGGTCTATTAAACTTGTAATATTGCGCAGCCCACATTTGATGCTGACCAACCTCAGTGGTTACAAAGACATCTTTTTCTTTAGTTAGCTCATACAATCTTTGTATTGCATACTGTGGCTTAATTGTTTTTTTATCTTCATTAAACCCTAATGAGTCTGTTTCTTTCCATTTATCTATTTGTTTCCACCAGTCTTTAACCTGAGACTTATTAACTTTATAAACTTTTGATTTCCACAATTTAATGGCGTCTTCAAGCACATGGGCAACATCTCCAACTAGAGCAACATCTACATCTACAACCTTATTAATTGAAGATGGATCAATATCGATATGAATTTTTTTTGAATTTGGCGAAAACTCATCAATTTTACCAGTGATTCTATCATCAAAACGTGCACCAATATTTATCATAAGGTCACATTTATTCATCGCCATATTAGCTTCATATGTACCGTGCATACCCAACATCCCAACAAACTGAGTATCATCACCTGGAAATGCACCAAGTCCTTGCAGCGTAGATGTAATTGGAAAACCAGTCAGACGAACAAATTCTCTTAGGAGTTGAACAGCTGCATTTCCAGAATTGATAACTCCCCCGCCAGTGTAAAAAATTGGCTTTTCAGCTTCTGCAATTAACTTTAGAGCATCATCTATATTATCAATGTTCGCTTTTAATTTCGGTCTATAGGACTTATGTTTTATTGTATCTGGTCCAATGTATGTTCCTGTTTGAAATTGAATATCTTTTGGTATATCAACTAGAACAGGTCCAGGTCGGCCGCTTGAAGCTACATAAAAAGCTTCATGTAAAATACGAGATAAGTCACTTATGTCCTTAACTAGCCAATTATGCTTAGTGCACGGACGCGTAATGCCAACTGCGTCACATTCTTGAAATGCATCTGTTCCAATTAAGTGCGTAGGAACTTGTCCGCTAATACAAACAATCGGAATAGAGTCCATCATGGCATCAGTTAATCCAGTCACCGCATTAGTAACTCCAGGACCAGAAGTAACTAACATAACTCCAACTTTACCACTCGATCTTGCATACCCCTCAGCTGCATGGGATGCACCTTGTTCGTGCCTAACCAAAAAATGACGAAGTTGATGGTTAGTATCCTTAGTTCTTGCTAATTCATCATATATCGGCAAAACTGCGCCACCAGGATAGCCAAATATTGTATCAACTTGTTGATCTTCCAAGGCCTTCAAAACCATCTGTGCGCCAGTCATTTGCATATTAACCATAAATTTTATCCCTAATAAGAAATGACGTTTTATGGAGATTTACGTAATAAGTCAAATATTTTAAATATATGAAAAGAATATTTTATATATAATTTACAAATATTTCTTTATATCAACATTTTGAGTAATATTATTACTTTTTATCCAAGTATCTTGTCTTTTGATATAGTTTCTAGTGTTTTTCTTCATTATGCTTTTGGCTTCATCTAAACTAACTTTTCCTCTAATAAAGCTGGTTATTTCACGAACTCCAATTGCCTTCATAATAGATAATTCAGTGCTATAATTTTTCTCAATTAAAGATTGAACCTCATCGACAGCACCATCACGAAACATATTATCGATTCTTTGCGCAGCTGACTCATAGAGCTTTTCACGTAAATTGCTAGTTATGATCAATCTATAGTTTACATTATCAATTCTTTTGTTTGGATTAAATTGCCAGTCTTCTAAAACTTTTCCAGTCTGAAGCAGTAATGAATAACTACGCATTATTCTTTGTTTATCATTTGAATTAATTTTTGTGCCTGGATATTTAGTTAAAATTTTTTTGTATAAATGAGCGAGACCATTGGTTTCTAAATCCAGCTTTGCTTGTTCTCCTATATTTTTTTTTATTGAAGGAATTTCTGAAAGTCCATTCATCAAAGCTTTTAAATACAAACCTGTTCCTCCTACGACAATTGGAAGCAACTTATCATCGAAACAATTATTAATTTCATGCTCTGCTTTTTCTAGCCAAATAGCTGCTGAGCAACTTTTGCTGCCTTTAAGCATTCCATAAAGACGATGGTCAAATTTTTTACACATCTCATCGTCTGGTCTATCAGTTAGTATCTTTAGATCTTTGTATACCTGTAGACTATCAAAATTAATTATTGCTGATTTATGTTTAGAAGCAATTTGAGTTGCAAGCTTTGACTTTCCACTTGCTGTGGGACCAAAGATAACCAGTATGTCCCTTTTTTCCATTTTATTTAGTCGAGAGACAATCTTGCGCCAATATATTTTTTAGAATTGGGACCAGAATAGAAAACAATTAAAACGTTTTCTTTTCCTTGAGATATAACCTCATCAATTATTTGTAATACTTCTCCAGATGTTTTCACTGACCGATTTTGTATTTCAATAATAATGTCGTCTTTTTTAATATTTTGTCGTATTAGGAAAGAGTCATTATTGATTTCAGATATAATTACCCCATTTAAAGTTTTAGCTAAATCCAATCTAGATTTGTCATCATCAGTCAATGTTCTAACCTTTATTCCTAGTTCTTTTATTGAAACAGCTGATCCATTATTTTCAATTGAAGCAAGTTCCTCAAGAGACGGTTGTTTGCCCAGATTTACAAATAACTGCACTTCTTTTTCATCCCGCCAGACAACAACCTTCGTAGATTGACCAATATCAGCTTCAGCGACAAGTTTTGGGAGTGTTTGAACAGACTCTACTTCTTTGCCGTTGAATTCAATAATGATGTCACCCTCATTAACTCCACCTTTAAGTGCCGGGCTATCTGTAGTTAAACCCTGAACTAAGGCACCATAAGTTTTACCAAGACCCAAACTCTCCGCAATTTCATCAGTTACTTCTTGAATTCTTACGCCTAACCAGGCTCTTTCAATTTCTCCTGTTTCTTGCAGTTGCTGAATAATGTTATTTGCAAGATTTGATGGAATAGCAAAGCCAATTCCAATAGATCCACCGCTTGGAGAAATAATCATTGAATTCACTCCAATTACTTTTCCGTCTAAATCAAATAATGGTCCTCCTGAATTGCCCCTATTTATTGATGCATCAGTTTGTATAAAGTCATCATATCTTCCACCAAGCATCCTACCTCTTGCAGAAACGATACCTGCTGTAACGGTACCTCCAAGTCCATGTGGATTACCGATTGCCATTACCCAATTACCTACTTTTGCAGTATCTGAGTCACCAAACTCTAAAAATGGAAGATTATCTGCGTCAACTTTCAAAAGTGCTAAATCTGTCTCTGCATCAGAAGCAATCAATTCAGCTTCTAATTTTAATCCATCTGTAAAGGTAACTTGTATGTCTGAAGCGTTTTCTACAACATGATTATTTGTGACAATAAAACCATCAGCAGAAATCACAAAGCCTGAACCTAATGAACTAAATTCTCTTTCTGATGGTTCTGGGCTAGGCATATTAAACGGAAAATTAAAAAAATCTTCAATCGATGGAACTTGAGGTCCTGTATTTTCAATTACACCTGTAGTTGAAATATTAACAACTGAGGGTGAAACTTTCTCAGCTAAATCAGAGAATGTATCAGGACCGCTAAAGCCTACTGCTTTATAAGTAGAAAATATTAATAAAAAAAATATGAATGGAATAATTTTGATGTTTAATCTCATCTAACTGCAGTCCATAACATTAGAAATCCTACTATTGCTGATGCCAGACCTCCCCATTTAAGGGTATCATTGTTCATCTCTAACATAGATCTAATCATGTTCTTCATTCTCTTTGGAAACAAGGCATAAAGAAGGCCCTCTACAATTAAGAGTAATCCAAGAGAACCTAATATAAATTGCATCATTTTGGTAAGGTTAAATATTTTTACTCAGGGTAAGTTCCAAAATATTGAAAGAATTCACTTTCAGGAGACAAGATCATAGTAGTATCAGAGCTTTTAAGACCTTCTGCATATGCCTGCATTGCTCTGTAGAAAGCAAAAAATTCAGGGTCTTTTCCAAATGCATCAGCAAAAATTTTATTAGCCATTCCATCACCTTGACCACGTATTATATTAGCTTCTTTCTCTGCCTGTGACTTTATAATCGTAACTTCCTTATCAGCAGTTGAACGAATTTTTTGAGCCATTTCAGCACCTTTTGCTCTGAACTCTCTGGCTTCACGTTCACGTTCAGTTTGCATTCTACCAAAAATTGCCTGGCTATTTGCTTCGGGTAAATCAGCTCGTTTAATTCTTACATCCACAATTTCTATTCCAAAATTCTTCACCTCCGCTCCGGCTAATGCCGTAATTTGCTTCATGAGTTTTGAACGGTCATCTGATAATACGGCGGATAGAGGTTCCTCACCTAAAACGCCCCTAATTCTAGAATTAACAACTGCAGAAATTCTTGATCTAGCTACATTTTCATTACCAAATGCTTTGTAGAACTCTAAAACATCAACAATTTTGAATTTTACATAAGCGTCAACAATAAGTCTTTTTTGATCAGATGCGATTACCTCAGCGGCAGGGGCATCGATGTCTAGAATACGATTATCAATAAATATCACATTCTGAATGAATGGTATTTTAAAATTAAGACCTGGTTCAGTGATTACTCTTTTTGGATCACCGAACTGCAATACGATTGCATTTTTTACTTCAAGTACTGTGAATAGGGTGAAATAACCAACTATTGCTAAAAATCCTAAAACTATAAAAGATATTCTCGTAGTGCTCATAATTATTCCTGTGACTTCTTACTTAATTCTGGAAGAGGTAAATAAGGGACAACTGAGTCACCTCCGGCTTTATCAATGATAACTTTGTCCATATCGGAGAATACATCTTCCATTGTCTCATAAAATATTCTTTTCTTAGTCACTTGAGGAGCTTTTGCGTACTCTGTTTGAATTGAAAGGAACCTTGATGCCTTACCTTCACTATCAGCTATAACTTTTTGCCTGTAACCCTCCGCAGATTGAAGAATTTGCTCCGCCTCTCCTCTTGCTCTTGGAATTATATCGTTAGCATATGCCTCTGCTTCATTTCTTTGTCGTTCCATATCAGCCCGCGCAGCCTGTACATCTCTAAATGCATCGATAACCTGTGCTGGTGGGTCAGCTTTTTGAGTTTGTACCTGAGTGATTGTAATTCCCGTACCGTATTCGTCTAAAATTTCCTGTATAATTGATCTAGTTTGTTCCTCTATTTCTGTTCTTCCTTCTGTCAGGATAGATTGCAGGCCACCCTGCCCGATAGACTCTCTCATTGCAGTCTCTGCAGCACTTTTCACAGTAAGTTCAGGAGCTTGAACATTAAATAAAAATTTACCTGCATCATTGATTAACCAAAATACTGAAAAATCAATATCAACAATATTTTCGTCACCTGTTAACATTAAACTTTCTTCTTCTACATCTCTAATCGCTGTAACTCTAGAGTCCGGACTTTGTCTGTAACCAACATCTATTCTATTTATTTTGGTTACTTTGGGTGTGAATACACGCTCTATTGGATACGGTAAGTGATAGTTTAGTCCAGGTTGCGTAGTTTTGGTATATTTTCCGAATTGTAAAACTACGCCCTGCTCGTCTGGTAAAACTCTATAAAAACCACTCGCAAGCCAGATAAGTATTAATATACCAATGATAACCATTGGTCCTAACTTTCCAAAAAAAGAGCCTGGCATCATTCCTTTAAAACGGTTCTGTGCGTTGCGGATCACATCATCCATATTGGGACCCGGACCACGTCTACCGCTTCCATTTCCCGAAGAACCCCAAGGGTCGTTATTGTTATTATCAGACCAAGACATATTATTTAGAATTATTACCTATATATGGTAAAAATGCTTAAAAGCAATTATTTACACTTATACTATGATATATTGTAATTAATTAAGTAAATACAAGACAAAAAAAATGGCAGAAACTCTCGAAAATCAAGCTTTACACCTACTTGGACAAGTTGTTAACGAAGAAGCGGGAGAGAACATAGTGGCGCTAGGTATGGTTAAAAATGTATCTGTGAGTGATGGAAAAATAGACTGTATCATTGAATTCAAAATAAATGATCAGAAAAAAAATGAAAAAATTTTTGAGGATGCCCATAGAGTACTGAAAGAGATTCCTGGTATAACTAAAGTAAATATCATCACAACCTTACATAAAGAGAATTCAACACATGCAAATGATGAAGTGAATTCAGACAACAAAACAAATAGCGTTGGCACAGATCAAATAAAATATATTCTTGCAGTTGCTTCAGGGAAAGGAGGAGTCGGTAAATCAACAGTTGCATCAAATCTTGCATGCGCGTTTAAATCACTTGGTTTAAAAACCTGTTTACTTGATGCTGATATTTATGGTCCTTCAATTCCCAAAATGATTGGGATTAATGAGAAGCCTCATTCTGATGGACAAAAAATTGAAACAATCAATCGATATGGACTATCAACAATGTCCATGGGTTACATGGTCAATGATGAAAATCCTATCATCTGGAGAGGTCTCATGGTCATGAAAGCAATTAATGAAATGATTGATAAAGTAAATTGGGGAGCTGCAGATATTATGGTCATTGATTTACCCCCAGGCACAGGTGATGTTCAACTGTCTCTGGTTCAGAAACTAAAAATCTCTGGAAGTTTGATAGTTACTACACCTCAAGATATTGCTTTAATTGATGTAATCAGAGGGTTAAAGATGTTTGAAAAAACCAAAGTCCCCATTCTTGGCATCGTAGAAAACATGAGTTACTTCCTGGCGCCTGATACAGGTAAAGAATATAAACTTTACGGTGAAAGTAAAACAAATGAAGTTGCTGAAAAATATGATTATGAAATACTCGCAAATCTTCCACATGATCCATTGCTTCTTGAGCAATGTGAAAAAGGTCACCCTCTTACAGATTTAGTACCAGATCATAAAGTCAGCCAAATGTTTATTGAATTGGCTGAGAATTTATTAAAACGATTGAAATTAGAACAATTAGCAAATACTAACTAATTTCAAACTTTCTTTGCAGTTCGCTCCACTCTCTTTTAGACAGACCTTCTTCTTCAAAAGACACTTTCTCGCCTTTTAGAAGTTTCCTCATTAGACTTACCTCTTTGGCGGAGAGTTCTGTTCCGCCAATTCTATAATCTTCAAATGCATCGTAAGTAAGAGGAACCCATTTTTTTACAATATCTAACATGGCGTCCGCATAAACACGTATTTCATATTGCGCATGGTCATCAGCTCTTAGAGCAAGAAAGTGTAATAAATTATTAAGGTCAATCTTCCAGTACCATTGTGTATAGGTATTGAGAGTTAGATTCATTCGAGCCAATTCTCTTGCAATCCCAGACTTACTTTCATCAATGATATTGCCCTCAGAACTTTCGTTTAACAGCGTTTCGTAATTAGAATATGTTTGCTCAGCATCCTTTTTTAGTATCTGTATAACATTAGAGGCTTCATCATCTGTTAATGCATCGCCTCTACCCTGATTATTGATCGCAGACTGTGCTGCTAGGTTTTCTGCTGATGGAATATAAAACTCTTTATCAAGAATTGAATAACGAGCCGAGTATTCATTTACATTTGCTGTTCTGTGTCGTATCCATTGCCGAGCTATGAAAATTGGAAGTTTAATATGAAACTTAATTTCACACATTTCAAACGGTGTTGAGTGACGGTGCCTCATTAAATATTTTATAAGTCCTTTGTCGTTTGAAATCTTCTTTGTGCCTTTACCATATGATACTCTTGCCGACTGCACTATTGAACTGTCATCCCCCATATAATCAATGACACGAATAAAGCCATGATCGAGCACTTCAATTGGCTTGTACAAAACTGCTTCTAATTCAGGTGCTGTAACACGAGCTGTTTCTGATATTTCAGACCTTAAGGCTTCAATTTCTTCAAGTTGTTCTTTGTTTACCGGCATTTTTTTGAATCAAATAATAAACACATACTATATTAAGATTACTCTCTTTAAAAAGTCTCAATATCCAACTATATTCAGATTGCTGGGGATATCCCAGCTATAGGGATAAACGGCTTGCGTAATACCCATTACGGACCCGGGGGCGGTACCCGGCACCTCCACCAAAAATTAGGGGGTGATATAGGATCGACGAATGCTTAAAGGTAAGTTTTTCTCTCGGTATTGTACCACCGTTATCGGGCTATTTTATAAATGCTAACGATGAATTAGCGCTCGCTGCTTAATCTAATTAGGTAAGCGCGGTTTGGGAGGCACCGGGCAACAGAAGTCTCCCACTACAAAAACGAATCGATTAAATTTGAATAGATTATGAAAAGATTTTTTATTTTTCTGTTATTTTTGTTTTTTGTTAACTGCAGTACGGTTACTTCAACAGTAGAAGGAGTTGTACATGGAGTAAAAAAAGATGTTTCTGATGTAGTCCATTACTCCACATGTGTATTCACTGACGCTCAATGTTTTGAGTAAATTGGATATTTTAGAGTTTTTAAGTGATCAAAGCCTTTAAATAATTAAATTTATTCCCATATATATAAGTAAGGTAGTATACTACAATTTAAATGAGTCAAAAAACAAGACAAGAACAAGACAGTATCGGCAAAATAAAAGTTTCAAATAGTAATTTTTGGGGTGCTCAAACGCAAAGATCATTAAAGAATTTTAAAATTGGCAATAATTTGATGCCTATAGAGATTATACATGCACTGGTCACAATTAAAATGGCGTGCGCGAAAGTAAATCAAAAACAAAAGTCTTTAGCTCCTAAAATAGCAAATGCAATAATTAGTGCATCAAAAAATATTCTTACTGGGAAGCATGATGATCAATTCCCTCTTTCGGTTTGGCAGACTGGATCTGGAACTCAAACTAACATGAATGTAAATGAAGTCATCGCTAATCTTGCCAATAAAAAACTTACCGGAAAACTTGGGACAAATAGTCCAGTTCACCCGAACGATCATGTCAACAAAAGTCAATCAACTAATGATAGTTTTCCATCTGCAATTAATATTGCAGCGTCAAAAAAAGTTACAGATGAACTTATTCCGGCTTTAAATGAAATGGAAAAAATTTTAGGTAGCCAGTCTAAGAAATGGAAAAGTATCATCAAAATCGGTAGGACACACTTGCAAGATGCAACTCCCTTATCACTTGGACAAGAGTTTTCAGGTTATCAATCTCAAATTGATATGAATATAAAACGACTGAAGACAGTCCTGACTAACTTAAATTGTTTAGCCCAAGGAGGGACGGCCGTTGGAACTGGTCTGAATACAAAAAAAGGGTTCGATAGACTCGTTGCAAATGAAATAAGTAAAATTAATAAAATTAAATTTAAACCTGCAAGCAATAAATTCCAAGCCTTGGCCTCTCATGACTCTCTTGTAGAACTATCGGGAGTATTAAATGTTATTGCAACGGATCTTTTCAAAATAGCAAATGACATTAGGCTGTTAGCTTCTGGACCAAGATCAGGTCTTGGAGAACTGAATTTACCTGAGAATGAACCTGGATCATCCATAATGCCTGGTAAGGTAAATCCAACTCAAAGTGAAGCGTTAACAATGGCTTGTTTACAGGTTATGGGCAGTCATAACGTAATATCAATGGCAGGAACTCAAGGTCATTTTGAACTTAATGCATTTAAACCAGTAATTGGTTTTAACATAATTAATTCAATCGATTTATTATCCTCAGGGGTTAAAAACTTTTGTGATAAGTGCCTAAAGGGAATTAAACCAAATTTAAGAAATATAAAAGAAGGTGTTGAGAACTCTTTAATGCTCGTGACTGCTCTTGCCCCTGAGATTGGGTACGAAAAAGCTGCAGAACTCGCAAAGCTTGCACATAAGAAAAATATTACTCTAATTGAGGCAAATAAAATCCTAAAATATCTTGATGTAAGAAAGATGAAGTCCCTTCTCAATCCATCAAAAATGATTTCTTCATCATAGTTCGTTCATGTCCAATTCCAATAAGCGTACTGTCAAGATAGATGGCCACATTACAAGTGTATTTCTTGAAACTGAATTTTGGGAAGAAATATTAAAACTAAGCAAAAAAGAAAATACTACTCCAGATAAAATAATCTCAAAAATAGATAAGATGAAGAACACTTCCAATTTATCAAGCGCAATTAGACTATATGTTCTGAATCACTTAAAGGGTCAGTTATGACTGAAGTAAATTACCTAGAAAGTCTTAACCCACTACAATATGAATCTGTTTGTAGTACAGAGGGTCCGAATCTAATTATCGCTGGAGCTGGAACTGGAAAAACTAAAGTGCTTACCACGAGAGTTGCTCATATCATAGATAATAACTTAGCATTCCCCTCTCAGATTCTTTGCGTAACCTTTACTAACAAGGCTGCCAGAGAAATGTCCGAACGAGTTCAAAAACTAGTAAGTCAAAATATGGAAAAGATGCCATGGATGGGAACCTTTCATTCAATTGGAGCAAAAATAATTAGAAACCACGCAGAGGTAATTGGTCTTAAACAAAGTTTTACTATACTTGATAAGGATGATCAGCTTTCCCTGATCAAGCAAATCATAAAGGCTGAAAACTTAGACCAATCTCAGTTTTCACCCAAATTAATACAATCTAAAATTGATCATTGGAAAAACAAAGCTCTTAATCCAAATGACATAAAATCTGAGTCACTAGATAATTTAGTCGATGAAAAGAGTCTCTCTATTTATAAAATTTACCAAGCAAGGTTGTTCGAAATTAATTGCTTAGATTTTGGTGACTTGCTTTTACAATGTATCAATCTTTTTAAAGTTCCAGATATTCATAAACGTTATAGCAATAATTTTAAATATATTCATGTGGATGAATACCAAGACACTAACGCTGCACAATATAAATGGCTTAAACTTCTTGGTTCTCATCATCAAAATGTTTGTTGTGTTGGAGACGATGATCAATCAATTTATAGTTGGCGTGGTGCTGAAGTTGATAATATGCTTCGCTTTGAAAAAGAATTTGAAAATGCAAAGGTAATACGACTTAAACAAAATTATCGATCAACAAACAATATACTTAAGTCTGCATCATCATTAATTAGCTATAACGAATATAGACTTGGCAAGGAGCTTGTTTCGGACCAAGGTGATGGAGAGCCCATTCAATTACATTTAGTTAATTCAAGCAGAGATGAAGCCGATTTAGTTGCTCAGGATATTATGAAGTATAGTAACGATAACCCTGACCTGAATAATATATCAATATTAGTAAGGGCAGTATTTCAATCGCGTGAAATTGAAGAATCTTTGATTAAATACTCAATTCCTTATCGTATTGTAGGCGGTATTCGGTTCTATGAAAGATCAGAAATAAAAGATGCTGTTTCATATCTTAGGCTGGTTTATGAAAGTCAAGACGATGTTGCATTTGAAAGAGCTTTAACAGTCCCTAAAAGAGGTATAGGAGAAAAATCATTTAATCATATTTTATCTTACGCAAAACAAAAACGAATTTCATTGTACCAAGCATCAAAAGAAATGGTTGATACAGATGAATTTACCAAAAAAATATCTGAAAGCTTAAAAGCATTCATATTTGTTATCGATAGAGGAAAATCATCCATCGATAATATGCAGTTTTATGACATTTTAAAAATGCTGCTCGATGAGTCTGGTTACATGAATATGCTTAAAAATGATAAAAATGTCTCTGCCCAAACAAAAATAGAAAATATTAAGGAATTAATAATTGCAATGGAAGACTATAACAGCATTGAGGAGTTTTTAGAGCATGTATCTTTAGTTACAGCAATAGATGAAAATAATGAAGACAATAAAGTAAGTATCATGACGCTTCATGCTGCAAAAGGTCTTGAATATGATTATGTTTTTTTACCAGGTTGGGAAGAAGGGCTTTTTCCTCACCAAAAAACAATTGATGAAACTGGCAATAAAGGAATTGAAGAAGAAAGAAGACTTGCATATGTAGGTATAACGCGAGCTAAAAAAATAATAAATATCTCGACATCAATGAGTCGTCGATTTCAAAATAATTGGATGCCCTCATTACAATCTCGATTTATTGAGGAGTTAGATCAAGAATTATTAAAAACTATTAATCACGCGTCAAGCCATATGGACAGATTACAAAATCAAGAATTTGATGAATTTAATCAAGATTTTGATTTTAAACCAAGAAAATTAGATTTTAAAAATAATCCATCTTCAAGTTATCGAACGGTAGTTGATATGGAAATAGAAAATGTTAGAGATATAAACGATGATGTTTTACTTCAAATAGGGCAAACTGTTGAACACAAAAAATTTGGTATTGGTCGAGTAAAAGATATTGACGGCACAAAGGCAGTTGTGGATTTTGATAAACATGGTACAAAAAAATTAATATCTGATTTTCTAAAACCATGTTGAATACATCAAAAAAAATTGCTGAAATAAGAAAACTGTTAATTAAAAATAAAATTGATTATTACTTAATTCCACACTCAGACGAATATCAGAATGAATTTTTGCCAAATTATAGTAAACGACTAGAGTGGATTAGCAACTTTACTGGATCAGCTGGAGATGTCATTATAGGCATAAAAGCAGCTTATTTATTTGTTGATGGGCGTTATACCATTCAAGCTCATAATGAGGTAAATAAAGGACAATATAAGATATTTAATTACAATAAACTCACTCCATTAAATTTACTAAAGTTAAAAAAAGCTAAAAATGTTGGGTATGATGGTAACATTTTGCCTTATTTTAGAATTAAATCATATTCAAAATTTTTAGGTAAAAAAACAAATTTAATACCACTAGAGAAAAATCTCATTGATCAAATCTGGAAAACGAAACCAAAGAAAAACATTTCAAAGCCATTTGTTTTAGATAAAAGTTATGCAGGTGAAAGCACTAAAAGTAAAATAAATAAAATTGTCGATTTTTTAAAAAAATCTAAAACAGATTACTATGTTTTAACTGCATGTGATTCAATTTCGTGGGTGTTCAATATAAGATCAAATGATATTGAGTATACACCTATATTTTTATCTCAAGCAATTATTCATAAAACTGGAAAATGTTACATTTTTTCTGATTGCAAAAACAATTTAAAAAAGCAATTGAAAATTGATGTCTCTTTTAAAAAGCAAAAAGATATTTATCCATTCATCAAAAAGTGTGGAATTAATAACTCATTCATTTGTGACATCAATACGATTAATTTTAATCTAGCTAATGCAATTAAAAACCAGGGAACATTAAACGTTCAAGGGGATGTCATACAGTTACTAAAATCGAAAAAAAATAAAACTGAGCAAAAGGGGATGCTTAATTCGCATAAAAGAGATGGTGCATCATTAACAAAATTTATTTTTTGGATTAAAAACCAAGTACAAAATAAAAATATAACAGAAATGGATGCAATTAAATATTTAGATAATTTAAGAAAGGATAATAAAAATTTCTTTTCACTCAGCTTTCCAACAATTGCAGGTACTGGCTCAAATGGAGCAATTGTTCACTATCGTGCAAATAAATTAACAAACAAAAAAATAAGAAAATCACATTTATTTCTAGTTGATTCTGGCGCTCAGTACTTTGATGGAACGACTGATGTAACGAGAACAATAAGTTTTAATAAGCCACGAAAAGATCAAATAGATATGTATACTAGAGTCTTAAAAGGTCATATTGCGGTCGCACGTAGTAAATTTAAGTACGGAGAAAAAGGTAAAAAATTAGATAATCTTGCAAGAAAATATCTCAAAGAAATAAATTGTAATTTTGAACACGGAACTGGACATGGAGTAGGCTGTTTCTTAAATGTACACGAAAGCCCTCCTTCTATTTCACAATTTTCTAAAATATCTTTTGAAGAAGGTATGGTTGTTTCAAATGAACCTGGTTTCTATAAAAAAAATGACTACGGTATCAGGATTGAGAGCCTAATTATGTCTCAAATAAGTAAAGGTTATTTGCATTTTAAAACATTAACAATGGCTCCGTTCGAGAGAGATTTAATAAATAAAAAAATGTTAAATAAAAAGGAAATTGAGTGGATTGATAAGTATCACTCAGATGTAAAATCTAATCTATTGCGATTTATGAATGAACAGGAGAAAAAATGGCTGATAGACCAAACTTCCCCCTTAATTAATTAGCTAAATTTGACCATTCTTTCTCACTCATTACTTTGACACCAAATTCTTTTGCTTTTTTTAACTTTGATCCAGAATTTTCACCTGTAACGAGTATATCTGTTGATTTACTTATTGATGAAACGACTTTTGCACCGAGTTTCTCAGCTTTTGTTTTTGCCTCAGCCCTAGACATTGATGATAGTGTTCCAGTAAAAATTATTTTCTTTCCTGTAATTTTTGATTTAACGGTATCTATTTTTTTAATAAATAGATCAACCCTCTGAATTAGTTTTAATATTTGTTTCTTATTAGATTTAATTGATGAGTATTCTATAAATGATTGAATAACTTTTGGACCCAGTCCATCTGTATTTTCAAGGGTGATAAGTATATCGTTCTTTCCTTCAAAGAAACTTATAAAGCTCTTAATATTTGAAAAAGCTGATGCGATTAATTTCGCATTTATTTGCCCCACGAAACGAATTCCCAAGGAATAAATAAATTTTGATAACTCAATTTTTTTCTTCTGATCTATTGCATTTATTAAATTGTTAAATGAAAGTGTGCCCCATCCTTCAAAATCAACAATTACATCTCTTTTTGCTTCAAGGTCAAAAATATCAGCATAGTCCTCTATAAGTCCCTTGTTATAAAATAGATTGATTTGTTTATCTCCCAAACCTTCAATATCTAGTGCACTTCTTGATACAAAATGTTTCAGCCTGCCAATTTTTTGAGCGTCACACACGTAGGTACCTGAACACCTGACAACAACTTCATCAGGGTCAACTACTATTGGTGATCCACATATTGGACAAGATTTGGGTGGTTTAAAAAGATTTGGTCTATTTTTTTTATTTTTAGATACAACTTCAAGAATATGAGGAATTACATCGCCTGCTCTTTCAACAATTACAGAATCACCCTCACGAATATCTTTTTTTTCTATTTCTTCAAAATTATGTAATGTAGCGTTTGATACCAGTACACCGCCAATGTTGATTGATTTAAGTCTTGCAACAGGTGTTACAGATCCAGTTCTTCCAATCTGAATATCTATTTTTTTAATTTCGGTTTGCGCTGTTTCTGAGGCAAATTTATGGGCTATAGCCCACCGAGGAGATTTACCCACAATACCTAGTCTATTTTGGAAAGATAAGTTATTCACTTTATAGACAAGACCGTCAATATCGTAGGGTATTTGAGCTCTATTTTTGTTAATTTCATCATATATCTGTAATAAATCATCAATGCTATTAGCTTTCTTTAAGAATGGACTTACTGGAATCCCCCAAGATTTAAATTCAATTAATTGATCGTAATAATTACTCTTTTCCTCAGTAAAGGATCCAAATCCATGAGCAATGAATTTGAGTGGACGCTTTGCTGTAACTTTTGAATCCAACTGTCTTAGACTGCCGGCCGCAGCGTTTCTTGGGTTTGCAAATTTGTTTTCTGTATTCAGCTTCATAAAATCACTTTTAGTGATGAAAATTTCTCCTCTAATTTCAATTGAAACTGGCGGAGATTTTGTTTTTAAGAGTTTTGGTATATCCCTGATTGTAATTACATTGTCTGTAATGTTTTCCCCAGTCTGACCATCACCTCTGGTAGCAGCTGTAACAAGTTTCCCATTTTTATAAATTAAATTAACTGATAGACCGTCAATTTTAGGTTCAGAGGAAAATTCAAAATCAATATTCTTAGTGTTTAAAAAATTAGATATTTTTTTTTGAAAATTTAGCAGATCTTCCTGTGACATAGCGTTATCAAGAGAAAGCATTCTTGTTGGATGATCAAATTTTGAAAATAATTCAGAAGCTTTACCTCCAATTTTGTCTAGAATATCAGATTGCTTGGTTTCTTCGGGAAATAGTTTTTTTATATTTTTATAATCTATAATAAGAGAGTCATACTCTGCATCACTTATTTTCGGACTATCATCATTGTAGTAAAGATTATTGTGATGCTGAATATCTTTTACAAGTTTTTGAAACTTTTTTTTTGGGAATTTTTCCACTACTTATATTTAACTTAAATCTTTGACTAAATCGTAACTTTTTGAGTACCAATCACTGTCAGGAAAATTAAAGCCTAAGGTTGATGCATATCTTTTTGCCTCTTCATTCAATCCAAGTGAGTAGTAAATTTCAACAAGTCTATGTAATGCTTCCGCTGTATATACAGATGTATCGTAATCCTCTAAAATTTTATTATATCTGTTAATAGCTGATATCCATTGCTGTTTAAATTGGTAATATCTCGCAATTTCAATTTCTTTTGCTGCTAACCTATCGTTTATTATATCAATTTTTGCTAGTGCATCTGTTACAAATTCAGATTCTGGATATTTATTAATAACTTCATTGAAAGCTTGTTTTGACTTAATTGTCATACTTTGATCTCTTTCGACGTCCTTAATCTGCTCAAAGTAATTAAGAGCACGAAGATAGTAAGCATAGGAGATTTTTTTACTTCCGGGATATAACGCTATAAATCTTTCTAAAGCATCTAAACTTTCATCGTGAAATTGAGTCTTATAATAACAAAATGCAGTCATTAGTTGCGCTTGATTTGACCATTTAGAATAAGGATATTGTCTTTCAATATCTTCAAAAAGTATTGCAGCGTCAACGTAGTCTCTTTTTTTTACTAAATCCATTGCATTTGAATACAATATCTGAAGTTTTTCACCTTCAGTTTCAGGTGTTACTAATTTTGAGTCAGAACATGAGTTAAGAGTAAAAGAAACTAAAATTAAAATAGTGCAAATTTTAATATATTTCATCACAACAATCTTAATGATTATTTTAGAAGATTAAAGATTTATCTATAAATTATAACGATGCAGCCAGGGACTTAGTTTGATATGTAGTATTATATTTTCTATCCCCAAAATCCTCTTCGCTTAACAGATTCCAATTTGAATAATCTGACATTATTGAGTTAATAATTTCGTGTGTTAATCTGTGCCCACCCTTATAAATCTCAAATACGCCTTTAACTGAATAGCCTAAAAGGTAAATGTCGCCAATGAAGTCAAGAATCTTATGTTTAACGAACTCACTTTCTTGACGCAGTTCACCATTATTCACTATTCCTTCTTTATCAAGTAAGATTGCATTATCTAAAGATCCTCCAGCTATTAACCCTTTTTTTCTAAGAGCAGCTACTTCTTCTTTAAAGCCGAAAGTTCTGCAGTTAGAAATGAGATTCTTAAATTGGTTTGAATCTTTAAACTTAAAATTAAATCTTTGTTCCTTTATAAGATTATGATCATAAGAAATTGTATAATCAATTTCTAAATTATCAGATGGAGAAACTCTCACAAAAGAGTCATTCATACTAAATACAATTGGTCTAGATATACTTATATATTTTTTTTCTACATTTAAACTTTTAAGACCAACTGCCTCAATGTTATGTACATATTCTAGGGAGCTACCATCGAGTATTGGCAATTCATCACAATCTACTTCAATAATAGCGTTATCAACTCCCATGCCATGTAAGGCTGACATCAGATGCTCGATTGTTGAAACTGATATTCCATATTTATTCGTGATCTTTGTACATAGATCTGAGACTCTTATATTCTTAAAATTTGCCTCAATTAGTGTTTCTTCATTCGAATTTTTTAGACCAACCCTTCTAAATACAATACCAGTATTGGCAGTAGCTGGGTAAACAGATAAATTCGATATTGCACCACTGTGTAAGGTTATACCTGCAACACTAAATGACTTATTTATGGTTTTTTGCATCCTGATGTTTATAAATTGTTTAAATCCGTGGGAAAAAACAAAGTTTATTTCTTTTTGTTACTGCTTACAGGTTTCTTAAAAAACTATAAATTACTGAAAATATTGATTTTTTTTCTGATTTAGGCTCATCCCTTTCTCCCTCCATACTATGATTTGCGGCATAAGTTAATAGACCAAATGCCGAAGCAAGAGATGGATTATCTAAATAAGTTTTGGATCCGTTAATTTTTTTTGTCGATCCTAAACGAAAATTACTATCACTCATTTGATTTTTGATAAATTTTTGCACAGTTAACGATTTTGCTCCATATCCAGTAAGCACAATATTATTAGATACTAGATAGCTAAATTTTGATTTATAAATTATATTTTTTATTAAATTTGATAATTCTTCTGCTCTTGATGAATATATTTCAAAATACTTTTCTAATTTTTTTTCATAAATTCTCTGACTATTCATTGTATCAATTTGCTTTCTTACTAATTCAGCCTCTTCTAATGAAATTGATTTGACTTGTGATATATCATTGGAAAAATTATAAGTCCCAACTTTTACCGTATCATAGCCAATCAGTTGGTTATCAAAGGTATAAGAAATAATTGTTTTATTTTTTTGAATATCGATACTTACTGCTCCATTATCTGCTTCTTCATCTGATAGTACTGCAAGACTGCTAGCATAGTGACTCGATACTATCTGTTTAAGGCTTATATCTTGATTATTTAACAAATCTAATATTTTACTTAGATAGTCTTTTGAAGTTGATATTACATGCCATCTTGTAAGAAGAGTTTCAGCTTTCACACCAATTGGATCTGATAAGCTTTTTTTATTATCTACCCTAAAGCTTATTGGAAAAGAATGAATTGGTTCATTAGTTTCAGAATATAACCTTTTAAATTTTATATCTTCAAAAAAAGATTTTATATCGTTTTCTGTTATGATCCTACCTGCAATTTTATTTTTGAATTCAATATAATCTGATCTCATGTTTTCAGATATACTGACATAAACGTTGCTAATCTTTGTTCCAGCATCAACCTCAGCTTTCAAAATAGCGATATTAAGATGATTTTTAATTTCATCAGTTTCCAATGATAAGGGCTTCAAACAATTGACGTTCAGTTTAGAAGTTCCTATTCCAATAAGTTGAAGAATTTTTCCTCGGTCTAATATTTGTAATTCTTGAGCAATTAGGCAAATTACTTTGTCTGCTCTTATATCAATCGCACTAATTATTTTTTGACCCATCAAATCTCATCAATGCCATAATTTATTTTTCCATCTAAAACTTTGAGGGCTGCCCTTCCTGGAATTCTTAAATCTATTTCAATAATGTTACTTTCCATTAATTCTTGCTCCTCAAAAAGCTGTTTTAAATTTTTTAATGATTTTTGAATGTTTTCATCTGGTAATTTCACAAGCAATTTATTTTTTAATTTTAGATTCCACCTTCTTTTTTCAATAAATTCAACTTCTTCTAGAGTTTGAGATAAATTTGGAAATGTAATACTTATATCCCTTATTAATTGCTCGAGTAACTCTGGCGAATTCTCGCCCCTTACAAATAGAAGGTCATCTTCATAATTATCCAAATTTATTTCAGTAACGATTGATCCATCAAGATCTATTAGAAAAGATTTTCCTTGTTGAAAGTATATCGCATATGGATCGTTTTCAGTTACATTTATTTTTAAAGTTGATGGTAAAACTTTTTTAATAGATGCGCGCTTTACCCATTCACTTGACTCAACAATTTCCTTGATGTAATCAAAATTTAAACCAATTAGATTTCCTTTGATTTCAGACACATTATTTTCAATCTCAGATATATTTGATTTTTCAGAACCTTCTATTATTACATTCTTAATTTGAAATGAACTATTAAGTAAACCTGGAAATTTCAAAAATACAAAAATTACAATAAGAGAAATGAAGATCAAAGAGAAGGAAACGATATTTATTATATTAATTTTGTGTAGCATCTAATAGAATCCAATTAATAAGATTGTCAAAGTTAATACCTTTATAATTTGCAATTTCAGGAACTAATGAAGTTGGTGTCATGCCTGGTTGGGTATTAAGCTCTAGTATATAAAATTGTTTTGTCACTTTATCTAATATAAATTCGGTTCGGCTAATTCCTTTACAACCCAATAATTTATGAGCATCTAAACCCAAACCTTCAACTTTTTTAATCATGTCGCTCTCTAATCTTGGTGGAATTATATGTTTTGTTTTCCCTGCATCAAAGTACTTTGATTCGTAATCATAGAATTCGTTTTTTGGATCAATTTCTATAGAACCAGTTTTATTTGTTCCTATAACAGCGACATTTATCTCAGGGCCCTCAATAAATTGCTGAATCAATAATTCATTTCGAAATTTATTCTCAGACAGGTATTTATTTAATTCCCCATGGTTTCTAATAATATTAACTCCAACACTAGATCCTTCATTTCTTGGCTTTAAGACATAAGGAAAATCAAATATATTTTGATCTTTCACTTCCTCTATCTTCATCAATTTCGTTAAAGGATGATTGAACCCATTTTCAATAAATAGTTCAGCAGACTTGTATTTATCCATTGCTAGTTTGGATGACTCGATTCCAGAATGAGTGTAAGGAACTCCATATTTTTCGAGTATTTCTTGAACACTCCCGTCTTCTCCCCATGTTCCGTGTAATCCATTGAATACTATGTCAGGTTTATGCAGTTTAAGATCAGCTAACAGACTCTCATTTGCATCAATTTCTACAATATTGTAGCCCATACTTTTAAGAGATTTACTAATTTCTTTTGAGGTGATAATGCTTATTTCTCTTTCTGCAGAAATGCCTCCATACAAAAGCATAATTTTTTTGTCTTTATTCATCTTTCACCAAATATCTTTATTTCCCAGTTTAAGCTTATTCCCAAATTTTTCTTTACAACAGACCTAACATATTCTCCGAAGTCTTCGATAAGGTTTGCTGATTTAGTTTGATTATTAACTATGAAGTTTGAATGCTTAGAAGAGAAACATATTCCATTAAGCTCAAAATTTTTAAGACCAGCTTCTTCAATAATTTCCCATGCTTTTTTATCAGTCTGATCTTTTGGATTTTTAAATGTACTTCCAGCTGTTTTAATTTGCTGCGGTTGAGCCTTTTTTCTTTGATCATCAACTTCTTTCATTTTTATAGAAATTGCATCTTTGCTTGCATTTTTTTTTTGCATATATACATCGCAGATAATCATATCTTGAGGCATACTACTTTTTCTATAAGAAAATAATTCCTTCGAATTAGATATTTCTGAAACTTGTCCCCTATAATCAATACACTTTGCTTTAATAAAAACATCTTTTGTTTCAGAATTATAACAACCGGCGTTCATACGAACTGCGCCTCCAAGTGTTCCCGGAATTCCAAAATAAAACTCCATTCCACCTATTTCATTTTTCAGGCAGTAGTTGGATAATACTCTATCGTAGGTTGCAGCCCCAACTTCAATACAATCCTTATGTAATTTAATTTGACTAAATTCTTTTCCTAATTTTATTACAAGACCAAATATTCCACCATCTCTTATAATGAGATTCGATCCAGCTCCAATCACCGTTACTGGTAATTTATCTCTGTTGATTTCTAAAACTTTTGCCAGTTCTTCAAAATTTGAGGGCATATAAAATATCTCAGCGTTACCTGCTACCCCGAACCACGTATATTTTGATAAATTATAATTAATTTGAATTTTGCCAATAACATTGCTTTTTTTACAATTTTCTAAAAATTCCCTTTGATTTTCATTCATAAATTTTTTTTAACTCTTTTGCAAAATTTTGAGCCCAATCTGTAACTGTCCCAGCCCCTAAAAATAAAAAGATTATTTTTGATCTATTCTTCTTTGTTAATTCAAATAGTTGATCATTTTTAACAAAATATTCAGCTTTGACTTTAGAATTTTTTGCGATGTTACTAATAAATTTATTTAAATCGAAATTTTTTGGTTTTTTCTCTCCTGCTCCATAAACGTCCGAAACAAATACACATTCACTATTTTTAAAACACGTCGTGAATTTGCTTTTCAAATCTAAAACCCTTGAGAATCTATGAGGCTGGAAAATAGTTATTATTCTATTTTTTTTGTCTGCATCAACCAGTCCTTTTAATACATTATTTATTTCAGTCGGATGATGGGCATAATCATCAACAACTCTTATGTTATTATTACTCCATAATTCAGTAAGTCTTCTTTGGACACCCTTAAAAGAATTTAGAGACTTCTTAATTATTTCTGGTTTTACATTTAATTGAAGACCAACTGCTATAGCAGCTAATGCATTATTTACATTATACGCTCCATGAAGTGGTAACTTAATATTTTTAATAGTTTGGTTTTGCTCTTTTACAAAAACATCAAATATTATTTCATTGGCTTTATGTCTTAATTTAATACATTTGATATCACTTTCTCTATGAAAACCAGTTCTAATAATTTTTGTAGTTCTTATATTTGCAGCTAACTTACGTAGCTCATTATCATCTATACATATAACTGCGAAACCATAAAAAGGAACTTGTGTGATAAACCTTTTGAAATAGTTTTTTAGATTTTGAAAATTTGAATAGTAATCAAGATGTTCTTTATCAATATTAGTTACCACAGAAATTGAAGCAGGAAGTTTCACAAAAGTACCGTCAGATTCATCAGCTTCAACTACTAACCAATCACCTGATCCTAATTTTGTATTTGTTCCATACTGATTTATTATCCCGCCATTGATTACAGTAGGTTTCATTCTTGCCCCATTTAAAACTGCTGAAATTAAAGACGTCGTAGTAGTTTTCCCATGAGACCCAGATATAGCTATAGTTTTTTTTAGTTTTACAATTTGAGATAATATTTCAGCTCTTGAAATTGAGGGAATTTTAATTTTTTTGGAATGTTCAAGCTCAATATTGTTTTTACTTATTGCAGACGAATAAACAACTAAGCTTACATTTTTTAAATTTGACTTTTTATGTGAATTGAAAGTTTTAATTTTCTTTTTATTTAATCGAATAATATTTGCGTTGATTTTTATGTCACTTCCTTGAACTTGATACCCCATTTCTGATAAAATTTCTGCAATTCCACTCATCCCAATTCCACCAACTCCTATAATATGTATTAATTTATTTTTATTTAATTTCATCGACCTTCTTCTATATGCTTAAAAATTCTTTCAACGGGATTGTTTATATACTCTTTTTTTAAAGTTTCCTTAATAGACTCTCTTCTTTGCGGGTCGTTGATTATTTTATTGATCAAACTTGATAATAAGTGAGTATTCATATCTTTGTCCTTAATTATTTCAGCACAATTAAGGCTTTTAAGAACTGATGCATTATAATATTGATGGTTGTCAGCAGCATATGGATAAGGAATCAAAATTGAGGGAATTCTAAAGCAAATAATTTCATTTACAGTCGATGAGCCAGCTCGTGAAATAATTAAATTTGTATTCTCTAAAATATCTGTGACATTATTGAAGTATACATTTACATAGCACTCAATACTATTTTCTCTATAAAGTTTTTCTAATAAGTTTACATCTTCTTTCCTACATTGATGGTAAACAATAAATTCTTTCTTACATTCATTCTTAGATTTTATAATCGAATGAGCTATATTATCTGAAAGGTTTTTTGCACCTTGGCTACCACCAAGAATACATATTGTAAGCTGATTTTTTTTATTAGTTTGTTTGTTTTCTAAGTTTTTACTACTCCTAGTTGGTAAACCAACTCTAAATGAATTTTTATTTTGAATTAGCTTTTCACCATAAGTTTCGTTGAAAGTTGTAAAGATATTACCTACATATTTAAATAATAATTTATTCGCTTTTCCAATAAATGCATTGCCCTCATGAAGAAAAATTTTTTTTCTCATTATTAAACTAGCGAAAAGAACAGGTATTGTGAAAAATCCACCAAAGCCTAAAGTATAATCTGGTTTGATTTTAAAATTATATAACATTGATTGAATAAACAAAAACGGAGTATTTATAATATTTGCTAGTCTTGATTGAGAAGAAATAAGATTTTTAAATATAATTACATTATTTGAGTCTATATTATCGAAATATTTCTTGCCTCTGTCGTCGGTTAAAATAAAGCATTTAAAATTTTTAGGTGCCTTTGAATAAACTACATTTATTGGTATACAGTGACCTCCAGTTCCTCCACCTACTAAAAAAAGTTTTTTCATAAAGTTAGTTTATTCACGAATATGTCGATTCTTTGAGAATAATAAAATTAATCCTGCTGCAATAGACATGCCAAGGACCGATGAACCTCCATAGCTGATAAACGGTAAGGTAATTCCAGTTGTTGGTATCAACCTTATATTTACTCCTATATGAATTAAGGCCTGCAAGCATAAGTATAAAACAAGGGTAAATAAACAAATTTGAATAAAATGATCATTGTTTCCATAAATTTTTTTGAAACCTTGATATGATATTATAAAAAAGATTAATAATATAAGTGTACAACCTATGAGACCGTACTCTTCAGCAACAACAGAAAATATATAATCTGAATTAGCTTCAGGAATTTTATTTTTTAAAAGACCATTGCCGGGCCCCACACCAATAATACCTCCTTGTTTAATTGCTTGAAGAGAAATTTCAGTTTGAGTTACGTCATATTCATTTGGAAATAGAAATGAATTTATTCTATTTTGAACATTAAAATTGAGGAAATATATCATCACAAAACTTAAAAGTCCAAAAACTACAATTATGGTGAGTATTATAATGCTGAAACCACTCATAAGCACTGAACCGAAATAGATAGCTGATAATAAAAAAAATTGACTAATATCAGGTTGCATAACAAGTATGCTTGCAACTGAAATATAGATTAAAGCACTTAGTGAGTGAGATGATATTTTTGTGCCTTGATATTGATTATTTAATATCATAGCAAGTACAACGCAAAAGACTGGCTTTACTAATTCTATTGGCATGAGAGAGAAAGATCCAAAACTTATCCATCTTCTTGAACCTTTGATTTCATCCCCAAATAATAGAGTAAGAACTAATAAAGCAAAAAATACCATAAATAATATCACGCTAAATAATTTTATGTATTTTGTCTCAATCAGTGAAATAGAAATAAATACTAAAAAACCTATTGCTAGGTACAAAGCCTGTATATTAAAAATTGCGAATAGATTGTTGTTGAGATACCTGCTTGTACCAGGGTTTATAGTTAAACTTATTAATAGACCAAAAGTTATTAATACTGTTATGCAAAAAAAAATTGGTTTATTTATTTCAATAATCCAGTTTGTAATTATTGACTGTTCATAAGTTCTTTTATTCATTATTTGATAAGTTTGCTTATAAGTTTATTAAAATGTCTTCCACGTTCCTCAAAGTTGGTATATTGATCAAATGAAGCGGCACCTGGACTGAATAAAAAAGTATTGAAATCGGTATTGGTCGTCATAAATTTATTCATTTCGATCACTGCTTTATCTAAGCTGTGAACATAAACTGTTGCAACTTTGCTCTTAAAGTATCTGTAAAAAGTATTAGATTCCTCTCCAATAATTATTACTTTTTTAATATTGCTAAGACTGTCGTCTAATATATTGATATTACTGCTTTTTATCTGACCACCGCATATCAGAAAGATATCTTTATATTTTTTTAGCGCTGCAATTAGAGAATGATAATTTGTTGATTTGGAATCATTTATAATAACTTTGTTTTTGTCTGAAAAAATTATTTGCTGTCTAAATTCAAGGCCTCTGAATGATTTAAAAGCATTGAAGATTTTATTGCTGCTTAAGCCTACTTCTTTCAAAACTTCATACGAGAAACGGTAATTTTGATCGTTACTCAGTAAATTATACTGATTTACATTTAAATTTTTAGTGATGATTCTTTTATTATTAATCTGCTTTAAATTTTTTATTTTATTTAAGTGATTATCTTTTTTTATTAATTTTTTTAAAATTGAACTATTATCAAAAAATCCTTTTTGTGAGCTATTTATATTTTTAAAAATATTTAATTTAGCATTACCATAATTAACCATTGTATTATGTCTCGCTAAATGATCTGGAGTTAAATTAAGTATACAGGCAATATCAGGTTGAAATATTTTAGAGCTCTCTAATTGATAAGATGATAACTCTAAGATATAAAAACCTTTTTTAATCATCTTTGTTTTAAAGATTGGGTTACCTATGTTTCCTGCAAGCTGTATGTTGAATTTATTTTTTTTAAGAGTATGATAAATTAAAGATACTGTTGTTGATTTTCCATTTGTGCCTGTAACTGCAATTATTTTAATCTTTTTCCTTGTATTTAGATTTTCCAGGTATAATTGAAATAAATCTAATTCACTTATCTGTTTAGTATTTTTTGAAGTTAATTTTTTTATCAGTTTATGTGCTGACTTTCCTTTTGTAGCAATTCCAGGGCTAGGAAGAACATAGTCTATATGACTTATTTTAGGAGAATACTTTTTATATCCTTTATTTAATATTTTTTTTGAATGTTTGGGATTATCTTCCCAAAAATATACTACGGCTCCACTATTTATAAGAGATTTATAAATTGAACATCCCGTTTTTCCCATACCAATGATCACATAGCTTTTCTTTGAAAAACATTTTGACTTCAGCATTTAGTTACCTGATCTTAAGTGTTGCAAGTCCAATCAAGGCAAGAATTAAAGCGATTATCCAAAAACGAATTACTATTTTTGATTCTGCAATACCATTCTTCTCAAAATGATGGTGTAAGGGAGCCATTTTAAATATTCGTTTGCCGGTTAGCTTATACGAGCCAACCTGAAGAATTACTGACACCGCTTCAGCTACGAATATTCCTCCAACTATTGCCAACACAATTTCTTGCTTGGTTAGAACACTTATACCCCCCAACGCAGCGCCTAATGATAAAGAGCCTGTGTCGCCCATAAAGACCATTGCTGGAGGCGCGTTGTACCATAAAAAGCCAAGAGCGGATCCAATTATGGCTGCGCAAAGTACGGTTAATTCACCTGCTCCAGGTAAATAATTAATGTAAAGATAATTAGAAAAGATCATATTTCCTGCCAAATAGCAGATTACAGCAAAAGTCGCAGAGACAATCATAATGGGAACAATTGCTAGCCCGTCAAGACCGTCTGTAAGATTAACCGCATTTGCTGATCCTAGAATTACGAATATAACAAATGGAATTGAAAATAAACCCAAGTTTAGAAATATATCCTTAAGAAAAGGTAAGGATAATAACTGAATATCAATTTCATTATAAGTTGTTATCCAGTAAATAAATATCAACGCTATTGTTATTTGAAAAAAGATTCTTATTTTCGCAGAAATTCCATTACTTGATTTTTTCTTAACTTTGCTAAAATCATCTGCAAAACCAACCAATCCAAATGATATTAGAAGGAATATAATTGGCCAAGATATATAGCTTTCAGGATTAACCCATAGAATCATTGATCCAACTATTGAAATCAAAATTATAATTCCTCCCATTGTCGGAGTCCCTTTTTTAGCTACCAAGTGAGACTCAGGACCGTCTTCTCTAATAGGCTGACCAATTGATTGATATGATCCAATTCTTTTAATTAAAAATGGGCCAAAAAAGAGAATAAAAAAAAATGAAGTAAATAATGCCAAACCTGTTCTAACCGTTAAATAATTTAAAAAATTATTTAATACTCCAAGATTAAAATACTCAATTAAATATAAGATCATAGTTAACTTATTAAATGATTTGACAACTTTCGTAAATTGATTGAATTTGAACCCTTTAGAAATACCTTGCTATTCCTATTAAATATTTTTTTTGCATTACTTATAACACTATCTATATTCTCATAATATTCAAACTGAAGTATATTGTATCTTTTTCTAAGTGAGAAAAGTTTTGCTCCAACAAAAATTACTTTTTTAGCCTTTATCAGTATTAGATATCTAATTAAATCTATATGAAATTTTTCAGATTTATTTCCAAGCTCATTCATATCCCCTATGACATAAACTAGGTGTCCTTTTTTAAACTTATTAAAAATATCTATTGTGTCTCTCATGGAAACAGGGCTGGCATTATAGGAATGATCATGTATTTCTAGTCTATTTCCCTTATATTTTGATTTTAGTATTTCGCCTCTTCCTTCTGTAAAAGGAACATTTTTGAATTGATTGATTAGTTTTAAATTTAAACCTAGCATATAAAAGCAAGTAAGAATGGCTAATGCATTAAAAATTAGATTTTTTTGATTTTTTCTTAGAGTAAAATCAAGTATACCGTTACCAGGTAATATTACTTGGTATTTAATAACATTCCCAATATTTGTCTCTTTTTTAAGATATACTTTTGATGATTTAACTTTTCCAATGTCTAAGCAAGTACTGATCTTTGTTTTTTTGAACAACACATATAGTAATTTATAAAAATTAGAATTTCTATTAATAATTAAGTTTTCAATACTTTTTGTTGAAGTGAATATTTCTGATTTTGCTAATGCAATTTCTTTTAAAGATTTAAAATTACCAAGGTGAACATTTTCAACATTTAAAATAATAGCTGTTTGTGGCTGCAATACCTTTACTAATCTTTTTATTTCCCCTGAATGATTCATGCCTATTTCGAAAAATCCATACTTCGTATGCCGTGGCATATTTAGTAATTCAAGAGGCAGACCATATTGATTATTGAATGATTTACGCGAACAGTAAACATCTTGCTCATTTCTTAGCAAATAATTTATTGCATCCTTTGTACCAGTCTTCCCAATACTACCTGTAATACCTACAATTTGTGTTTTCATCTGCACTCTGTATTTTTTTGCAAGCTTAAGGAGTGCTTTAGATGTATCTTTAACATTGATTTGAGGTATTTTTATGCCTTTTACTTTTTTATGAACAAAAACAATAGATGCACCTTTTTTTTCTGCTTCTACTAAATATTTATGACCATCTGTGTTAAAACCTTTAATTGCAAAAAAAATATTACCTTTCCTTAATGACCGTGTGTCGATCGATGCACCAGTTATTCTTTTACCAACAATATTAGTCCCAAATAATTCATTTATTTCACTAGTTGTAATGAATTTTTTCATTTTTTTTGTAAATATTTTTTGGCAATTTTGACATCATCAAAAGGCAAATTTTTTCCCATGATGGATTGAAATTTTTCATGACCTTTACCGGCAATAAGAAGTAAATCGCCTATCTTTAATTCGCCAATAGCTTTTTTTATAGCTAATTTTCTGTTACCAATTTCAAATATATTTTTTAAATTTCCAATCACTTCCTTTCTAATCCTTGCTGGATTTTCATATCTTGGATTATCATCTGTAACTATGGCTTTATCAGCGTATTTAGAGGCTATTTTACCCATAATTGGTCTTTTTTTTCTATCTCTATTTCCACCACAACCAAATAAAACGTGTACGTTTGATGTCTCTAAGTTTTTTGACTCTATGATTGAATTTTTAAGAGCATCAGGCGTATGCGCAAAATCAACATAAACTTTCCCACCTGTTTTCGTCTTTCCAACATATTCCATTCTTCCTAAAACTGACGGGCAATTAAAACTACTTTTTGATAGCTTTCTAGGATCAAATCCAATTAAACTCATAATTGAAATTGCGAATATAAAATTTTCTATCTGAAAATTTGGAAAATTTTTAAACTTTAAAAGAATTAGTTTACTGCCTACTATAGCTTTTACATATTGAATATTATTTTTTATATGTATTTTTACAATTTTATAATTCCTATTTTCTTGAAAATATAATGGTTGAACGTATTTATTTTTTTTTAAAATTGATTTTATTTTTTTTATATATTGTGTTTTTGAGTTAATTATTAATTTACTATCTTTATGTATATAATCTTTAAATAGCATCATTTTACTTTTTATGTAATTATTTATAGTTTTATGATAATCAAGGTGATCATGTGATATATTTGTTAATGCACAAATATCAAAATTCATTCCATAAAATCTACTTTGATGCAAGCCATGACTCGATGCTTCCATAACCAAATATTTTATTTTTTTTCGACCTATTTTTTTTAATTGATTTGATAGATCAATTGGTTCGGGTGATGTAAGGTTATATTTATTTCTCTTTAATACAGAGTTGCCTAAAGTGCCTATAGTAGCTACACTCTTTCCTGAAATTCTCAGCAAATAACTTAAATAATATGCAACAGATGTTTTTCCATTTGTTCCTGTTATTGCAATTTTTGTTTCAATATTATTTTTGTTAATTTCAAATGCTAAAAGAGATAGTGATTTTCTAATATCTTTAACCTTTAACACTGTTATATTCTTTGGATATCTATTTTTACTGTATGATGGAACAACAATAGCTGAAGCACCCTTTTTAATTGCTTGATTTATGAACTTAGATCCATCTATTTCATTTCCAGGTATTGCAAAAAAAATATTTCCTTTTTTTATCGATCTCGAGTCAGATGAGATACCGTTAAATTTTATCTTCTTTGATTTAATTTCTTCTAGAAGGGAATAGTTTAGCATTTATTCAAGAGAGGTATTAATGAGCATATTTTCATTAGGTATATATCTTGCCTTTATGTCCAAAATAGGACTTACTCTGTCAATAATTTGTCGTGAAACTCTTGCTGCATTCCACCCAGCATCACTCCAGTTCCAAGTATTATATGGCTCTCCATATTCTCTATTAATGCCTTTCGGGTCGTCTAATGAAATGAGAACTACATACTTTGGCTTGTGTATGGGTAGTACCGATATAAAAGTAGTTAGCTTTTCTCTTGTATAGGATTTTTTGTCTATCATGTGAGATGTACCTGTCTTACCTCCAACCAAATATTTGAACTTACCATCTTCTGTGTATGCTTTATCAGCATCCTTGTTAAAGGCTTCTTTAGCAGTCCCTTTTGCGACAACCTGGCTTAAAAGGTAACGCATAATTTCACTGGTCTCTTCTGAGAAAATTTGATTTTCATATCGTTTATCTTCTTCTAATTTTGTTAAAGATGGTTTGATTAAAAATCCTCCATTTACTACAGCTGATGTAGCGACAGCCAAATGCAATGGTGACACCGAAAGGCCATACCCGTAAGAGATTGATTCTGTATTAAACGTTCTCCATGGGTCAGGAACAATTGGAACTGCTTTTTCTGGTATTCCAATATTAACTTGATGAAGTAATCCAAGTTGAGACAAATAATCTTGTTGTAATTCTTTACCAATATCTCTAATCATTTTAATCGTTCCAATATTTGATGACTCAACAAATATTTCTTCAACAGAACACATTTTTATTTCACAAGGCCTGTGAACATCCTCTACACGGTGCTTTCCAATATAAATGTGATTTTCTATCTTGTACTTTGTATTTGGTAGAAAGATTTTTTCTTCAATTCCCATTGCTGTAGTAAATATTTTCATCACCGAACCAAACTCATATACCCCTAATGTGTTTTTGTTGAATTTATCATTGTCATTTACGTTTTTAGTATTGGGATCAAAATCTGGAAGTGATGTCATGGCAAGAATTTCTCCATTATTGACATTCATTATGATTCCTGAGCCGCCAGTTGCTCTATATAGTTTCATAGCAGCTAGTATTTCATCACGAACAATGTGTTGTATTCTTGTATCTAAAGACAGTATCAAATCATTATTTTTTTCATTTTGAAGAAACTTATCAAAAGATTTTTCTAGTCCAGATACACCTGTATTATCAATGTCAACTTTACCAACTAAATGACTAAAAAGTTCGCTATGAAGATATTTTCTTTTATAGGCATCTCTAAATTCAATTCCAGTCTCACCTAAATCTATATACTTTTGTAATTCAAAGGGTTCAACATTACGATCAAGCCAAAAAAATTTTTTTTCAGATACTAATTTATCAAGATCAGCTGCAGAAAACCTATTATTTATTGCTGAGACTTTATTTATAAATTTTTTCTTATCGTATACAGCTTTTGGATTTACAGAGATATGGGATGTTAATAAATTTGCTGTGAGAGAAGTATTATTTCTATCAAGAATATTTCCTCTTTTTGACTCAAAATTCTCAATGAAATAATTTCCTTTTTCAGTGTAAAGTAAATTAATTTCTATCATCTTGATTGTAACTGCTAAAAATAAACTACTAAAAACAATCGCTGACAATATTAAACGGTTATTTATTTTGAGAGCAAAATTATTCTTTAAAGATTTTAATCTTTCAAAATCAAACTTTTCTTTATTATATCTGTGTGTAAAGGAAAAACTTTTTTGATATATATCAATTTTCTTTCGGCCAATGTTCCGCTTTTTTTTCAAGGAATTTACCTTGCCAAATTTTGATTAATCGTTGATGTATCATAAACTTCAATGATATCATTAAATAATTCACTATTTTGCTGAATGTCTTCATCATCTAATACAACAAAATACTTTTCGTAATCATTATTAATAATCATTTCTGAAATCTTTTTAATATTCATCGGCGAAACTAAATGGTCCCATTCAATTTTATAAAGTTCATTTATCTTTTGTTCTTCTCGAAGTGTTAGTTCAAGTTCGTTAATATACTTTTGTTTTTCGGCTGAGATGTTTTTTATAACCATAATTGCAAGTAATCCTGTTAACAAAATAGCAACGGATAATATTTTAAAAAAAACATTTATCATAATTCAAATCCTAACTCTGATATTGAAATATAATTAAAGTTTAATTGCTCACGCTTAATGACTCTAAGCTTTGCCGAACGAGATCTTGGATTACTTAATATTTCTTTAGAAGATGGTTTTATTAACTTGATCTTTTTATTTCTTAAACAAACTTTATTTGTAAAATTCTTTACTAGTTTATCCTCTATTGAGTGAAACGTGACCACGCATATCTTTCCATTAGCTCTTAGTAAATTAAAAGCTTGGTTGAGACCTGCGTGAAGCTCACGTATTTCATTATTAATAAAAATTCTAATAGCCTGGAATGTTTTCGTAGCAGGATGTCTTTTGTAATATTTTGAAGGAAAAGATTTTTTAATTATTTCTGCAAGCTCGATCGTACTCTCAATTTTTTTTTGAGTTCGGTGCTTATCTATATTTCTTGCAATTTTCCTTGAGTTTCTCTCATCTCCGTAATGGTAAATGATATCAGCAAGCTCGTCTTTGTCCTTTTTATTTATTAAGTCTGAAGCTGTTTGGCCATCTAGACTCATTCTCATATCTAGGGGGCCATCTTGTATGAATGAAAATCCTCGATTTGCATCATCTAGTTGCATTGATGAAACTCCTATATCAAATACGAAACCGTTAATTTCTTTTTCTTTTGTTTCTTTGGAAATTTTATCAATCTGACTAAATTTAGAATGTACAAAAGAAAACCGACTGCCATATTTTTTTTTAAATCTTTCAGCTTGTTTTTTGACTGTTGGATCTCTGTCAATTGCAATGACTTTGCATTCACAGCTTTGAAGGATTCTCTCTGTATATCCTCCGTATCCAAATGTTGCATCGATGTATGTTTCATTATCTTTTGGCCCTAATTGTTCAATAACCTCTTCAATAAGAACTGGCCTGTGGCCAAGTTCTTTATTTGTCATTTACTCTGTCTTCTCAAGAAAGAAGGAATTTCAAGTAAGTCTTGATCAGTTTCTAATTCTTCATCAGCTTCAATAGAATCATGTGTCTCATCAAGTTGATGAACGTTTTGGTCACTAAATAAGTCAGGTGAGTCGCTATCTGAATTTTCCCTATTTGCATGTATTAAATCCATAATGCTTTGAGAAGACTCTTCCTGCTCCATTGCCGCCTCTTCGATTGGCTCTGGATCAACTTCAGGCTCAGCAATCATTTCTGGTTCAGAACCTGGCTCTGATTCCAT
>CACFAO010000010.1 GCA_902564295.1 uncultured Pelagibacteraceae bacterium
GACCCTTAGGTTATAATGGATCAAAAGCAGCAATGGAATTAATTTCAAAGGCTGATGTTGTTCTTGCTTTAGGTACTAGGTTAAATCCTTTTTCTACTTTGCCATGCTATGGCATAGATTATTGGCCAACAGAAGCATCAGTAATTCAAGTCGATATAAATTCAGACCGTATAGGGCTTACTAAAAAGGTAACTGTAGGCATTTGTGGAGATTCAAAGCTTGTAACACAACAATTAATAAATAACTTATCTCAAAGTGCCGGTGATAATGGCAGAGATGATCGAAAAGCATTAGTGCATCAAACTAAATCTTCTTGGCTACAAACGCTAAGCAGCATGGATCACGAAGATGATGATCCTGGAACCACATGGAACGCGGACTCTAGAAAGAGAGATTCTGATAGAATGTCTCCACGAATGGCTTGGAGAGCAATCCAAGCGGCTCTGCCCAGAGAAGCAATTATTTCATCGGATATTGGCAATAATTGTGCAATAGGAAATGCTTATCCTACTTTTGATGAAGGAAGAAAGTATCTTGCTCCAGGTCTATTTGGTCCATGCGGATATGGTTTCCCCTCAGTTCTAGGCGCTAAAATTGGATGCCCCAACATTCCAGTTGTTGGATTTGCTGGAGATGGAGCATTTGGCATTAGTATGAACGAGATGACCTCTTGTGCAAGAGAAGAATGGCCTGCCATTACCATGGTAATATTCAGAAATTATCAATGGGGCGCCGAGAAAAGAAACTCAATTCTTTGGTATGACAATAATTTTGTTGGCACTGAATTAGATCCAAAACTAAGCTACGCAAAAGTAGCAGAAGGATGTGGCTTAAAAGGTGTCATAGTTAGAACGATGGAAGAATTGACTCAAAATCTAAGGAAGGCCTGCGAAGATCAGGATAGAGGTATCACAACATTTATTGAAGTTATTTTGAATCAAGAATTAGGCGAGCCTTTCAGAAGAGATGCAATGAAAAAGCCTGTTGAAATTGCAGGCATTGACTCCAGTGACATGAGTCAAGAACAAGTAGGCTAGGATTTTCTTAAAATATAAATTTTATTTTTTGCACTGGAGTTGTGACGAGGAAGTGCTAGGAATGGCCTTGAGATATACAAAAGAGTGTATTCATTGGATCTGTTGGCTAGTTCTGTATCAAACCCTAATTTTTTAAAAATAGTCTCAGAAATTGAAAGTATTAAGTAACCATTTTTTTTTGTAACTCTTAATAATTCTTTGATTGCACCTGGCCCTACATGACCAGCAGTAAGGACTCCTGTGCAGATTATTAAATCGAACTGATTGCTTTTCAATGTAGTTTTTTTATTTAATGATTGGCAAACAAGCTTTTTAAAAATTTTTTTTGATTTTGCAAGTTCTAGCATTTCTTTTGAATTATCTAAACCCGTTAGATTTTTATAATCTAATTTACTCAACTCTTCAGCTACTAATCCAGTTCCACATCCAGCGTCTAAAATATTTGCTTTTTTTGAAATTTTTATTTTTTTACTAAGAATGATATCTTTTAATCGTTTTGGATAAGCGTATCCCCAATCAGTTAAATCTTTATCGTATTCCTTTGCCCAACTTTTATAATGCAGTTTAAGTTTTGCTGGATTTTTTTCTGTATAAACAATTTTAAGCCATTTTTTTGCCATTAGAGTTCTTAGTCCTTTTTAAATTTATGCAAATAGTATAAAAATTAGTTATATATGTTAATAGGCGTTCCAAAAGAAATCAAACCTCAAGAAAATAGAGTAGGACTATCTGCTGATAGTGTAAAGATACTTGTTTCAGAGGGCAATAAGGTTATTGTTGAAACAGGGGCAGGAATAGGCTCAGGCTTTACTGACGCTGACTATTCTTCTGCAGGTGCAAGCATTTGCAAAACTGCCGGAGAGGTTTTTGATATAAGCGAATTAATAATTAAAGTTAAAGAGCCACAAAAACAAGAAGTTGAGCTTCTTAAAAAAAATCAACTATTATTTACCTATCTTCATTTAGCCGCCAATAAGGAACTTACCTTAGGGTTAATGAAATCTAGATCAACGTGCATCGCCTACGAGACTGTTACAGATGAGAATAATCGTCTACCATTACTCGCTCCGATGAGTGAAGTTGCAGGTAGAATTTCTATTCAAGCAGGAGCAAGATCATTAGAGATGACAAACAGTGGCAGAGGAGTGCTTTTATCAGGCGCAACTGGAGCCCCACCAGCAAATGTAGTTATTATTGGGTGTGGAGTAGTTGGATTTAATGCCGCATTAATAGCGCATGGAATGAAAGCAAATGTTATTTTAATTGATCAATCTCAACAGAGGCTTGATGAGTTAAAATCATTCTTCAACAATGAAGTTACAACTGTGATCTCAACAACTGATAGTATTAATGAAAATGTAAAAGATTGTGATTTATTGATAGGGAGTGTTCTTGTGCCAGGCGCATCTGCGCCAAAACTAGTTTCAGAAAACTTAGTTTCAAAGATGAAACCAGGCTCTGCTCTTGTTGACGTAGCCATTGATCAGGGGGGATGCATTGAAACCAGCAAGCCAACAACTCATGCTGATCCGGTGTATGTTCTGCATAATGTTGTTCATTATTGTGTTACAAATATGCCTGGATGTGTACCTAGAACGTCAACAATCAGTCTTAATCAAGCAACATTGCCATTCGTATCTGATTTAGCCAAAAATGGTCTCAATAAAGCTTTGAGTTCAAATAAAAATTTCTTAAATGGTCTAAATGTAATGGATGGAAACTGTACACAGCAAGATGTAGCTAAAGATCTTGATTTAGGTTTTTGTATGCCTGAAAAGTTAATTGCTTAAATATCTTCAACAGCTTTACAGAGATTTGTTAATTTTTTTATTGCTAACTCTCGCGATAGATAGCCAAGACCGCAATCAGGAGCAGCTATAAGTCTTTCTTTATCAATATGGTTAAGGCAATCTAAAGCTCTAGATCTAATCATATCAATATCTTCAATTTGACTTGAGGCTATTTTTAAAAGACCAAATACAATTTTTTTTGTTTTGTATTTTTCTAATAACTTTAAATCATTATATCGATGTGCATCTTCAATTGAAATTGTATCAATACAACTTGCTTCTAATGCGTCAGCCAAATCAAAATAGCTAGATAGAGGAGCCTTTGGATAATCAACTGAGTCTATTTTATCAGGATAGCCACAACATATGTGTACAATTTTATCGCAATTGTTAATGCCGTGAAAGCAACGTTCAATATTATCAATCCCAAACTCGAGCGCTTCTTTTGATTTTCTTGCAAATAGTGGTTCATCAATTTGAATATATCTGCAGCCAGCATCAACAAGATTTTTAATTTCCTTATTGATTACTTCACCTAGGTCGAAGCACATCTTCTTTTCTTCATGATAAAAGTTATCAGAAATAGTATCAGCAATAGTAAGAGGGCCTGGTATTGTAGCTTTAATTGGCTTGTTTGAAACAGATTGATTAAGCTTAAATTCTCTATCTAAAAAATAACCATTGAATTCAATTTTTTTTGTTATGGTTGGAAGCCAGCAGTTATAATTTCCAGTTCTTGCAGTTTTTTCAGTGAGTATCTTAAAGTCTATCCCTTTCAAATGCCTGCAATGATAGTGAATATAATTTTCTCTTCTAACCTCTCCATCAGTGACAATATCGATTCCACAAGCAATCTGATCATTTATGACTTGTTTTGATGCTTCATTTACTAGACTTTCATATTGACTGCCCATCTTTTTTTTTTCTTCTTGATATACAGAAGTTGGCCTTTCGTTGTCGGTACCTTTTTCCCCTTTAAACCAATCTGATAAAGGTAAAAAGGACGGCTTAGGGAACGAACCAATTGTGGTTGTTAAAATCATGACAAAAGTCTATTTAAAACAGTGATTTAGCCAAGTATTAAGTATCAAATACATTGAAAAAATATATTTATATGAATCATATATTTATCAACCTCTCTTAATGTATGAAATTATAATTAATTTTTATTGATATTTTTCAGATGCTTAGATTGGAATTAAATGATTTAAGACCAGAGATTTATGAAAATTTCTTAAACTTTATTCTTTACACCTTCTCTCTTATGTATGAGAATTTTTTATTAATTAATTAACAATATGAGGAGTAGCCGTGAAGAAAATAAATAAAACTCTTAAGGCTGCAAAAGTTTCAAGAAGATCAGTCCTAAAAGGTGCAGCTGCAACTGGAGCAGCAGCAGCTATTGGCCCCTGGTATATTCCAAATGCTTTTGCCGCACCTGTTGTAAATGTTTTGATGTGGGGTGAGTACTTACCTGATTCAGTTGTAGCTGATTTTAAAGCTAAAACTGGCATTACTGTTAATCACACCAAAATCGGAGACAACGGTGAAATAATATCAAAAATGAAAGCTGGTGGTGGCGCAGGTTATGACCTAGCAAGCCCGACGAATATGAGGGCGTTGCAATGGGAGAACCTAGGTGTCTTAGCTCCATTCGATATGAATAGAATCAATACTAGTGCTGTAAACCCAGGGATGCTTGCAGTAGGTGAGCGCGATTGGAATTTTGGTGGGAATGGATCTCACTGGGTTCCACAATTGTGGGGAACAGAGTCAATTTCTTGGAGAACTGACAAATGGACTCCAGATGGTCTTCCAAGTTTTGGTGATTTATGGGAGCCTAATCCGGGCATTGATGGAGCCTTCATGATGGGTAGGACTTACTCAATGATGACAGGTTGTGGAATCTGGATGCATCACCAAGGTAAGATGGACTTCTGGTCTTCTTATAAAGACGAAGATACTATGAGAAAGAACTGGGAGACAATTACTGATTTCTGTATTTCTAAAAAAGGAAATCTTGTTAAATTCTGGTCAGGTGCTGATCCTCAGAAACAAGGATTTACATCTGATGGTGTTGTCGTTGGACAAACTTGGGATGGCCCAATTGCAGCAATGATGAAAGCCGGTGAGCCAGTTGCTTATCAAACTACAGATGAAGGTGCGTTAGCATGGATTGATGGTATCACATTATCTGCAAAAGCTGAGAACATTGATGAAGCTTATGAATTAATCAATTATAGCTTTACCCCTGAAGTTGGTGGTCAAACTATTAATGAAATTGGATATAATTCAGCTGTTAATGGCGCTTCTGATTTTTACTCATCAGAAACAAAAGCTTTAGCTAAAGCAATTTATCCAGGGGATACTTCTACTAAGTTGAATCCTTGGCCACCAGAGCCACCTTGGTTTGCTGATGCAAGAGCTGAGTACGCGAATAAATTTGAAACGGCGTAATTAGTTTCTAATAACATTTAAGGCGCTCAAGATCGTATCTTGGGCGCTTTTTTGTATCGTGTTTATTAATTTAATAACTATAATTTTCTTATGAGTGCAGACGTAGAGTTAAATAACGTTTCAGTTACTTTTGGGAGTTTTTATGCAGCTAAAAGTGTAAACGTAAAAATTAACGGCGGTGAATTCTTTTCTTTCTTGGGACCATCTGGCTGCGGAAAGACAACATTGTTGAGAGCTATTTCAGGATTTCAAGATCCCTCTGAAGGATCTGTGTTAATTGATAACAAAGATATGTCTGGCATAGGACCAAACAAAAGACCTACTTCTCTCATATTCCAGAATCTAGCCTTATTTCCTCTAATGTCAGTTTCTGAAAATATTGCTTTCTCTCTTGAGGTCAGAGGAGTCTCAAAGGGAGATAGACAAAAAAGAGCAAATGAGCTTTTAGAGCTTATTGCATTGGAAGGACAGGGCGAAAAAAAAGTACATCAATTATCAGGAGGACAAAAACAAAGAGTAGCAATCGCAAGAGCATTGGCTGTTGAACCAAAAGTTTTATTATTAGACGAACCTTTGTCTGCATTAGATTTAAAACTAAGACAAAGAATGAGAACCGAGTTAAGAGAAATTCAAAAAAGGGTTAACATAACATTTATTTATATTACTCATGACCAAGGTGAAGCATTAACAATGTCTGATAGGATTGCAGTAATGAACGAAGGGGAAATTGAGCAGATAGGACCTTGTGATGAAGTTTATAACAACCCATTAACCCCTTTTGTTGCAACTTTTGTTGGAGAAAACAATCCTCTATTTGGAAAAGTAAAAGAGATCAATCAAAACAAGATTAAAATAGAAACTCCTGATGGTGATTTCGTATCGACAATGAACGAAAATAAGAAATTAAACATTGGAGATGAAGCAATTGCTTTTGTAAGACCTGAGTCTTTATTCTTACCAAGAGATGGAGACAGTTTTGATAATTTAATTGATGTAAATATTGAAAGCTTTGAGTTTGAGGGAAATATAAAAAATTTCTACGCAACGTTAAAGTCTGGAACAAAGATCAAGTTTTCTATTCCAAATGCAATTGATACTTCATTAATCTCATCAGGTACAAAATTACAACTTGGCTTTGAGTCAACAAAGTCTTCAATTTTACCTAAAGCGCAATTAGCCATAGATTAAATATGGGAAATTATTTATTCACGCAGCCATTTTTTAAAAAGAACGGTAAGGCAGTTGCTATTTATTTCTTGGTGGCAATAGTCTTTTGGTTTGTTTTCCTTGTCATAATACCTCAACTATACATGCTGGACTTATCTTTTAGATCAAATGTCCCGCCGTTAGCGCGCGGAGGACCTCAAGATTATTATACAATGGAACATTATCAGCATTTTGTTTTTGGCTCAAAAACATCACTTGATGCATTTAATTTTGTTGATCTTGGAGTTTTTGGAAGAACTATTCTTGTATCGATAGTGGTCACTATTGCGAATTTATTATTTTGTTATCCAATTGCTTTTTATATTGCTAAAATTGCCAATCCAAGCACTGCGAGACTATTGATTGTTTCTTTAATAATACCATTTTGGATCAATGAACTCTTAAGGTCTTTTGCTTTAAGAATACTTTTTGCAAATGAAGGAGTTATAAATAATTTTTTAACTGGAATAGGAGTAATTGATCAAAGTATTTTGTTCATTACATATGATATTGGATTATATACGGGCCTGGTATACGCATACATTTTATTAATGATGTTTCCTCTATATAACGCCATTGAAAGCTTAGATATAAATCAGATTGAGGCCGCAAAAGATTTAGGTTCCTCCTCTTTGAGGACGCATTGGAGGATAGTAATTCCTCATGCAAAGCCAGGAATTGTGTCTGGATGCACAATGGTATTTATGTTGACTGTGGGAGCTCTTGCAACACCAGTGGTCTTAAGCAGCCCAAATACTCTTTGGTTTCCACAGCTTATTTATCAGTGGTTCAACATGAATGATAACTGGTCACGTGGATCAGCGTACTCAATAATTTTATTAATTATTTCTGTTATTTTTGTCTTAGCAATGATGCGGATTTTTAAAGTTAAGATCGGTGAAATTATAAAATGAAATCAACATACTTTATTAATTTCATGATGGGCATGTATATCTTTATATTTTTTGCCTATTTATTTGGTCCATTGATCATAATGAGTATTACAGCATTTAACTCTGCTGAGTTTCCATCTATTTCTCCTTGGGAGTGTTTTAGTTTTAGATGGTTTAATGAAGGAAAAATTGCATACGACGGGCAACATTTAGCAGGCCTCCTTTCAGATTGGCGATTACATGATGGAATTATTAGTAGTTTAATTATAGGAGCAGGAGTCGTATCACTTTCTGTACCAATTGGCATGGCAGCCGCAATTGTCTTAACACAAGTTCGATCTCAGTTAAGAGATATTTATTATTCAATCTCTATTATGCCTGTTTTATTTCCCGGTGTTATTATTGGAATATCCACCGTAGTATTATGGGATCGTATAGCGGGACTTGGAGGAGATGGATTCATTTCTGATGTTGGTAGAAACGGAATATTTCTCACAATTCTAGCACAAACATGCTTTATATCAACTTACTGCTTTTTAATTTTTGTTGCAAGACTTCAAAGATTTGATCAAACACAAGAGGAAGCTGCATTAGATTTAGGCGCAACTCAAACACAAGTGTTTTTTAAAATTTTAGTACCTTATTTAATGCCGGCGATTGCATCAGCAGCGGTTATTGCCTTTTTGTTTTCTTTTGAAAATTATAATACGACTGTATTTAGTATCTTATCTGATCAAACATTAACCACAGTCATTGCTTCCAAAGTAAGACTTGGCATAAGTCCCGCATTAAGTGCATTAGCTTTAACCATCATAGCATTAACTGTAATTGCAGCTGTTACATATGAAATATTAAGAAGAAGAAGTGAAAAAAAATATGCTCAATCTCAAGAAATATTTGTTAAAGAGAAAGCAGCATCTGGCAGAATTAATAAGGAATACAAAGCAGGTTTTAAAGTTCCAAAAGGAATAGTTGCAATCTTGCTTATATTGGTCTTTGCTACTTATGCAGCAACACAAATCGTCAAAAACGATCTTTATGGGCAGTCTTGCATCGATGCTGCGGATCAGGAAAAAAAATCAAAATTCCTTGAACAATTGCAAACCTTAGAGTCTAATGAATTAACTGAGGAAGAACTCTCAGGAGGATCCTTGGGAGGAACAGAAGATTACGGTGACATTTTTGGAGATCCATCGCTATTCCAAGATTTTGGAGGATTTGATTAAACTTTATGACTGATAAAAAAGAACCTATTCAACCAATAAGTGGTACCGTTGTTCCAAGATACGCTGGACCTTCTACATTTGCACGTTTACCAGAACTAAGAGATGTTGATCATTGTGATGTAGCAATAATCGGCGTACCATTTGATGCAGGAACAAGCTACAGACCAGGAGCTAGGTTTGGTCCGCAGGCAGTTCGACAGGCTTCTCGCCAATTAAGAACAAATTATCATCCGGATTATGATGTTGAACCATTTAAGGTTCAGCAAGTTGCTGACGCAGGAGACATTGCCTGCAACCCATTTGATATTGATGAGGCCATCAAGCAAATTGAAAAAGGAGCTGATGATTTTCTTTCAAAAGCAGGAAGCATTGTCACAATTGGCGGTGATCACACAATTGCATTACCACTTTTAAGATCTATTAACAAAAAAGTTGGGGGACCAGTTGCTTTGGTTCATTTTGATGCCCATTTAGATACGTGGGACACTTATTTTGGTGCACCTTATACGCATGGAACTCCATTTAGACGAGCAAGAGAGGAAAGTTTATTTTTAGATGATGCTTCAATGCACATTGGTATTAGGGGGCCTTTATACAGCACTAATGATCTAAAAAATGATCGAGATCTAGGATTTAAAACAATACATTGCGATGAATTCCAGACCCACTCAATTGATCAAATTGTTCAGAGAATTAAAGATAGAATTGGAGATAACCCTCTTTATATATCTATTGATATTGATGTCTTAGATCCTGCTCATGCTCCAGGCACAGGAACTCCCGAAGTAGCTGGCATGACCACAAGAGAAATTTTAAATGTGTTACGTGGTCTTGCTGGATCTCAACTTGTTTCAGCTGATGTAGTTGAAGTTGCACCAGCCTATGATCATGCTGAACTGACATCTACTGCTGCAGCTACAATCGTTTACGAATTAATAAATATTATTGCGCGAAATCCAAAGTAATTATTTTATTTCAAACCAAATAGGCACATGGTCAGAAGGTCGCTCAAGACCTCTGAATTGTTTTTCTATTTGACAGTCTGTTATACGATCAACAGCACTTGGTGTGGCAAGAAAATGATCAATTCGAAGACCGTTATCTTTTTCCCATGATCCTCTTGAATAATCCCAGTATGTAAATTCATAAGCTTTTGAATTATAAATTCTAAGCACATCAGACAGGCCTAAATTTATAATTTCTCTGTAAATTTTTATTGAGTCTGGATGATGCAAAGCGTCATTTTTCCACTTATTAATATCAATCGCGTCATCAGAACCAGGTATTATATTGTAATCTCCTCCAAATATAACTGTTTCATGGTCTTCTATTTTATTTTGAGCATACTTTTTAAGTCTTTTCATCCAATCTAATTTGTAAGGAAATTTATCAGTATCAATTGGATTACCATTAGGAAGATATAAAGAGACAATATTAAAAGGATTTTCAACTTGTACCTGTGCATCAATAAATCTTGCTTGAACATCTTTTTTGTTTCCCGGCAAAGTATCTGTAATTTTTTTTATTGGGACTTTTGATAATATTGCCACTCCATTATATGATTTTTGACCCTTTTTAATTATTTGGTACCCAAGTGAAGAAATCTCTTCTTCAGGAAAGTTTTCATCAGTTGATTTCGTTTCCTGAAGCATGACTATATCTGGCTTAACTGTTTTATCTAATTCAATTAAATGAGGTAAACGAACCCTTATTGAATTTACATTCCAACTTACTATTTTTACCATCCGTATTCTTTTATTGTTATTTTAAGATTCTTAAAGTAATGAGTTTATTGTACAATAAAAATTTATGTTACCAATTCTATTTAGTAATGATTTCTGAGGATTTATCTTTTATTTCAACCAATCAAGAAACTTCAAAAGGTAGACTGTATAAAGAGAATTACAGTCAAACTAGATCAGAGTTCCAACGGGATCGTGACCGAATTCTTCACTCTGCTGCCTTTAGACGACTTAAACACAAGACACAGGTATTTGTTTCAAATGAAGGAGACCACTACAGGACAAGATTAACACATTCGCTAGAAGTGTCACAAATTGCTAGGTCAATAAGTAAAATATTCAATCTCAATGAAGATTTAACTGAAACATTATCCTTAAGTCATGATATTGGTCATCCGCCATTTGGACATGCTGGAGAAGATGCTCTTTCAGAATGCATGGTTTCTCATGAGGGTTTTGACCATAATGATCAAGCGATTAGAATTGTACATTTGTTAGAAAAAAAGTATTTTGATTTTGAAGGCTTAAACCTAACGTGGGAAACACTTGAAGGACTCGTAAAGCATAATGGGCCGATGATAAAAGATGTTCCAAAAACCATAGAAGCTCTCGATAAAGAGTTTGACTTAAAGTTGAATGAGTTTTCTTCAATTGAAGCGCAGATAGCTTCAATAGCGGATGACATTGCATACAATAATCATGATTTAGATGATGGACTTAGAGCAGGTTTTTTTTCATATGATGATTTGGTTGAATTGCCAATGATTGGTGAAATTATTAAAAATTTTCCGAAAAATTATAACTCTTACGATATGCAGCGTATAAATAATGAAATAACAAGAAAATCAACCTCAATTATGATTACTGATGTAATTAATACAATTAGTGAGAAAGTTAAAAAATCAAAAGTAAGATGCAATGAAGATGTCAGGCTTAATAATGAAAAAATTGCTGACTTTTCAGATAAAACAAAAGAAGAAGTAAAGTATATTAGATCTTTCCTATCAATGAAAATGTATAATCATGATAAAGTAAAAGCAATGACCAGTAACGCTCATCAAGTTATATCATCACTATTCAAACTATTTATAGAACAAGATGAAAAATTCATAAAAGAGCATATGAAGCAAATTATTTCTGATGAGGATAAACCAAGAGCAGTATGCGACTTCATTGCTGGAATGACTGATAACTATGCTCAGAATTTTTATAGTAAATTTAATTAGCTTATGAGAAACATAAATGATTATTTAAAGAATATAATCGGAGCAGAATTTTCGAAAATATTTAATGTTTCGAATGAAACTATAGAGAAGAGCTCATTTGTAGTTGAATACCCAAAAAACAAATCTGATGGTGAGCTAAGTACAAATATTTGTATGGTTCTTGCAAAAGAGATATCAGCAAATCCAGTAGAGGCAGCGAAAACTCTCATTAAATCATTAGAGAAAATTGAGGATTTTGAGATGTTGGAAGTTGCAGGTCCAGGTTTTTTAAATTTTAATATTTCTAAAGATACTTGGTTTAAATTTTTAAGTCAGTTGCTAGAAACGAACTTGCTCTTTAATGAAGAAATTGGTCTAAATAAAAATATAAATGTCGAATATGTATCAGCGAATCCTACAGGCCCCTTACATATCGGTCATTGTAGAGGAGCGGTTTTTGGTGATGTACTATCAAATCTACTTAAAGTCACCGGTCACAATGTAACAAAAGAATACTACATAAATGATGCAGGCACTCAAATTGATACTCTTGCAAACTCTACAATTATTAGAATAAAAGAAATCATCAATAGCAAAAACGAAGAAAATTATCCAGATGATTTTTATCCTGGAGAATATCTAATCGATATTGCTAAAAAAATAATAGACAAATACGGGACAACAATTATTAAAAGCGACAATCACTTTACATTAATAAAAGACGAGTGTGTAAATTTACTTTTAGAAAACATAAAAAAAGACTTAGACAAACTATCAATTAATCAGGATATTTTTGTTTCAGAAAAAGAATTAATAACTCAAGGTAAAATCGACAAAACCATAGATGAACTCAAAAATATGAATTTAATCTATGAGGGCATTTTAGATAAGCCTAAAGGTAAACAAATTGAAGATTGGGAACCAAGAAAGCAATTATTATTTAAATCATCTGAATATGGAGATGAAATCGATAGGCCATTACAAAAATCAGATGGTGAGTGGACTTACTTTGCAAACGATATTGCATATCATTATGATAAATACTTAAGAGGATCGACACATTTAATCGACATATTAGGCGCTGATCATGGCGGATACATTAAGAGAATGAGTGCTTCGATACAGGCTCTAACTAATAACAAAGCAAGATTTACAGCAAAGTTATGTCAAATGGTAAAACTTATCATTGATGGTAAGGAATTAAAAATGTCAAAAAGATCTGGTGACTTCATTACCTTAAGTGATTTAGTGAAAGAAGTTGGCAGTGATAGTATAAGATTTATGATGATGTACAGAAAAAATGAAGCACCCTTAGAGTTTGATTTTAAAAAAGTAACTGAACAGTCTAAAGAAAATCCAGTTTTTTATGTGCAGTATGCTCATGCAAGAATTTCATCTGTATTAAACAATCTTCATTCTCAAAATATTAAATTAAATTTAGAGAATTTTAGTGAATGTAATTTTTCTGAACTTAATGATCTTTCTGAAATATCCCTTTTAAAAAAAATCCTGGATTATAGTAATATCATTAATACGTCAGTTTCTTTATTTGAGCCCCATCGAATTGCATATTACTTGTATGAATTAGCATCAGAATTTCACTCTTTATGGAGTCAGGGAAAAGTAGATAACAGTAAGAAATTTATAGATGCCGATAATATACCAAGGACTTATGCTCGAATGGCACTACTGATTGCTACTCAGAGAACAATAAAATCTGGACTTGATATTCTTGGAGTTTCCTCGCCAGATGAAATGAAATAAAAAATGAGGTTCATAATTTTCTCTTTAATTTTAGCAACTTTTATTACTGCCATTTATTTTTATACTAAAAAAGAAGAAGAAGAGATTATCGAAATAAAAACCAATTTAAATGATTATAGAATAATACCAAAAGACAAGGGAGGCGTCGATACTCCTGACTTAAATATATACGATCTTGGAGATTAATTTAATAAAATGAAAAAATACCTTCCTTTAATTTGTGGTATTTCGGGAGAAAAATTAACAACCGAAGAAATAAAATTTTTTAGAGATTACAAACCTTGGGGAATAATTTTATTTGAAAGAAACTGTATTAATAAGGACAATTTAAAAAATTTAACTAAAGAACTCAAAGAAATTAATCATCAAAATATTCCAATATTGATAGATCAGGAAGGTGGAAGAGTTTCAAGACTAAATTTTAAGGGTGTCACTAAATTTAAATCAAATCTTTTTTTTGGGCAAATTATTGAGAAGGATGCAGACTTAGGGTTTGAATTATTAAGACTAAATACTGAAATTTTAGCCCATACCTTAAAAGAATTGGGCATTAACACAAACACAGTGCCGGTTTTAGATTTACCAACTGCAAATGAAAGTGGTGTAATTGGAGATCGAGCTTTTTCGATAAATGAAAGGACTGTCTCTAAAGCAGGCAAGATAGTAATTGAAACAAATAATAAATGCGGCATAGCTTCTGTGATTAAACATTTACCTGGGCATGGCCGAGCAAGAGTTGACAGTCATTTTGAAATGCCTAAAGTAGATGAAATTGAAGATGAACTTTTAAGTACTGATTTTAAGCCTTTTCAGAACAATTCCGACGCATTATTAGGTATGACGGCACATATTTTGTTTAAGTCTTTAGACGATCAAAATATAGTTACTTTCTCAAAAAAAATTATTGAAACAATAATCAGAAATAAAATTGGCTTTAAAGGATTATTGATGACTGATGATATTTCAATGAAAGCAATTTCAGATGATGTTGATATTGCTGCTTTAAAATCACTTAGTGCCGGTTGTGACCTTGTTCTGCACTGTAATGGAAAAATCAATGAAATTAATAAGATAGCTGAAAGAATTAAGAATGAAGCTGAGCCTATTTTAATACCTGACGATCTTATCGATATGTATCAGACAAAATCGGATTTCTCACATGAAGAAAACATAAAAGCCTACGAATATCTAACCAAGCACCTTTAATGTATTTTATCGTATATAAACATCATCTGTTATATAATAAAGAATCAAAAAATTGAAAAATGGAAGATATTTCAAGTACTTATACTGAACAGGATGCATCTAATCAAACTAGCCCAGATGATTTGATTGTAAACTTGGGAGAATTCGAAGGTCCCCTAGATCTGCTGTTAACATTAGCTAAATCTCAAAAAGTTGATTTAATGAAAATTTCCATTCTTCAGCTCACGGAGCAATACTTGGAGTTTATAGAAAAAGTTCGTAATCGCAATTTAGAGTTGGCAGCTGACTATCTTGTTATGGCAGCTTGGATGGCTTACTTAAAATCCAATTTGTTAATACCAAGAGAAGAGTCAGGTGAAGAATTGAGTGCTGAAGAAATGGCAGAAAGATTGAAATTTCAACTCAAGAAACTTGAAGCGATTCGACAAGTTTCTCAAAAATTAATGAATTTACCAAAACTTGGTACAGATTTTTTTAATAGAGGGATGCCTGAAGGCATAAGGTTGATACGAACGCCTGAATATTATCTGGATTTATACGATCTTTTAAAATCATATGCAGATCAAAGGTACAGAACTGCCTACTCATCGATGACTATTGAAAGACCGCCTGTTTTTGCAATGGAAGATGCGCTTGTTAGACTTCAAAGAATGATAGGTGATGTACCAGAATGGACTCGGCTTGAGAAATTTTTACCACATGAATTTTCAAATGGTAAAAGCGCTAGATCAGGTGTTGCAGGGACCCTGGCTGCAGCAATGGAACTTGTAAGAGAAGGGGTACTTGAAGTGCAGCAGCTGGTTCCTTTTGGACCAGTATTTTTAAAAAATAAAAAGGACGATGAATTCATTAATTAAATAAATTATGTCTGATGAAGTAGAAAAAAATAATGTCATGAATTTTCCATCTGAGGATATGGACAATCTTAGAATTCTCGAGGCTCTTCTATTTGCAGCAAATGAACCCCTTGATGCAGAGAGTTTAAAGGCAAGATTGCCGAAGGGTACAAATTTAAACAAATTAATAAATTTAATTGAAGCTCAATATAAAAATAGGGGAGTTAATCTGGTCAAAACTGGCAATAAATGGAGCTTTAAAACTGCCACCGATCTAGCACCAATGATGAAAAAAGAAAAAATAGTTCAAAGAAAACTATCAAAGGCTGCTACTGAGACTTTGGCAATAATCGCCTATCATCAACCTGTTACAAGAGCTGAAGTTGAAGACATAAGAGGAGTTCATTTTAGTCCTGGAACTCTTGATGTTCTTATGGAGTTAAACTGGGTGAGGCCAATCGGTAGAAAGAAGGTACCAGGAAGGCCCATTATTTATGGTACTACTGAGAGGTTCTTAGAGTACTTCCAGTTAGAACAAGTCACAGATTTACCTGGACTTGAAGAATTAAAAGCAGCTGGACTTTTAGAAAGCCGCCTGCCTCCAAATTTAGACATACGAGAACCAAAAGAAATTGATCACAGCCAGATAGAACCATTCGGAGAAGATGAAAATATAGATGATCTGATTCAAAGTGGACATGAGGCAGAATAGAAATTAGCCTTAAATTGTGAAACGTCTATTTAAAGCAATCCTGTTTGCAAACATTTTTTTTTATATTTGCACTTCAATATCTTCAGACCCGTTACTGCCAGGTGGCAAAACCTCGAATGAGGTTCAAAATAAAAATAGTTTTTCACTGGTTTCAAGAAATTTAGGAGATAATTTAAAAATCAATTTTCTTGTAGGAAATGCTTTATTTGAGAGAATTTGGGAAGATGCAAAATTCTCAGAAAATATTGCAAGAGATGGTTTAGGGCCTTTTTTCAGTGCTCGTTCGTGCGAAGCATGTCATATTTCTGATGGACGAGGACATTTGCCTATAGATGAATCTGATGACGCTGTATCTGTTGTTATTCAAATTTCAAAAAATCAGGACTCAATTTCAGATGGTATTAAAAATCTACCAGATCCCGTTTACGGAAATCAAATTAGTGAATTCTCGGTTGAAAGTATTCCAAGAGAAGCGGACATTGTTATTAATTATGAATATGTTCCAATATCTTACAATGATGGTCGTATAGTCGAATTAAGAAAGCCTGTAATTAAAATTAGAAATTTTAATTACGGAGATATCAATCAAGATACAAACTTTTCAGCAAGAATCGCACAACCAATGATTGGGCTAGGTTTAATTGAAAACATTAGTGAAACGGATATTTTAATAAATGCAGATGTGAATGACATAAACGGTGATGGAATATCTGGAAAAGCAAATATTGTTTGGCATAATGAAAAAAATGATTATTCCCTTGGTCGGTTTGGCTGGAAAGCATCACAGCCTACGGTTTACCAACAAACTGCTGATGCCTTTTTTCATGACATGGGTTTATCAAATAAACTTTTTGAAAACCCATTTAACTGTACTGATGTGCAATTAAGCTGTCAAAATGCAGTCAGTGGAAATAGCGAAAACTATGATGGCTATGAAGTTTCTAATGATCAATTGGATCTAGTGGTTTTTTATTCATCGCAACTTGGTGTGCCAGTAAGAAGAAACGCGAAAGATATAAACGTGGTTAAAGGTAAAGAAATATTTTTTAAAATTGGTTGCAATTCTTGTCATACTGAGAGTTTTGTTACAAAAAATGATAGTACGCATCAAAATTTAGCCAATCAAATCATATACCCTTATTCAGATTTTCTGTTGCATGATATGGGTGAACAGTTGTCTGATGGTGTTTATGAATTCAATGCCAGTGGCTCTGAGTGGAGAACACCGCCTTTGTGGGGAATAGGGTTGACATCAGTGGTATCTGCAGAATATGGATTTTTACATGATGGCAGAGCTCGAACAATTGAGGAGGCTATATTATGGCATGGTGGGGAAGCCTCTAGAGTGTTAGAAGAGTTCAAATCTTTAGATAAAAATCAAGTAAATCAATTAATTAGCTTTGTAAGTTCCTTATAAACTCAAATCAGTAAAGTGCGTCATATTTGCTATTGATAATCATTCTCATTAATATATATAGAATGAAACTTAGTATCATTCTAAAGAAGGGAAAAATTTATGAATTCAGTATTAAGATTCCTAGCAATAGCTGTAATTAGTTTTGTAACAGTTGGCAGTTCATTCGCTAAAGAAGTCAATTTGTATACGTCAAGGCACTATGATTCAGACGATGCATTATATCAAAAGTTTACGGATGCTACTGGCATTAAAGTAAACGTTATTTCAGGTAAAGGAAAAGCATTAATGGAAAGACTTGCTTCAGAAGGAGCAAATTCTCCTGCTGATGTCTTTATTACCGTTGATGCTGGTAATCTATGGAAAGTTCAAAAAGATGGAATGTTCCAAAGTATTAACTCAAGTACTATCGATTCAATTGTACCTGAAAATCTAAGAGGCCCAAACAATGAGTGGGTGGGAATAGCTAAACGCTCTCGAGTGATTTATTATAATCCAGTAAATGTTTCTGCAGAGGATATGGAAGGGCTTACGTATGAAGATCTTTCAGCTCCGAAATGGAAAGGCAGAGTTGCAATAAGAAGTTCTGGTAATATGTACAATCAGTCTTTAGTTGCCTCATTGATTGCTAATAATGGTGTCGATGCTACTGAAAAGTGGGCGCACAGATTTGTAGGCAATTTTGCAAGAAAACCTGAAGGTAATGACAGAGCACAAATTATGGCAGTTGCAAATGGCGAAGCAGATGTTGCTGTAGCGAATAGTTACTACATTGGTTTGATGTTATCTGGTAAAAAAGGCGAAGAACAGCAAGCTGCTGCCAGAAAAGTTGAACTTCATTTCCCAGGCCAAGATGGACGAGGAGCTCATATTAATGTAAGTGGAGCTGGTCTTATGAAAAATGCTCCAAATGCAGGTAATGCTGTTAAGTTCATAGAGTTCTTGCTTAGTGAAGAAGCTCAAAGTCACATAGTTAATAACACTTACGAGTTTCCTATGCTTGAAGGTGTTGCACCTAGTGATTTAATAGCTCAATTTGGTTCTGGTTTTAAAGAAGATCAGACTTCAGTTGCAAGCTATGGTGAATTCAATCCTGATGCTGTTAAGTTGATGGATAGAGTTGGTTGGCAATAATTTATCGCTAACCAGTTTGAGGTAATTTGGCCACCGTCTCTTCTTCTCATTAGTATCCAAGGTCAAATTACCTCAACTAAACTGAGGTTATATTTATGAATAGATTACCAAATGTAACATTTAAAATTAGGTCTCAAAATGAATTTGAGACAGGGGAAATGTGTTATCTTGAGGGAGATAAGGCTTGGATGTCAATTTCCTCTAGCGATTTATTTTCAGAAAAAAGAGTTTTAATATTTTCATTACCGGGTGCCTTTACTCCAACTTGTTCATCACAGCAATTGCCTGCATTTGATGAGAAATTTGAATCTTTTAAAAACTTAGGAATTGATGAAGTATTTTGTGTCTCCGTTAATGACTCATATGTCATGAACGCTTGGAGTAACTATATGGGCGTTAAAAATGTGCAAATGATTCCAGATGGAACGGGTCAATTTACAAGGATGATGGGCATGCTTATTAATAAAGATCATAATGGATTCGGTATGAGGTCTTGGAGATATGCAGTTGTTGCAAATAATATGGAAATTGAACAGATGTTTATCGAGCCAGGTCTTAATGATACAGGAAATGATGATGATCCTTATATTGAAACAAATCCTGATAATATATTAGAGTTTCTTAAATAAATAGTATAGATAACAGCAACTATTTATGAAGTTAGATTTTTGGCAAATAACACCAGTTGCAACATTTGCAATTTTTATTGCTCCAGTATTTATTGTGCTATTCAGTCTTGCTGGTGATTACTCTGACAACTGGACACATTTGTATAACCATGTACTTTTTGGTTATATAGAAAATTCTATTTATTTAGTTCTTGGGGTCTCAATTATGGTTGCCATAATTGGTGTCGGCACTGCCTGGTTGGTAACCAACTATAATTTTACAGGAAAAAATATTTTTGAATGGGCGTTAATTTTACCACTTGCTGTACCTCCTTATATACTTGCCTACACTTTCACTGGTTTATTCGATACCTTTGGTACTGCGAATAATTTAATAAGGGATCTTTTTGGGCTTGGTGCAGATTTTATTTTTTTTCCTAAAGTAAGAAATGTTCCTGGAGCGATTGTAGTATTTTCCTTCACTCTATATCCATATGTATATCTTGTGAGCAGAATGGCCTTTATAAATCAATCTAGATCAATTCTTGAGGCGGGTAGAACTCTTGGACTTGGTAAACTAGAAGTATTCTATAAATTAGCTGTTCCAATGATTAGACCAGCAATTATTGGGGGCCTCATGCTCGTAATCATGGAAACTTTATCTGATTTCGGAGCAGTTGATCACTTTGCCATTTCAACTTTTACAACTGGAATATTTAGAACATGGTACGGTATGTATGATATTGAAACTGCAAAGCAGTTAGCTTCATTGTTACTCATATTTGCAATTCTATTAATTATATCTGAACGTTACTCTCGAAAAAATGCTAGATATTCAAATGCCAGCTCAGTCTTTAAGCCGCTTTATTTAACTAGGCTGAAAGGTAGTTCAAATATTTTAGCAATATTAATTTGTTTCGTTCCAATCTTTGTTGGTTTTTTATTGCCTGTGATGGAACTTGGGTACTGGGCATTTAATTACAAGTTAGATTTTTTTAATGATAAGTTTCTTACGACTGCATGGAATACATTTTACTTAGCAATAATAGCAGCCTTCTTATGTAGTTTATTAGCTGTTCTTATAAATTTCTCAATTAGATATAAAAAAAATAATTATTTGAAGTTTATGAGTTCCTTTTTGACTGTTGGTTATGCGGTGCCAGGTTTGATACTTGCAATTGGTGTTATGCAGCTACTCACATTTTTAGACAGAAACATGGGAGATTACTATTTTGATTTTGTGCTTACAGGTAGTCTAGTTGGATTAGTTTTAGCTTATATAATAAAATCTTATGCGCTCTCAAGTTCTACGATTGAAGCTGGATATCAGCGTATAAATATGAGAATTGACGATGTAGCAAAAACACTTAAAACATCAGGCTGGTCTCTTTTATCATCAGTTCATTTGCCATTATTAAAAACTAGTTTTCTAACAAGCATGTTATTGGTAGTTTCAGAAGTCATAAAAGAACTTCCCGCAACACTTATTTTGAGACCATTTAATTTTGATACATTAGCTGTATATACTTATATATATGCAGCAGAAGAAAGAATGTACGATGCTGCTGCACCTTCTATTGCAATAGTTATGGTAGGGCTTATCCCAATAATAATATTGACTAGAATGATCAGAAGTTCTAGACCTGCATCAAGAGACTAATAATGGATATAATTCTTGAACTAAAAAATATAAAACATAGCTTCACAAGAGATAATGAAGTTTTAAAAGATATTTCTCTACAAGTAAATCGAGGTGAGATAATTACAATCTTAGGACCATCTGGATGCGGCAAAACTACATTACTAAGAATCATTGCAGGTCTAGAAGAACAGTCAGCAGGAACAGTATCGATAGATAATGAACTTGTTTCTGGGCATTTAAATCATGTAAATACTGAGGAACGAAATATTGGATTGGTTGTTCAGGAAAGAGCATTATTCCCACACCTCTCGATTGTGAATAATGTAAAATTTGGAATAAAAGGTACGAATAAAAATAAGACCGAGAGAGCTATGAGTTTATTAAAGTTATTTAGTGTTGAGAGATATGCAAAAAACTATCCACACGAAATATCAAGTGGTGAACAACAAAGGGTTGCTTTGGCAAGAGCTATGGCGCCAAATCCAAAAATTTTGTTAATGGATGAACCTTTTGGAGCTTTGGATAAGGAATTAAAAGTAAGATTGAGATCTGAAACAAATAAAATTCTTCGTGATAACCTCACTACAACTATCATTGTTTCTCACGATACTGAAGACGCGCTAGCAATGTCTGATAGAGTTTTAATCATGAAAGATGGTAATTTTATTCAAAACGGCAAACCTGAAGATGTCATCTCTATAAGTTCAACCGCATCTCAAAAAAACCTTATTTAATTACCTTTTATTTGATGGTAATTTTTAACTTTTACTAATAAGGTATTAATATATATATATTATTAGAAATAATTGAGGAACAAATGGGTATTAGTTTTTGGCAAATATTAATCGTTGTAGCGCTTCTTGTTATACTTTTCGGTAGAGGAAAAATATCTGAATTAATGGGTGACGTAGCTAAAGGTGTAAAAAGTTTTAAAAAAGGCATCAACGACGATGATGAACCAAAGTCAATAAATAAATCAGACGAAGACTCCAAAGATTAACCTTAAGTAATTGTTATGTTACCTGGTATTGGAGGAGTAGAGTATCTTGTCATTGCAGCATTAATTATCATTTTTGTTGGACCGAAAGATTTGCCGGCAGTATTAAGAACTTTTGGCAGGTGGTGGGGTAAAATTAGAAACTTCTCAAGAGAATTTAGATCTAGTATCAATGAGATAGCAAAAGAAACAGGTGTAGATGATATTAAGTCTAAAGTTGAAAATACAAATCCCAAAAACTTTACAGACGAGATGCGTGACTCGATAAATAAAAATATCATTCAGTCAGAAAATCAGAAAAAAGAAAATGAGTGATACAAATGAAACACTTGATGAAGGAAAGCAACCTTTAATTCAACATCTTGTAGAACTAAGAAGCAGACTTATTAAATCACTAATTTTGATTACTGTTATGTTTGTTGTTGCATATATCTTTGCGGACACAATTTATAACTTTTTAGTTCAACCATATGCCGATGCTGTACAGGGTGAGTCTGGCAGAAGGCTTATATTTACTGCTTTACACGAAACCTTTTTTACTTATTTAAAAGTAGCACTATTTGCCTCCATTTTTGTTTCTCTTCCATTTATACTGATACAAATTTGGATTTTTGTTGCACCTGGTCTTTATCGCAATGAGAAAACTGTTGTCATTCCATATTTAATTGCAACGCCAATATTATTCTTGTTAGGAGCGGCATTGGTTTATTATTTTATTATGCCACTTGCCATCAAATTCTTTCTATCTTTCGAGTCGATTGGTGGCCAAGGAACATTACCAATCCAATTAGAAGCTAAGGTAAATGAGTATTTAAGCTTAATTATGCGTCTAATATTTGCATTCGGAATCAGTTTTCAACTACCAGTTCTTTTGACATTATTAGCAAGAGTAGGTTTTGTCAGTTCTGAAGGATTAAGAAAAAATAGAAAGTATGTGATTGTAGGAGTTTTTGCAGTAGCAGCTATTTTAACACCACCTGACCCGATCTCCCAAATAGGGCTTGGAATACCAATATTATTGCTGTATGAAATTTCAATATTTGCTGTAAAATTTATCGAAGGAAAAAAACCTAAATCTGAGTAAAGCATGCATGACATTAAGAAAATAAGGGAGAAACCCTCAGATTTAGATGAGTTATTAGCCAAAAGAAAACATCCGCCAGTTTCAAATCAGATAATTGAATTAGATGAAAAGAACAGGGAAATTATTGGTGAGCTTCAAATTATTCAAGAAGAGAGAAACGCCAAGTCAAAGCTCATAGGAGAATATGCAGCTAATGGAAAAAATGATGAAGCCTCCAAGTTAAAAGCGGAAGTTACAAGTTTAAAAGATAAAATGCAGGAATTAGAGAATAGTCAAAGAGAAAAACAAAAAGAACTTAATACTTTTTTATCGTCTTTACCAAATAATCCAGCAGACGATGTGCCAGTTGGTGATGAAAGTTTAAATAAAGAAATTAAGTTGGAAGGTAATAAAAAAGAATTTTCTTTTAACCCAAAAGAACACGACGAATTAGGCGAAAACCTCAATATGATGAGTTTTGAACAAGCTGCAAAAATCTCTGGAGCAAGGTTTGTTGTACAAAGTGGCTTGATTGCAAGAATGGAAAGAGCAATATCTAATTTTATGTTGGATCTTCATACAAATGAATTTGGATACACAGAGATGAATGTTCCTATACTTGTGAAAGACCAATCAGTTTATGGCGTGGGACAGCTTCCTAAGTTTAAAGATGATTTATTTAAAACAACCGATGATTATTGGCTTATACCAACTGCCGAGGTTCCTCTTAGTAATATGACTAGAGAAACAATTATTGATATTTTAGATTTACCTAAACGATATGTGTCTCATACGCCATGTTTCAGATCCGAAGCTGGTGCAGCAGGAAAAGATACAAGAGGCATTATGAGACAACATCAATTTTATAAAGTTGAGCTTGTAAGTTTAACATCAGAAGATCAATCTAAAGATGAACATGAAAGGATGTTAAGTTGTGCGGAGGAGGTCTTAAAAAGATTAAATCTTCATTATAGAGTCGTAATATTATCTTCTGAGGATATGGGTTTTGCTGCTCAAAAAACATATGATATTGAGGTATGGTTGCCCGGTCAAAAAGCTTACAGAGAAATATCTAGTTGCTCTAATTGTGGAGATTTTCAAGCAAGAAGAATGAACTCTCGTTATAAAGAAGGTAAAGAAAGTAAATTTTTGCATACATTAAATGGATCTGGGCTGGCCGTAGGACGAACTTTAATATCAATTTTAGAGAACTATCAAAATGAAGATGGGACTATTCAGGTGCCAGATGCTCTTATTCCATACATGGGTGGAATAAATCAAATTTCAAATTAATTCATTTATATGTCATTTATTAATCTTAATGAAGCGAGAATATTAATTACAAATGATGATGGAATATCTGCAGAGGGTATTAAAATACTAAGATCTATTGCCAATGAATTCTCAGACGATGTCTGGGTCGTTGCACCTGAATTTGAAAAAAGTGGCGCATCACACGCTTTGTCTTTTCAAAATGAATTAACACTTAAAAAGTATGAAGAGAAGACATTTTCAGTCAATGGCACTCCTAGCGACTGTGTTGCAATTGGTATTAGCAGTGTTTTAAAAGATAAAAGGCCAGATTTAATTTTGTCAGGTATCAATAGTGGCTGCAATGTTGGAGAGGATGTTACATATTCAGGTACAATTGCTGCAGCAATGGAAGGCTTAATTAGACGAATTCCATCAATTGCAATCAGTCAGAATTATGAAGCTGGCAAAAAAAATCAAATATCTTGGGATTCTTCAAAAACTTATTTGAAAGATTTACTTGTTGATTTAACAAAAAATGGATGGGGCAAGAATGTTTTTATGAATATAAATTTCCCCTATTGTTCTGCAGATCTGGTAGAAGGCATTCAAATCACGACACAAGGCAACAGAGAAACCGATGATTTGATTATTAGAGAGGTTGAGAAGTCAAAGTTTAGGTTTGGCTTAAGAAGGAGGCTAGAAGACAATGCCAAACTTACTATTGCTCCAATAAATGAAGTTATCGAAGGATACATGAGTGATGTTGAGGCTATAGCCAATAAACACATTTCAATCACACCCCTTCATCTTGATTTAACCCACCACAAGAGCCTTGAAGCCTTAAAAAAGGGTTTAAAATTAAACCTAAACTAATTATTTAGTTCAAAATCATTGGCTAAGTATGTATATTGCCGTTGAAATTTAAAAAGGAGCGAACCATGGAACAAATGCTGATCCAATTAATGCCACTATTTTTAATTTTTGCAATCTTCTATTTTTTGCTAATAAGACCTCAGCAAAGAAGAGCAAAGGAGCATAAAGAAATGGTCGCAGCAGTTCAGCGCGGAGATAAAATTGTCACCTCTGGTGGTATCCGCGGAAAGATAAATAAAGTCATTGGTGATACTGATGTAGAGGTAGAAATATCCTCTGGAGTAAATGTTGTTATAATTAAATCAACTATTGCTGAAGTAGAGAAAGTTAGTACTTCATAGTAAAATAACTAATGCTCTATTTCTCAAATCTCAAAACTTTTTCTGTTCTTTCTGTAATAATAATTACGCTATTTTTTGCTGTACCAAATTTTTTCTCTAAAGAACAATTAAATAGCTTTCCAAATTTTATTCCAAAGCAACAAGTTAATCTTGGCTTGGATCTTCAAGGAGGTTCACATTTATTGTTAGAGGTTGATACCGAAGAAATTATAAAAGAGAGAGTAGAAAACCTTAATGCAGACGTTCGAAGAGTCTTAAAGAAAAACAACCTTAATTATAGTAATTTCAAGGTTTCAAATGAATCCCTAAAATTTGTTGTAGAAGGTTTGAATAGCGAAATTCAAAAAGAAATCTCCGAGCTATCCATTAGTAACTCTCAAAATATTCTTGCAATGGGAGATCAAACTAATTTAATTATCACCCAAGAAGAAAATACAATTCAGATAAATTTTACTGAAGAATTTATAAAACAATCTGTTTCGAATGCGGTTGCCCAATCGTTAGAAATTGTTCGAAGGAGAATAGATGAGCTCGGCACAAGAGAGCCATCAATACAAAGACAAGGGTCATCAAGGATAATAATTCAATTACCAGGTATTGATGACCCAGATCGTATAAAGTCCTTGCTGGGTCAAACAGCCAAACTTACTTTTCAATTAGTCGATACCTCAGTGAATTTTGACCCATTTAATCCCTCAAAGGCACCAATTGGTTCAGAAATTTTGGCATCTGATGCAGATGAAGAGTTTAAATATATTGTAAAAAAGCGAATTATGGTTGGCGGAGAAAATCTTGTTGATGCGCAACCTGGCTTTGATCCTCAAACAAATGAACCAATAGTATCTTTTAGATTTGATCGTATAGGTGCAACAAAGTTTGGAAGGGTTACACAGCAAAATGTAGGCAAACCTTTTGCGATTGTGCTTGATAATAAAGTAATAAGTGCTCCGGTAATAAGAGAAGCTATTTTGGGTGGTTCTGGTCAGATTTCTGGCGGTTTTGACTCGGAAGAAGCAAATGATCTTGCTATTCTTTTGCGAGCTGGTGCTTTACCGGCCCCACTTATTATTTTAGAAGAAAGGTCGGTCGGACCTGATCTTGGCGCTGACTCAATTGAAGCGGGTCAATTTGCAGCAATAATTGGTTTTATATCTGTGATTATTTTTATGATATTTGTCTATAGATATTTTGGCCTGCTTGCAGATATAGCATTAATTATAAACTTATTTATGGTCCTTGGCGTTTTATCTTTGTTTCAAGCAACTCTAACACTACCTGGTATCGCTGGAATAATATTAACAATTGGAATGGCTGTGGATGCAAATGTTTTGATTTTTGAAAGAGTTAGAGAAGAAATTAGAAATGGATCAAATATGATGAATGCTGTTGAAAACGGTTATAAAAGAGCTTTATCAACTATATTAGATGCAAATATCACAACATTGATTGCTGCAATAATATTATTTTTTATGGCTTCAGGTCCAGTGAGAGGATTTTCTATTACGTTAGCTATTGGAATTTTTACATCAGTTTTTACCGCATTTACTTTCACAAGGTTATTAATTTCATTAAACGCGAAAAGATTAAAGCCAAATTTTGTAGGTCTAAGTAAAAATGCTTAATATTTCTGGAACACAAATTAATTTTTTAAAAGTAAGGGTAATTACCTTTATTCTTTCTGCAATATTGATATGTCTTTCAATAGGTGCTTTTTTTGTAAATGGATTAAATTTTGGAATTGATTTTAAGGGCGGCACGCTTATTGAAATCGAAACATCTCAAGAAATAGAAATTTCTGGCTTGAGGGATAACTTAAATACTCTTGAACTAGGGGATGTTCAAGTTCAAGAATTTGGATCTAGTAAAAATTTACTAATAAGAGTGGAGCAACAATTAGGCGGAGATCAAGTTCAACAAGATGTTGTTCAAATTGTAAAAGATAGCCTAGGATCTTATCTTTCAACAGATATAAATTTTAGAAGAACTGAGGTTGTAGGACCTAAAGTTAGTGGAGAATTAATACAATCTGGTGCCATAGCAATTTTTGTCGCAGTATTTGCAATGCTTGTTTACATTTGGTTTAGGTTTGAATGGCAATTTTCGCTTGGAGCAGTTCTAGCGCTTGTTCATGACGTTATATTAACGATTGGAGTTTTTTGTATTACTCAATTAGAGTTCAATTTACCTATCATTGCTGCAATACTTACTATTGTTGGATACTCAATGAATGATACAGTCGTTGTGTACGATAGGGTCAGAGAAAACTTACGCAAGTACCGTTCAAAGGAAATTACAGATTTATTAAATTTGTCGATCAATGACACTTTATCAAGAACAATCGTAACATCTGTTACCACGCTTTTAGCTTTATTATCATTATTTATTTTTGGAGGTGAAGTGATTAAAGGGTTTACGTTCGCAATGATTTGGGGAGTTGTAGTCGGAACATATTCATCTATCTTTGTAGCAGCACCATTACTTAGATACCTTGATGTTAAACGTGAGTGGAATACAACTTCAGCAGTAGACTCTACAAGATAAATTAGTAAAGATTTTGTGCAACTACCATTGAAAGCAGCATAGGAATGGAAAGTACTGTGTTCGTTCTTGAGAACAGCATAGCTGTTCTAGCTGATTTTGCTTTTGTATCCGCATCAACTTCAACAATTCCCAATGCTTTCTTTTGATTTGGCCAAATAACCATCCATACATTATAAGCCATTATAATAGCAAGCCACATACCAATACCTATAGTAAGTTCTTTACCATTAAATCCATAAGCCAATGTAAATGTAAGAGCGTTGACTGATCCTTCATGTCCATAATAAAGGGCAAGAGTTGTAAGTCCTGTAATTAATGTTGCCAAAGCAGCCCATCTGAACCAGAAAAGTGCCGCAGGGGCAATAACTTTTCCTATTGCTGGTTTCTGCTCATCAGGAATATTTGGCATATTAGGAATCTGCACAAAGTTAAAGTAATAGAGGAGCCCAATCCACATCACTCCAGATATGACGTGAAGAAATCTCGAAAGTGAGGCCCAATATAGTTGGTCAAAACCACCATAGTGGCCTGTAACCATAATGAGCAATAGAATTGCTAACAGAGTTCCAAGAATAACAGTTCTCTGTAATGATTGTAAAATTGATGCCATTAACTATTCATAGCATGTTTTATGCGTGCATGTAAAATATTTATGTAACTATTTTAGGATTTTATTTAAATATTGTCCTGTATAACTTTTTTTGACTTTTGCAATTTCCTCTGGTGAACCGCTTCCTATTATTTCACCGCCACCGTCACCCCCTTCCGGGCCCAAGTCGATGATCCAATCAGCTGTTTTTATTACATCTAAATTATGCTCTATCACAACGACAGTATTACCCTGATCAACTAAAATTTGAAGTACCTCGAGAAGTTTCTTAATGTCATGGACATGAAGCCCCGTAGTTGGCTCATCAAGTATGTACAAGGTTTTGCCTGTGGCTCTTTTTGAAAGTTCTTTTGAAAGTTTAATTCGTTGAGCTTCACCACCCGATAAAGTAGTAGCTTGTTGACCAATTTTTATATAACCAAGTCCTACATTTTGAAGTGTATCGAGTTTCTTTTTAATCATTGGAATTGCTTCAAAAAAAGAACATCCTTCTTCAACTGTCATATCTAAAATATCTGCAATACTTTTATCTTTGTATTTAATTTCAAGCGTTTCTCTATTGTATCTTTTGCCCTCACATTCATCACAAGTGACATATACATCAGGAAGAAAGTGCATCTCTATCTTAATTACGCCATCACCTTCACAAGCTTCACATCTACCGCCCTTAACATTAAATGAAAATCTTCCAGCTTTATAACCCCTGGCTTTTGACTCCGGCAAACCAGTAAACCAGTCTCTTATAAAAGTGAAGGCTCCGGTGTAAGTAGCAGGATTTGATCTTGGTGTTCTTCCAATTGGAGATTGGTCAATATCTATAACTTTATCAAGCTCTTGAAGCCCCTTTATTTCCTTGTGTTTTGCAGGTGTATACCTTGACCCGTTCAATGTTTGGGCTACTGACTTAAAAAGTGTATTAATTGTTAAAGTTGATTTACCGCTACCAGAAACTCCAGTAATACAAGTAAGTGTTCCAAGAGGAATTTCGCAATTGACATTTTTAAGATTATTGCCTTCAGCTTTTATAATTTCGATATATTTATTGTTTAGCGCTTTTCTTCTATTACTAGGTATTTCAATTTTTAGTTTACCAGATAAGTATTGACCAGTAATGCTGTTTTGATTTTTTTTAATTTTAGCAACATTACCTTCAGCAACTACTCTTCCACCATTGACACCAGCAGCCGGTCCTAAGTCAACTACATGATCAGCCGTCGTTATTGCCTCTTCATCATGCTCAACAACAATAACTGTATTTCCAAGATCTCTTAATCTTTTAAGTGTTTTTAACAATCTCTCATTATCACGCTGATGCAAGCCAATCGAAGGTTCGTCAAGCACATAGAGAACTCCTGTTAAACCTGATCCAATTTGTGATGCCAATCGAATACGTTGAGACTCACCGCCTGATAAACTACCTGAACCCCTTGAAAGAGTTAGATATTCAAGCCCTACATTATTTAAAAAAAGTATCCTCTCATTGAGTTCCTTAAGAATTCTAAATGCAATTTCTTTTTCTTTTTTAGTTAATTTTTTTTCAAGTTTCTGAAACCAAATAACAAGTTCTTTAATAGATTTGTCGCATACTTCACCTATGTGCAGCTTGTCTATCTTTACAGCCAATGCAGTCTCTTTTAATCTAAAACCATTGCATGCATGACATCTTACTTCACTCTGATATCTCTCAATTCTTCCACGCATCCAATCACTTTCTGTCTCTAGATACCTGCGCTCAAGATTATTGATTACTCCTTCGAAAGATCTTTCATATTCATAACCGTCATCATAAGTAAACTTTAATTCTGTTTCACCAGAGCCATAAAGAACTATATTTTGAATTTTTTTTCCTAGTGATTTCCAAGGTGTATCAAGTGAAAATTTATATTTTCTAGCTACAACCTTTAAAATATTTCTAAAATACCCGTATCTCGAGACTGGCCAAGGAGCAAGTGCATCCTCATTTATTGAAAGGTTTTTATTTGGAACAACTAAATTAGGATCAATAGATAAATCGGTTCCAATTCCATCACACTCTTCACATGCTCCATAAGGATTATTAAAAGAAAATAACCTTGGTTCAATTTCGTCAATTGTGAAACCAGATACTGGACAAGCAAATTTTGATGAAAATAGTTCATTATCTGCTTTACCATTTTTCTTTTCAAAGTTTTCAACTATCACCAATCCATCACTTAAATTGAGGGCAGTTTCGACACTATCCGCCAACCTGTTACCTATTTCATCGTTTAGTACGATACGGTCTACTACAACTTCGATGTCATGTTTCTTTTTTTTATCAATCTCAGGTAAAGAGTCGAATTCGTATAATTCCCCATCAATCTTTACTCTTTGAAAACCTTTCTTGTGTAATTCTTGTAATTCTTTTTTGTACTCACCTTTTCTTCCTCTGATAATTGGAGACAATATTAGAAACTTTGAACCTATTTCTCTTTCTTTTATTCGATCAACTATTTGGGTTACTGTCTGACTTTTAATGGGTAATCCGGTTGCAGGAGAATAGGGTATTCCAACCCTAGCAAAAAGAAGACGAAGATAATCATACACCTCAGTAACAGTACCAACTGTTGACCTAGGATTTTTTGATGTTGTTTTTTGCTCGATGGAAATTGCGGGGCTTAATCCTTCTATTAAGTCAACATTTGGCTTTTGCATCATTTGCAAAAACTGTCTTGCATAAGCTGATAAGCTCTCAACGTATCTTCTTTGGCCTTCAGCATAAATAGTATCAAATGCAAGTGAAGATTTACCTGAGCCAGACAAACCAGTTATTATTGTCAGTTTCTCACGAGGTATTTTGACGTTAACATTTTTTAAATTATGCTCACGAGCTCCTTGTACAGAAATTGTCTTACTCATAAGAATTAATTAATCTTAACACTCCTGATTTAAAGATAACCTGTGCATAAACAGCTAAATAGGGAAATTTATATGTACAGTGCATCAATATCTGGATAAATTACATTATATGGCTGCTAGTTTAAATAAAGTAATGCTAATAGGTAATCTTGGGGCAGACCCCGTAATTCGTCAGACTCAAGATGGAAAAAGGCTTGCCCAACTTAGCCTGGCCACATCCGAGTCATGGAAAGATAAGGCTACAGGAGAAAAAAAAGAAAAAACTAGTTGGCACAGAATAGTCATATTTAACGATGGTTTAGCTGGTGTTGTTGAGAGTTACCTTAAGAAAGGTTCAAAAATTTACATTGAAGGCCAATTACAAACTAGGAAATTTACAGATCAGAGCGGAGTTGAAAAATATACGACAGAAATAGTTCTTGGAAACTATAATGGCACACTTACCATGCTTGACTCAAGGAACTCTGGAGGCAGCGACTCAATTCCAGATATGGGTTCAGATATAAATCAGGACATGGGAGACAGTGCTCCACCTGACCTTGATATAGACGACGAAATACCCTTTTAAGTTTACTTTTTTCAATCGAAAACTGAGCAATTTTCTGATATAATATTCTTAATTTTTATAACAAAATCGTGCTTATTTTTCCTATTTTTTAGGGATTTTTAGTGCTTCAATAGGTAATAGAATTGACTGATTCCAAGGATCAAAATGAAGATCTTAAAACAGGTAAAGAGCAATCTGTAATCCCCATATTAATCGATACAGAAATGCAAAATTCTTACCTAGATTACGCTATGAGCGTAATCGTTAGTAGGGCATTACCCGATGTAAGAGACGGATTAAAACCAGTTCATAGACGGATTTTATATGCAATGCATGAGTCAGGTTATGAGTGGAATAAGCAACATAGAAAGAGTGCTCGAGTTGTCGGTGATGTTATTGGTAAATACCATCCACATGGAGATCAAGCTGTTTATGATGCTTTGGTTAGACTTGCCCAAGACTTCTCAATGAGCGTGCCTCTATTAGATGGTCAAGGTAATTTTGGATCAATGGACGGCGATAGGGCTGCTGCAATGAGATATACAGAAGTTAGAATGGCTAAAATTGCTAGTTTTCTTCTTGAAGATATAGAAAAAGAAACGGTCGACTTTAGACCTAATTATGATGAAACTGAAAGTGAGCCATCCGTTCTTCCTGCAAAATATCCAAACTTACTTGTCAACGGAGCAGGTGGTATAGCCGTTGGTATGGCGACTAACATTTTACCTCATAATTTAGGAGAGGTCATTGACGCTAGTATTGCTTACCTTAAAAATACCGACGTAACTTTCGAGGAAATAAATCAAATTATAAAAGGCCCAGACTTTCCTACGGGTGGAACAATTATTGGCATAAAAGGTATAAAAGACTCTCAGTCATCAGGAAGAGGCTCAATCATTGTTCAGGCAAAATCAAACATAGAGGAATTTAAAACAGATCGAGAAGCAATCGTTTTTACCGAAGTACCTTACCAAGTTAACAAATCATCTTTGCTTGAAAAAATAGCTGAACTTGTCAGAGATAAAAAAATTGATGGCATAAGCGATTTAAGAGATGAGTCTGACCGCCAAGGAGTGAGGGTTGTTGTTGAATTAAAAAAAGGGGCAATATCACAAGTTGTATTAAATAAATTATATAAATTTACTGCACTACAAAGTTCTTACGGGGTTAATTCATTGGCGTTGGTAAACGGAAAACCAAAATTAATGAATATAAAAGAATTCATTCATCATTTTATAGAATTCAGAAAAGAAATAATCAGAAACAGGACTCGACATGATCTTGGCAAAGCAAGAGATAGGGCTCATGTATTGATTGGCCTAGCAGTTGCTGTAGCTAATGTTGATCAAATAATAGAAATAATTAAAAGCTCGAAAGATCCTAATGAGGCAAGAACCTTGCTTCTTAAAACTAAGTGGCTAAGCAAGGATATTGATGATTTGTTGAAGTTAGTTGACGACCCAAGGCAAATTAAAAATGAAAAAGAAATTTATTTAACAGACGAGCAGGCAAAAGCGATATTAGAGTTAAGATTGCAACGTTTGACAGCTCTAGGTAAAGATGAGATTAAATCAGAATTATCAGATCTTTCCAGTCAAATAAACAAATTCCTCACAATATTAAGGGATACGGAGGTATTGAATGATGTAATAAATGTTGAGCTAAATGAAATTAAAAAACAATTTGCAATACCAAGAAGAACAGAAATCAATGAGGGCGAGGCTACAGATATTGATCAAGAAGACCTAGTTCAAAGAAGTGATATGGTCGTGAGTGTAACAAACTCAGGTTATATAAAAAGGGTTCCTTTAAATATGTACAGAGCACAGAAAAGAGGAGGCAAAGGAAGAGCGGGAATGAAAACCAATGAAGAGGATTTTGTAACTCAAGTTTTTACATCAAGTACTCATGACAATATGTTGTTTTTCTCATCTGGAGGAATAGCCTACAAACTTAAGACATGGAAGATCCCTGAGTCATCACCCCAAGCTAAGGGCAAAGCAATAATCAATCTCTTAAATCTTAAAGACACTGAAAGTCTATCAAGTATTCTTGTGTTGCCAGAAAATAAACAATCAAATGGGAACGAGTATTTAATATTTGCTACATCGGATGGCAGCATCAGAAAAAATAGTTTAGAAGATTTCAAAAGGATTCAAGCAAATGGTAAAATTGCAATGAAATTAGATAATAATAATGCAATCGTAGGTGTAAAACTTTGTAGTGATGAAGACGATATTTTACTATCAACAAAACATGGAAAGTGTATTCGAACTCCTGTTTCAAAATTGAGAACAACTAAAAGTAGAAGTTCGGTAGGTGTAAGGGGCATCAGGCTAACAAAAGATGATAAAATTATTTCAATTTCTGTCATTTCTCATACTGATGTATCGTCAGCAGAAGCAAAAGCTTACTTAAAAATGATTTCAAAGGAAAAAGGAATGCATGAGGAAACTGAGAGTGACGATAATGATATTGATAACTCTGTTTCTGACATTGAAATATCTAAGGATCGATATGATGAATTAAAAGCGAGAGAACAATTCATTTTAACCGTTACTGAAAATGGCTTTGGTAAAAGATCTTCTTCTTACCAGTTTAGAGTCTCTAATCGCGGAGGATCAGGCATCATGTGTATTGCCACATCAGATAGAAATGGTGATGTTCTGGCTTCTTTTCCAGTCAATAATGATGATGATATAATGCTGATAACTAAAACAGGTCAATTAATTCGCTGCCCAGTAAAAGATGTTCGCGTAGCTGGTAGAAATACGCAGGGAGTAAGTATATTTAAAACAACAAAAGAAGAAAAAGTTGTTTCTGCAAGCAGAGTTGAGCTAGATAGTTAATAAATTACTAGAGGTCTTTAAATAATCATTATATATTCCAAACATGAGTAGAACTGGCATATATCCTGGAAGCTTTGATCCCATTCACAAAGGGCACATTGATATTATCAATAGGGCTACAAAACTTGTTGATAAATTATATATCGCAGTTGCTGACAGCCCGCATAAATCACCTTTATTTGATTTGGATGAAAGAAAAGAAATGATAGAAAATGAGTTTTCATCAAATGATAAAATTGAAGTAATTGCATTTGATAATTTATTGATTGATTTAGCTAATTCACTAGATGCAAAGATACTCATAAGAGGTCTTCGTGTTGTTTCTGATTTTGAATATGAGTTTCAGATGTTGGGCATGAATAGACAATTAGATAATAATATTGAAACAGTATTCTTAATGGCAGACGCTCAACGGCAATCAATTTCCTCTAATTTTGTAAAAGAAATTGCACGTTTGGGAGGAAATATTAGTAATTTTACAAATAAGTTTGTTGAGCAAAAATTAAAAGATAAATTCAAATAAATAAAATGAAATTAATAAGAACTTTAATCTTTGTATTTTCATTTTTTATAGCGTTAATCGCAGAAGGAGTTGTCATGGCAAATGACCCAGAAAATTCAATCCAAATAGAGCTGAAAGATGGTAATGTAATAATAGAACTACTACCTGATATCGCTCCAAATCACGTAAATAGAATTAAAGAACTTGCAAGAGAGGGCTTTTATGACGGAGTACCCTTTCACCGTGTTATAGAGGGCTTTATGGCTCAAACTGGTGATGGTGAAAATAGAAATGGAACAGGCGGATCAACCAAACCTGATTTGAAAAATGAATTTGGTGATACACCCCATCTTCGTGGAACAGTATCAATGGCAAGAACAGCCGATCCGGATTCAGCTAATAGTCAATTTTTTATATGTTTTGCTGAGGCTCCACATCTAAACGGCCAGTATACTGTTTTTGGTCAAGTTGTAGAAGGGATGGAGTTTGTTGACAAGATTAAACGAGGAGAGCCAGGCTCTGGAAGTGTAGATAACCCAGATGAAATGATAACTGTAAGGGTCATTTCAGATCTATAATTTTCATGAAATTAAGTCAATTTGACTTTGAACTACCAGATAATCTGATCGCTGAAAGACCATGTGAGCCTCGAGAAGAATCGAGGATGTTGGTTTATAAAAATGAGATATCTGATACTAAATTCAGTAAATTTATTGATTATATTGGCCATAATGACTTGGTTGTGATTAACAACACAAAAGTTATCCCTATTTTCCTTGAGGGATTTTACTCAAAAAAAAACATTAAGGTTACGCTTCATAAAAAACTATCAAGCAATAAGTGGCTTGCATTTTTGAAACCTGCAAAGAAAGTAAATGAAAATAGTATAATCAGTTTCAATAATGAGATCTCTTGTATAATTAGAAAAAAATCAGATTATGGTGAGGTTGAATTAGAATTTAATTGTAGTGAGGAAGAATTTGATAATTATTTGACTCAATTTGGACTTATGCCGCTGCCACCATATATTCAAAAAAAAAGGAAAAGTGATAAAAAGGATTTTACTGATTATCAAACTGTATATGCAAAAGAAAAAGGTTCTGTAGCAGCTCCTACTGCTGGTTTACATTTTAATGATGAAATAATAAACAAACTGGTTGAAAGAGATCAATTAGTGGAGATTACTTTGCATGTTGGGGCCGGTACATTCTTACCTATAAGAAACGAGGATGTTGATAATCATGTAATGCATTCTGAGTACGGTATAATTGATGAAAAAACTGCACTGAAAATTAATCAATGTAAGAAAAAAGGTGGAAAAATTATTGCTGTTGGAACAACGACACTAAGACTTTTAGAAAGTGCCGCAAAAAATAATGTAGTGGAGAAATTTAATAGAGAAACTAATATATTTATAAAGCCTGGATATAAATTTCAAATTGTTGATATGCTATTGACTAACTTTCATTTGCCAAAATCTACTTTATTACTGTTAGTTTCCGCATTTACAGGCACTGAAGAAATATTTAAAATTTATAAACACGCCGTAACAACTAAATACCGTTTCTTTTCATACGGTGATGTTAGTTTACTATTTAAGAAATGAGCGATTTTAAAATACTAAAAACAGATGGAAATGCCAGAAGGGGTAAATTAATAACCTCTCATGGGGAGATAAATACGCCTGCTTTTATGCCAGTTGGTACAGCTGCAACCGTCAAAGGTGTCTTTACAAAGGACCTAATTGAAACAGGCTCGGAAATCCTTTTAGGCAATACTTACCATTTAATGCTCAGACCAGGATCCGAACTAATAAAAGAATTCGGCGGGCTTCACAAGTTTATGAATTGGGACAAACCTATACTCACAGATTCTGGTGGATACCAAGTATTTTCTCTATCTAAACTAAGAAAGATTAGTGAGGAAGGTGTTAAGTTTTCATCACATATTGATGGAAAAGAAGTAATGCTTACTCCAGAAAGTTCAATGGAAATACAAACTAACTTAAACTCAGATATTGTTATGTCGTTTGATGAATGTACAGCTTTTCCTTGTACCCATGATCAAGCAAAAAACTCAATGGAATTATCTATGAGATGGGCAAAAAGATGTAAAGATTATTTCATAGAAAGAAATAACAACAAATTATTTGGCATCGTTCAGGGAAGCGTGTTTGAGGATTTAAGAAAAGAGTCTGTTAAAGCTCTTGAAGATCTAAATTTTGATGGTTATGCAGTAGGGGGTCTTGCAGTAGGTGAAAGCCAAGCTCAAATGTTTGAGGTTCTTGAATTTACTTCGCCTCATTTACCTGACGACAAACCACATTATTTAATGGGTGTGGGCAAGCCAGATGATATTCTTGGTAGTGTTGCTAGAGGAATTGATATGTTTGATTGCGTATTGCCAACTAGAAGTGGTAGGAATGGACAAGCCTTTACTCGTCATGGACCAATTAATATTAGAAATGCAAAATACAAAAATTTAGATGATCCAATTGATAAAAACTCAGATAATCCTGTATGTAAAAATTACTCTGCTGGTTATATACATCATTTATTTAATGCAAAGGAGATGCTAGGTGGCATGTTGCTTTCTTTGCACAATATATATTTTTATCAGAGTCTTATGTCAGATATTAGAAAATCTATAGAGGAGGATCGCTTTATGTCTTTTTCAAAAGAATTTCTTGAAAGTTATAAATCTTAGTTACTTACCTTTGAATTCAGCTTTTTTCTTTTGAATGAACGACATTACTCCAATTTTGCTATCCTCAGTTTTGCCAGCAATTGTTTGTGCTGAGCTTTCCGCAGCAAGCTGACCTTCAAAGTTATTCGAAAAACTATCCCAATATAATTGTTTAATTAATTTTAAAGCTACAGTTGGTCCTGAAGCTAATGTTCTTGCTGTACTCATTACTTCTTCCATTAGTTTGTCATCTTCAACAACATGATTTACAAGACCCCATTCAAGAGCTTTATCAGCTAAAACTTTTTCACCAATTAATGAAAATTCCATTGCTCTTGCCATACCTATTTTTCGAGGAATTACATACGTAGAGCTAGCATCTGGTACAAGTCCTATAAATTTGAACGCTTGATAAAAGTATGCAGATTTAGAGGCATAAACTAAATCTCCAAATACACCCAATGAACAACCTGCGCCAGCAGCCACTCCATTAACAGCCGTAATCAATGGAACATTTAGATTTTTTAAATCTATTAAAAAAGGATGGTAAACTTTTTCTAAGGTTTCTCCCGGATCTATATTATCGCCTAAGCTTGCTCCTTCAACAAGGTTTGCGCCCGCACAAAAACCTCTTCCAGCTCCTGTTAGGACGGCACATCGAACTTTTAATTCTCCACTATTTATAGATTTTACCTGCTTATGAAGCTCTGAAATCATGTTTATAGAAAGTGCGTTTAGCCTTTCAGGGTCATTCAGCGTTAAAATAGCTATATCATCAACGATTTCAGTTTTTAAAACATTGGTCATTTATTAAGTAATACATGCATATGAGAAAACAAAAAAGTATATTTTTTTGTTATTTTGGATTAGTTTATAAAACTTGTTTAATAAAGGATAAAATATGGGATTAGGAAACGTATCTATAGGGAGCACTTATCCAGAGGTAAGTAGAGACGAAATGCTCTCAAAATTAAATAAATTAAAACAACCATTTTTAAAAAACTTCAACCCAGATTTAAATGTACGTATTGATCGTATAAAAAGAATACAAACTTTAGTTGAGGAAAATATAGATGCTTTTCACGACGCGTTAAGATCTGATTTTGGCACACGACATGAACAGTTAAGCCTAATGGCTGACACAATGCCTGTAATTAATAATGCAAAAGACGCCTTAAAAAACATTAAAAGATGGGTTAAGCCTGATAAGCGAAAACCTAACTTCCCATTAGGATTACTTGGCGCAAAAGCTTATGTTCAATTCCAGCCTTATGGAGTAGTTGGTGTTATTTCTCCTTGGAACTTCCCACTAACTCTAAGTATTGCGCCTTTAATAGAAATATTTGCAGCTGGAAATAATGCAATGATGAAGCTCTCAGAGTTCGTTCCAGCAACCTCTGAATTAACTGAAGAACTTATTAATAAATTTTTTAGTGATGAAGAAGTTGTTATAGTAAATGGAGGCCCTCAAACCTCTCAAGATTTTGCAGGATTACCATTTGATCATCTGCTTTTCACTGGATCAACAAATGTAGCTAAAAAAGTTGCATCTGAGGCAGCATCAAATTTAGTACCGCTTACTCTTGAATTAGGTGGCAAGTCACCAGTAATAGTTGGTCCAAATGCCAAAATGAAAAAAAGTGTTGATAAGATAATGATGGGAAAGCTCTTAAATGGAGGGCAAATATGCATATCACCTGATTATGTAATGGTTCCTGAGGGGCAAACAGATGAATTTGTTGATCACGCAAAATCCCATGTTAGTGAAAATTATCCAACGATAAAAAATAATCCCGATTATACATCCATAATTCATTTGAATCACTACGAGAGACTTCGTGAACTAGTAAAAGATGCTGAGTCAAAGGGAGCTACTATTGTAGAAATAAACCCCGCAAATGAAGACCTTTCACAACAAGAGCATCATAAAATATTACCAACATTGGTTTTAAATCCAACTGATGATATGAAGATTATGCAAGAAGAAATTTTTGGACCTTTATTGCCTGTAAAAACATACAAAAGCTTTAATGAAACAATAGAGTTCATAAATAAGAACCCTAAAGCACTTGCAATATATTATTTTGGCGATGACAAAAAAGAAATTGATACTGTGTTAAACAATACTTCATCTGGTCAGGCGGTTATAAACGATGTCTTATTCCAATTTTCTATGCATGATCTACCTTTTGGAGGAGTCGGTCCTAGTGGAATGGGCTCTTATCATGGTTACGATGGCTTTAAGAACTTTAGTCATAAGAGATCAGTTCTGAAGGGTCAAAATATCTTAGATGCGGGTAAGATGATTACAGCTCCATTTACTGAATCTACAGAAAAAAATATAAAAAGGCTGTCTTAGAGAATACTCTCAGCTGCTATTTTTTTTGAGTTTTCGACAATAAACTTAAATCTCAACTCAGGTTTTTTGCCCATTAAAGAATCTACAGATTTATGGGTTTTCTTTTTGTCTTTTGATGCAATTTGAACTTTTAATAAGGTTCTATTTTCCTGTGACATAGTTGTCTCTTTCAGTTGAGCGGGCATCATTTCCCCCAATCCTTTAAATCTATTAATTGTTACGTCTGAATTTTTAAATTCTTTTTTTATTATCTCATCTTTATGCTTATCATTCACAGCGTAATACGTTTTAGCTCCTTTAGATATTTTGTATAAAGGAGGCACGGATAAGTAAAGATGCCCTTCATCAATTAGTTTAGGAAATTCTTTATAGAAGAATGCCATCAATAAGGTGGATATATGAGCCCCGTCAACATCAGCATCTGTCATAATTATAATTTTTTCGTATCTTATGTCTTTGCTATTAAATTTGTCTCCTCGCTTGCATCCAATAGCTTGCATTAAATCAGTGATTTCCTGATTTGCATTTATTTTATCTCTTCCAGCACTGATCACATTTAAAATCTTCCCCCTTAAAGGCAATATGGCCTGTGTTTGGCGATCTCTAGCTTGTTTTGCTGATCCACCAGCCGAGTCTCCCTCTACAAGAAAAATTTCAGTTCCTTTATTTCCATCAATTGAACAATCAGCAAGTTTACCCGGTAAAGTTGTCTTTTTTCTTTTTATATTTTTTTCTATGATTTGATTTGATTTGCTTTGCAGTCTTAACTGTGATCGATTGAATGCGTACTGAAATAATTCTTCTGCCGACCTAGTTTTTTTTGTAAGCCATTGTTCAAATAGTTGTCGTGTTTTCATTTCAATTTTACGACCAGGTTCTATACTTGATAACTTTTCTTTTGTCTGACCCTGAAACTCAGGGTTTTCTATAAAAGCAGACAAGATTGATCCGGATGAACCAAAGAGATCTTCTTGATTAATTTGAGATGATTTCTTTTCGTATTTAATTTTTGAAAAATCTTTAAATGCCTTAAAAATTCCTGACTTGAAACCACTTTCATGAGTACCCCCCAATGGGGTTTTAATAGTATTACAATAAGATTCATTTATAGGTTCCATCACATCAAACCAATTTATAATTCCCTCAATTTTACCACTATCAACATCTATCTCGGTGTTGAAATAAAATGGATCTTCAAAAATAGGGTCATTGGGCGTGCAAAGATTATTTAAATAATCTTTAATTCCATCGGAGTAATGTAGTTTATCTGATAATGGAATATTTTTTTTGGCGGTTGCCTTACTGCATGACCAATGAATTTCAACATCTGGTATAAGATAGGCTTTAGCTTTTGCCATATTATATATAATTGAAGCATCAAATTCTATTTCTTTGCCAAAAATTTCTGGGTCTGGTGAAAATACTATTTTTGTACCCTTTTTAAGAGGACCTTTTGCCGATGCTTTTAATTTATTTTTAGGAGTACCTTGACTATAAGTTTGTACAAAATATTTTTTATCTCTTGCAATTTCAAGAGTAAGTTTTTTAGATAGCGCGTTTACAACAGAAATTCCAACGCCATGCAAACCGCCAGAAGTTTTGTAATTATTTTTTGAAAACTTGCCCCCAGAATGTAGTGTTGTCATAATGACTTCAACTGCAGGTATTTTAAATTTTGGATGCTTATCAACAGGAATACCTCGCCCATTATCAGAGATTTCAATCGTGTCCTGGGAAACAAGCTTAATTTCTACCTTATTTGCAAAACCAGCAACAACTTCATCCATTGAATTATCAAGTACCTCGCTTACCAGGTGATGCATTGCCATTATATCTGTTCCCCCAATGTACATTCCGGGTCGCTTTCTAACCGGTTCTAAACCTTCAAGGACTTCAATATCTTTTGCGGTGTAAGATGCGTTTGAATTTTTTATTGTCTTTTTGGATGAACTCTTCTTTTTAATTGATTTATTTTTCTTTGATTTCTTTCTCATAACAAACAATACAACTAATAATAGATTCTTTACATTGTGTAATATTTATTTACTCTAACAGCATGAATTTATTAGGATTTTAGCATGCCGGTTATTGAATCAAAAATAATGATTAATTCAGAGTCCTTCAAAAAAAATCAGGAGGACCATCAAAAGCTTATTGATGAAATTAGAACTTTAGAACAAAAAATAGCAGATAATTCCGCTAGGTCTAAGGCTAAGTTTGATAAAAGAGGACAGTTGCTGCCTCGTGAAAGATTAAAAAGACTTTTAGATCCAGGTAGTTTTTGGCTTCCATTATCCACTCTTGCTGGTTACAAGATTGGCGATGATGATGGCGATAAAAATATTGGATGGGGAAACTCTATTAGCG
>CACFAO010000011.1 GCA_902564295.1 uncultured Pelagibacteraceae bacterium
TTCCAAAATCAAAGCAAAATGTTACGTTTTTAGACATATATAATGGTATAAATATAAACAATTAGATCAAATAGTAAAATGAAGATTGTAGTAATAACTGGTGAAGAGTCTGGCGATAAACTAGCTGCATCAGCCATAAAAGAACTAAAAAAAATTTCAAATGAGTCTCTTGAAATTTACGGTATTGGTGGAAGAGCTCTTGAAAAAGAGGGCATTCAAAAATTTTTTGATATATCAGACATTAACGTAATGGGATTAATTGAGGTAATTCCTAAGATATTTAAAATAAATCAGATAATAAAGTCAGTAGTTAATCAAATTATTGATCTTCATCCTGATATTATTTTCACAGTTGATAGTCCGGATTTTACACTGAGAATTGCAGACCGAATAAAAAAACGAAACAATAAATTAAAAATTCTTCATTATGTGGCTCCTAGCGTTTGGGCATGGAGGCCTGGTCGTGTCCATACAGTAAAAAAATCAGTAGATCACTTACTAACAATTCTCCCCTTTGAGAAGAAAATATTTGATAAATATGAAGTCCCGACAACTTTTGTAGGTCATCCGATAACAGAGATAAATATTGAGAACTTTAAAAACAATCAAATATCTGAAGAAGACAGAGAAGTTTTCCTAATTTTACCGGGAAGTAGAAAAAAAGAAGTTGTATCTCTTTTACCAATTTATTTAGAAGTAATAAGGACAATGAAGTTAGATGATAAGTATGAGCTTGTAATGCCACTTACAAAAGAAATGACTTTTTATGTAGAAGATATCTTAACTCAATTCGGTTTACAAAATAGAATAAAAATAATTCTAGATGAGCATATTAAATATTCTTATTACTATCACGCAAAACTTGGTATTGTGACTTCAGGTACTGCTGCTCTAGAAGTTTCATATTTTAATACACCATATGTGACAGCATATAAATTCAATCCTGTAACCTATTTTATACTGCAATTTTTTATTAAAACTAGAATGGGTAACTTGATTAATATTATACAAGGTAAATTTATCATACCTGAGCTGCTTCAAAGTAAAAGTAATAAAGATAATATTATGTATTATTTAAAAAAATTTTTAGATGATAATGATTACCTTCAAGAAGTTCTATCAAATGCAAGTGAAGCTACTGCGAAACTCAAATCTCAAAGCACACCAAGTATAATGGCATCAGAAAAAATTATTCAGATAGTTAATGAAAAATAAATCTAATTATACTGAAATTGAGTCAAAAGCTTTATGGTACTTACAAAGGTATGCATCAAGCTCAGAAAACTTAAGAAATTATCTAAGACGAAAAGTTAAAGATAGCCATTTAAGTATTAACTCAGAGGAAACTATCAATGAAATAATTTTTTCATTAGAAAGACAAAAAATTCTTAATGATCAGCTATTTTCTGAGAGTAAAATCAGGAATTATCTAAATAAGGGGTGGTCACTAAAAAAAATTGAATTCAAACTTAAGGAACTATACGTAAAAGATAATATAATTATTGATGCAATGCAGAACATTAGAAATTCAGTTAAAAATATTGATCTTATAGCCGCTTGCAGGTTAGCAAAAAAGAAATCTATAGGACCTTATAGGAAAAATGAACTTACAGAAAAAATAAAAATGAGAGAACTTGGAGTTTTGTCAAGAGCAGGTTTTTCATATAACATCGTAAAGAAGATATTATTTGAAATGACCAAGGAGGAGCTGGAAGATATTTATGATCAAAGATAAAACAATTATTGTTACAGGTGCCGCAAGAGGCTTGGGACAGAAATATTCCCTTGAATTTGCAAAAGCAGGGGCGAATATTATTTTTGCAGATATATCTGATTGTTCTGAGACAGAAAAAAAAGTGAGCGAAGTTACAGATAAATTTTTGAGTCTAAATCTCGATGTGACAGATATAAACTCATGCAACAATATGATGTCGAAGGCTGTTGATAAATTTTCTAAAATAGATGTATTGGTAAATAACGCCGCACTATATGGCGCTCTTAAAAGTTCAAGATTTGAAGATATTGATCCAAATCAATGGGACAAAGCGATGAATGTTAATGTCAAAGGACTCTGGAATTGCTGCAGAGCAATATCTCCAATAATGAGAGAAAACAAAAGTGGCTCAATAATAAATATCGCTTCTCTAGCAGCTAAATTTGGCATGCCTTACGCTGCAGATTACGCTACATCAAAAGCCGCAGTTATTGGACTAACTCGGGTTATGGCAAGAGAAATGGGAAAAGATAACATTCGTGTAAATGCAGTAGCGCCATCTATGGTAAGAACCGAGTCGGCAAAGGAGTTTTTAGGAGAAAAAGCAGAACGTGGTTTTGAAGTTATTTCTAAAGGGCAGATATTACAAAAGACACTTGAAGTTGATGATATATATGGAACCGTTCTTTATCTTGCAAGTGACCAAAGTAAATTCGTTACAGGACAAACCCTGATGGTGGATGGAGGCAGTGTACTTCTGTAAACAATGAAAAAGAAAAAAAGTAAATTAAAAAGTAATCCTATTGCAAGACAGTTAAGGACAGATAAGTTTAGATCAAAAAAGGTTGCAAATAAAAAAAAACTTCATGAAAAAAAAAGAATAAAAATTAAATTATGACAACTGTTTCAGAGGCCATAAACAATCGCCAGTCAGTCAGAGCTTTTACAAAAAAGCAGGTATCGAATGAAATACTTGAAAGCCTAATTTATAAGTCTTCTAGATCCCCATCAGGAGGAAACTTACAGCCATGGAGAATATTTATAATATATGGGAACTCGATGAAACGTTTTCTTGAATTTCAGGATAAATGGAAGGGTACAGATACACCTGAGTACCCAATTTATCCTGCAAAACTAAAAGAGCCTTATAGAACTTCACGGTTTGAAGTTGGTGAACAGCTATACGGTTCTATTGGAATTGAAAGATCAGATTCGCAAGCAAGGGTAGATCAAATGCTTAAAAATTTCACTTTTTTCGGTGCACCAGCAGCATTATTCTGTTTTGTAGACCGCCAGATGAACCAACCTCAGTGGTCAGATTTAGGAATGTTCCTACAAACATTTATGCTACTTGCTCAAGAAGAAGGAATTGATACTTGTGCACAGGAATCTTGGTCACTTAGGCAGAAAATGGTATCTGAATTTGTTGAAGCTGACTCTGATCTCATGTTATTCTGTGGTATGGCAATTGGATATAGAGATGTTTCCTCGCCTTTAAACAATTATAAAACGAATAGAAGACCAGTTGATACCTGGTGTAAAATTATAGATAAGTGACAGAAAAAAAATTTTTTAAATATGATGATAGGAGAATTGCTTACGTAGATGAAGGCGAAGGAGATCCTATAATCTTTTTTCATGGAAATCCCACATCATCTTTTTTATATAGAAATATAATTAAGAATCTCAAAAACCAGTACAGATGTATTGCAGCTGATATGTTGGGCATGGGTGACTCAGATAAGTTGGAAAATTCAGGTCATATGTCCTATACCTTTGAATTACATTATAAATATTTATCAGAATTTATTAGAAGCTTAGAATTAACTCAACCAGTTACACTAGTTGGTCAGGATTGGGGAGGACCTCTTGCTATTAAATGGGCAAGAGAAAATAATGATAATGTTCGAGGTATTTGCTATTTCGAAACTGTAATTGCGCCAATTAAGTCAGATGAAATGGTTGAGCCAACGAGAGGACTTTTTCTTATGATTAGATCTGAAAAAGGAGACAAAAAAGTTCTTGAAGAAAACTTTTTTGTAGAAAAAATGCTTGGAACTGATCCCATAGAACCATTGAGTGATGAGGTTATGAACGAATACAGGAAACCATTTATCAATCCTGGTGAAGATAGAAGACCAACATTAGATTGGCCTCGGCAAATTCCAATCGATAATGAACCAATTGAAGTTTATAATGAGGTAAAAGATAATTTGAAATTTATGATGGAAACTAATTTACCAAAGTTCCTCATAGTAGGTAATCCTGGAAGAATAATGCCAAAACCCTTAATCGAATTTTGTAGAAAATTTAAGAATCAAAAGGAGATTACTGTAAAAGGACATCATTTCCTTCAGGAAGAAGCACCAGACGAAATAAGTGATGGTTTAAAAGTCTGGCTAAGCTCAATTTAATTTATTTTTCTTCTGCATCGGGATATAACTCCATAGAAACTGGAGATGCACGACTACTTACTAAAACAGTGGTACCTTGTTCTTCTAATGGAACCGCAGTCCTTATTGTCATTCTATAAATTCCAAATAGTCCCAAACTTGTGTGTATAAGAAATAGGTATATCCAAAATCCAGAGGCGCCGATAACGTCAATAGCAAATCCCCCTATGACGGGTCCTAATGTAAGGCCTATACCGCCTGCCAATTGAAGGCCAGAGCTTGCTGCAACCATTTCCCTTTTCGACAAAAAGTCATTTGTATGCGCAATCGAAAGTGCATAAAGAGGCACAGTCAGACCTCCGAATATGAAAGTAATTGCCACGAGAACTGAGAAAGTATTACCAAAAATAAGAGCTAAAATAGAGAAGATACCAGCTAAAAAAGCAACAATTACGATAATTGTTCTTCTGTCATACGTATCTGATAAATAGCCGATAAGATACTGATTGAGTGCCCCTCCAATAATAAATGTAAACATAAAAATTGATACTTGCTCAATTGACAGTCCACTTTTTAAACCATATATGGTTCCGATACCCCAAAGAGTTCCATGAGCTAAACCTGTCATCATAGCAGCAATCACTCCAAGAGGTGATGCTTCGTAAAGCTGTTTGATATTCAAAAACTCGGTAACACTGAAATCTGGCTGTTTACTTACAACAATTAATATTGGTACGAGAGAAATGGAAATTAGAATTGAAACGAGCATAAACAAAGACGCAGTTTCTGGGTTTGCTATATTTAGAAATAATTGACCTACTGCACTTCCAGCCATACTAACCATCATATAAATAGATAAAGCTTTACCTCTATTATTATTTTCTGATAGGTCATTGATCCAACTTTCTGCAACGGTGTACATGCCTACAAAACACATTCCAGATATAAAACGCATTAAAAACCATCCAAAGAAACTTACATGAATTGAATGCAAGAGAATTGAGATAGAGGCTATTGATGCAAGCGCTGCAAACATTCTTACATGTCCAACACTTTTTATGCGACGGGGTATCAAGAGGGCTCCAGATAAGAAACCAGCATAATATCCAGTAAGTATAATACCTGCTGATGCAGCAGAGTACCCTTCAATTGATGCTCTAACTCCAATCAAGCTACCTTGAAGCCCATTCGCAAGCATTATCATTGCAACACCAAAAAATAGGGCCCACGTTCCCTTAAGCAAGCTGTACATATTTAAAAATTTATGAAATTATTTCAAAGCCATCTTCTGACGGACTTCTTATAGTCTAAGTAAACATTTCCGAATTCTTTTTCAAGATATTTTTCCTCTGGAATTATTACTCCATATGTTAATAGCGGTATTGATATAGCTGCACTAATTACATACCAACAAGAGTTGAATGCTAGTCCGCAACTTAATAGAATTATAACCATTGCTAAATAAATTGGATTTCTTGAGTATTTGAAAGTTCCGCCAACAAACAATTGATTTTGAACTGATTTTGGGTGAGGGTTTTCTTCATTGTCGGAAAATATTTTTAAGGTGTAAATAGCCATTAAAAATGAGGAAACCGCAATAATTAATCCGATAATCAAAACTATTATACTTCCCTCAAAGAGGGGTAAATGTATGAAAAAACTATCAAGAAGGCTTGATGCTATCAACCCAATCATTAGGGCGTAAGGAGGAAAAAACGTTGTCCTAGCGCCTTGGGCCCTGACTGGTTTTATAGGATCTTTATTGTTTGCCATATTTATGTTTAATTATTTGAATTATCTAATTTTTTAAGCTAAACCCACACTAAATTATTTGACAAGTATAAATTATGTTTAAGAAAAGACAATCAGTACAGCAAGTTGAAGAGAGCAATGAACTTGCCCCGAAATTCGATGATAATGGTTTGATAGTTGTTACAACAGTTGATTATCGAACTAATGAAATTTTAATGACAGGTTTTATGAATGAAGAGGCACTTGAAAAAACTATTACAACCAAAGAGGCATTCTACTTTAGCAGAAGCCGAAATGCCTTATGGCATAAAGGAGCTAAAAGTGGATATACTCAAAAAGTAAAGGAAATCCTAATAGACGATGATCAAGACGCTCTTTGTTTGAAGGTTGATATAGGAAAAAATGGTGCTAGTTGTCACGTTGGTTATAAGTCTTGTTTTTACCGCGAAATTGACTTAGAAGATACCGCAAATAAGTCTGGGTTAAGGTTCACCACAGAAGAAAAAATTTTTGATCCTGATGAAGTTTATGGTGATGAACCTAATCCAACTAAATTATAAAGGAAAATAAAATGGCTGTCCCAAAGAGTAAGATATCGAATTCTAAAAGAGGTATGAGAAGATCTCATTTACGTCTAAAGGGAAAAAATTTTATTGAAGATAAAGAGTCTGGTGAAATGAGACTTTCTCATCATGTTGATATGACAACTGGTACTTATAATGGAAAGAAAATCTTTACACCAAAAGCAGAAAAATAATTCAACCCCAACAAAGATCTTCCTTAACTAGCATCATACCGTTTTCATAAATAAGTCCGTTTTTTCTATCGTTAGCTATAAAGCAAGGTCCATCGAGATCTATAAAATCTGCGTATTCATATAGCGGTAATAAAGGCAACATTGATAAGGAACTTGAGACCATGCATCCAAGCATGATATTTAGATCTAACTTTTTTGCTTCTTTGACTATTTTTAATGCTTCTGAAAGGCCGCCAGTTTTGTCAAGTTTAATATTTATCGTATTATATTTATGAGCCATTTTTGCCAAATCAGAACTATCATGAAATGACTCATCTGCACATATAGAAACAGGAAAATTTAATCCTTTTAACTCATTGTCATTTTCAGATAATAGTGGTTGTTCTATTAAATCAATCTTTGTTTTTACAAATAAATCAGCGTTTGATTTTAAGTCATCTATATTGAATGCCTCGTTAGCATCAACGATTATTACTTTATTTGGAGAAAGTTCTCTTGTTTTTGTTAAGATTTCGTAAAGATTGTTTTTATTAACTTTTAATTTTAATGTTGGAAATTCTTGATGATTACTAACATCCTCTATCATTTTTTCTGGCTCATCTAATACTACGGTATAGCTGCCAGGTAATGTAGTCGGCTTTGTAACTCCCATTACTTTCCAAATCGAGGTATTTTTCAACTTACATTCGAGATCCCACATTGCGCAGTCAATTGCATTTCTTGCTGCCCCATTTTTTAAGAAACGATCGAGATTGGTTAAGTTGATATTACCTTCTTCAATGTCAGATTTTAAATTGTGAATTTCCGAAGTTACACTATCAATAGTTTCATCATACCTTTTATAAGGAACACACTCACCACAACCATAGAAATTATTAGTTTCTATCTTTACTTCAATTGTTTCGGCTGTGGTTTTAGAGCCTCTAGAAATATTAAATGATTTATTTAAATCCCAGGATATATGCTTTATCTGAATATTGGACATTAATGTTTCAAATTTTTTCAATAATCCGAATGAATGGATCAAGGTTGTCTTGTAAAGGGTCTAAACATGGTAAGTCATATTCTTTAGATAATCTATCCTTATGATCACTTGCCTCAGATTGACAATTTGATGTATTAAGTGCAATGCCAATACATTGTATTTGCTTATTAGTAAGCTTACCATTTTGTATTGTCTGATCGATAACCTCTCTGATACTCGGTAAAGGTGTATCCACGCCCCTCATATTAGTTCGTGTTGGTTCATGACATACAACAAATGCATCTGGTTGGCTTCCATGAAGCAATCCAAGTGAAACTCCTGCGAATGAAGGGTGAAATAGAGATCCCTGACCTTCAATAATATCCCAGTGATTATTATCATTGTCAGGCGATAACCATTCAACTGCTCCTGAGATGAAATCAGAAACAATAGCATCAATCGCAATGCCACTTTCTGCAATTAAGATTCCGGTTTGTCCAGTTGCCTTGAAAGATGCATCTATTTGATTGTTCTGCATCGCTTTTTCAATTGCGAGTGCTGTATATTTCTTTCCCACAGAACAATCTGTTCCAACAGTAAGGAGTCTTTTTCCCGATCGTTTTCCTCCTTTTCCTGTCTGAAACTGTTTATCACTAAACCGTAAATCATGAAGTTGAACATTGTTTCTTTCAGCTGCTTCTGCAATTTCACTAAACGAAGATAGTCTTGAATGCATTCCGCTGGCCACACTCATTCCAGATGATATTGCATTAATTATAATGGATTTCCATTCTTCAGGCATAACACCTCCAGCATTCACCACGCCAATAACAAATGTCTTAGCACCATTCTTAACAGCTTCCTCTATACTCATTTCTTGTAAACCTAAGCTTGATTTAGCATTTGGAAGTCTCATTTGGCCTATGCACCAATCTGGACGCCAGTAATTAACCCCTGCAGCAGTCTTTATCGCCAAATCATCTTTAGCGTCACCAAGAAATAGTAAATACGGTTTTGATATCATGTTAATAAGTTGTTGCTTAAGTGGGGATAAGTGAGCTTAATTCATGTGGATAACTTTTTTGCATAAATAACCCCTTGTTTCAAAAAAAATACCTTTCTAAAATGACCGTTCGCAATGAGACGTTCATGCGTTTCGGGGTTCGACCGGCCCCAGAAAAAGCGCTAAAGTGAGAAAATTCTTGCTTTGGCGCTTTTTTGATGTATTTGATCCCCTTAAGCAATGCATTTTTAAATATTCTTAAAAAAATCTCAATGGCAAAGATCAAATATATCGAATTTAGCGGTGCGGAGCACGAAATTGATGTCAGTAGCGGGCTGACTGTCATGGAGGGAGCGATTAAGAATAAAATACCTGGCATTGATGCAGATTGTGGCGGTGCATGTGCATGCGCAACTTGCCATGTATATGTAGCAAAAGATTGGATAGAAAAATTGCCTCCAAAAGAGGACTCCGAAGAAGATATGCTAGATTTTGCTTTCGACGTAAAAGATAACAGCAGATTAAGCTGTCAAATTACTGTTTCTGATGAGCTAGACGGTTTAGTTGTTAATATGCCTGAGAAGCAGTTTTAAGACCCCTCAAGACTACAGTCTAAACTATTTTGTATCTCATTTAATTTATCAATTTTAGAACCATTTCCTATAAATTGTCTCATTAACACAAGGCCTTTATTAGACGGAGAAACAACAATAAACCCATCATTTACCTTTGTTGGCATAGAATTTGGTCCAAACAAATAAATTTTAAGCTTACCAAAGTTGTGCGCATTTTCATTTATTGTAGAAAAGTTGTCAGTGTTTTCTGAAAAGAATGATATCGACCAGTAAGACTCAGGTACTTCAGTTTCTATAACCAATGGAAAGTAAGTGACGTCATAAACACACCCACCATAAAGTATATCGGCGCTTGGTCTTATAACTTCAGTAAATTCTGAGTCAGGTAAATCGCGAGCAAAGGAATTATTAATCATATTTTGCTCTTCCCAATTTCTACCGATAAACTTCATCATTAAACTAGGTGTGTAGTAAATTATCACTAGATGAAGTGAAAACCCAATGAGCATAAGTACAAATAATTTTTTTGATAAATTATTCATCATCACACTCCAATTTTTCAATAACTGGTAAATCCGCTCTCTTTAATTTTGAGAAATATTCTTCGCCTGGTAGATAAATTCTTAATGCGACAGAAAAACTCTCATCACTAGGTGTTCTCATCCAATTTTTATCAGCTACTTTTGAAATAAAATTGTTGTCATTTGTTAAAAAATATCGAATCCGCCATCAATATTGAAATCAATTGTTTCACTATTTAAAGCATATATTTTTTCATTATTTTCAACTAAATAACCGTCCTCATTATAAACAGTGATACTCCACCATCTAGATTCAATATCATTTCCAAATAAATGATAAGTGCAGTTGCCTTGTAGCTCTATATCTTCAATATCGTTATATGCGTGGAAATACGCAGCTTCTGGCTTCGCTAATGCAAATGTACCTCTTATTGAGACGTTTGCTCTTGTATAAATATCTCTATTTTTATCGCCTGGTGATGGTAAAATCTGCCAATTGTCATTCTTAATGTATGCAAATTCTGCATAGAGCTTGTCAGAAGCATAAGTGAAGGCCACAGCAATCAATATTACTGCAATTAAATATAATAGGTATCTGCGCAATAAAATCATTGTATAATCAATAAGTAATATTATTTATTATCATATAACAAGGAATAAATATATGTCTGAAACTATCAAGACAGATTGTCTAATAATTGGAGCAGGCCCTGTGGGTCTGTTTGCAGTATTTGAGTTGGGTATATTAGGACTTGATAGTCACGTTGTAGATAATCTTGACAAAATTGGAGGACAATGTGCTGAGTTGTATCCAGACAAACCAATATACGATATACCTGCGCTTCCTGAGTGTACTGGATTATCATTAATTGAAAATTTACAAAAACAAATCAAGCCATTTAATACGCCGTTTCACCTAAATGAAAGAATTGATGAAATAATAAATACTGGCGACTTATGGAAACTTAAAACTACGGGCAATAAAGTTTTTGAAACTCCTAATATATTTATAGCTGGTGGCGTTGGCTCATTTGAGCCACGAAAACCACCAATTGAAAATGTATCTAAATTTGAAAATAAAGGTATTCAATATTCGATACCTGATAAAAACTTTTATAAAGATAAAAAGATCATAATTTTTGGTGGAGGTGATAGCGCGCTTGACTGGACTGTTGAACTTTCAAAAATTGCTTCTCATGTAACATTAGTTCATAGACGTGATGAGTTTAAAGCAGCTAATCACACGGTTAATTTAATGAAACAACTTGTTAAACAAGGTCAAGTTGACTTGATCACAAAAAATCAGATTAGTGATGTTAAGGGTAGTGATAGAGTTGAAAAAGCAATCATAAAAGATAATGACGGAAATGAAAAAATTATAGATTGTGACGAAATCTTAATTTTTTATGGACTTAAAATGGAGCTAGGACCCATTAATGATTGGGGCCTAAATTTGAATGAAAAACAAATTGAGGTAAATACGGAAAATTTTGAAACGAATTTATCAGGTGTATTTGCAATGGGAGATATTTCTTATTACCCAGGTAAACTAAAGTTAATTCTATCAGGCTTTCATGAAGCCGCCCTAGCATCACAGAAAGCATTTATACGCGCTAGACCAGATGAAACGCTAACTTTTCGATACACAACGTCATCAAGCGATATTCAAAAAAAATTAGGTGTAAAATAATTGCTGCAAAAACTATACGATAAATATATTTGTCCGCATCTCATTAATTATGCGATGCAAATGAAACCATTCAGAAAACAAAGAGAAAAAGTAATACCCTTTGCGTCTGGTAGAATATTAGAAATAGGTATTGGTTCAGGATTAAATTTTAATTATTACAATAAAGCAAATGTTTCTGAGGTGTTTGCTGTTGAGCCAGATGGCGTATTGTTGAAAAAAGCAAAACAAAATGCAGAATTAAACAATATAGATTTGAATATCCAACAACTTAAGGCTGAGGAGTTGCCTTTCGATAATAACTCATTTGATACAGTGATTAGTACTTATACAATGTGTTCCATTCCTGGCTTAGGCAGTGCCATGTCTGAAATAAACAGAGTTATGAAACCAAACGCTAAATTTCTATTCTCTGAACATGGTAAATCTCCTGACTCAAATGTTTTGAAATGGCAAAAAAGAATGAACGGGATTCAAAAAAGGATAGCGGGCGGTTGTCATCTTGATGTAGATATTCCAAATGAAATAACGAAAGCTAATTTTAAAATAGATAAAATAGACAGTATGTATGTTCCTGGACCAAAATTTTTAAGCTATCATTACTGGGGCGCCGCTAGTCCGCTAAAATAAGTTATGTTGATGCGACAAACTTTGGATTATGTTTTTTCAAATGCTGAAAGAAACAATCCGAAATCTATACTGCAAACAATAGATAATTTTGTGTTAGAGAGCGGCCAATTCTTAATGAATGTTGGTCCAGAAAAAGGAGAAATTTTAAAAAATCATCTTTTAAAGTCAGAACCAAATAATGTAATAGAGTTAGGAACTTTTATTGGATATTCAGCAGTATTAATCTCATCAACTATTGGAGAAAAAAGTCAATTAACTTCGATTGACTCAGACATTCACTCTATAGAAATAGCGAAAGAATTAATTAACTTTGCTGGACTAGATCATAAAGTAAACTTGATGCACGGAAGTGCTGAGGAAATAATACCAAAATTAAATTTCAATGCTGATTTTGTATTTATTGACCATGCGAAGAGAAAATATCTTTCGGATTTAAAACTTTTGGAATCAAAGGGCATAATTGTCAAAAATTCTGTAGTATTTGCTGATAATGTTGGGATTTTTAAAGATGAAATGGCTGAATATTTCGAACATGTGAGAGAATCCGGGGAATATCTGTCTCAAAATTTAAGCTCGAAATTAGAGTATAGAAATAATATATATGATGCAGTGGAAATATCGATTAAGAATTAATATCAATGGAAAATAGCAATCATTTTAATGTAATTGTAATTGGCGCTGGAATCTCGGGTATAGGAGCTGGATATTACTTAAAAAAAAATTGTCCTAATAAATCCTTTTGTATTATTGAAGGGAGAGAGAATATAGGCGGTACATGGGACCTATTTAAATATCCAGGAATAAGATCTGACTCCGATATGTTCACACTCGGGTATGCATTTAAGCCATGGAAAGAGCAAAAAACAATTGCAAACGGACCTTCCATCCTAAGTTATTTAGAAGAAACAGTTGAAGAAAATAATTTACGCGAAAAAATAAAATTTAGTCATAAAGTCTTAAGCGCAAACTGGAATTCAGCAGAGCGAAATTGGGAAGTAAGAGCCGCTCATCATGAGCAAGAAATATTATTAACAGCAAATTTTCTATTCATGGGGACAGGATACTATAATTATGATGAAGGATACACACCTGAATTTGATGACCTAAACAAGTACGAAGGTAAATTAATACATCCTCAGAAGTGGCCTGAAAATTTTGACTACACAGATAAGAAAATGGTTGTTATCGGTAGCGGCGCAACAGCAGCAACTATAGTTCCCGAACTATCAAAAAAAGCTAAACACGTAACGATGTTACAACGCTCACCAACATATTATTTTCCAAGTCCAGATGAAGATAGATTTGCGAATTTTTTAAAAAAAGTTTTACCACAAAAAATGTCTTACACTCTTGTTAGGTTACGAAATGTATTCTTTCAGCAGCTTCTCTACAGAATTTGTAGATCATATCCAAAATATGTAAAACGAAAGCTCATAGATGGAGTTAAAGAATTATTGCCTAATCACGATATTTCAAAACATTTTACTCCGCGATATTATCCATGGGAACAGAGAATGTGTCTTATTCCAAATGGCGATTTGTTTGAGTCCATAAGAGACAATAGAGCGTCAGTCGTTACAGATCATATCGATAAGTTTACTAGCAAGGGAATAAAGCTAAAATCAGGGCAAAATATTGAAGCTGATGTTGTCGTAACTGCTACAGGCTTAAACTTACAATCTTTTGGTGGTGTCCAAGTTCATATCGACGGCAAATTGGTCGAGCCTTCTGAAACAATGACTTATAAAAGTATGATGTTCAGCGGTATTCCAAATTTCGTAAATTCTTTTGGTTATATTAATGCATCTTGGACCTTGAAAGCGGATTTAACCTGTGAATATGCTTGTAGATTAATTAATTATCTTGATAAGAATAACTACAGTCATTGTGTACCAAGGGTTCCAGTGGATGTGAAAGCTGAAAAAGATTGGCTCGCGACTGAATTTTCCTCGGGATATATACATCGAGCTATTCATTTATTCCCCCAACAAGGCAGCAGGTCACCATGGATCAATACACAAAATTATTTTAAAGATTTCTTTGGTATTAAATTTGGCCGACTAAACGACGATTCAATTCATTTTTCTTAAGCGTCGGCGGCTTTAGCCATTTCTCTCAGTTCGTATTTTAATATCTTACCTGTTGAAGTTTTTGGTAGTTCAGTAAAAACGACTTTTTTAGGGCACTTAAAGCCAGCAAGAGTTTCTTTACAAAACGAAATAATATCGCCTTCACTCACGCTATCATTTTGATCTTTTAATTCGATAAAAGCACATGGTGTTTCACCCCATTTTTCATCTGGTTTTGCAACCACTGCAGCAAATAATACAGATGGATGTTTATAAAGTGTGTTTTCTATTTCAACTGATGAGACATTTTCACCACCAGAGATGATTATATCTTTGCTTCTATCTTTTATTTGAATGTAACCATTTGGATGCATTACAGCCAGATCACCTGAGTGAAACCAGCCTCCTGCCATAGCTTTATCTGTTTCTTCCTTATTTTTTAAGTATCCCTTCATTACACAGTTGCCGCGTATCATGATCTCACCTATTTCTTCACCGTCATTCTTAACGTGCTCCATAGTCTCAGGGTTCATAATTGCTAGGCCATCCATCATCGGAAACTTTACGCCCTGCCTTGATCTAAGCTTTGACTGTTCTTCAACTGATAGCTCATTCCATTCATCCTGCCATGCGCATAATGAAATATGTCCGTATGTTTCAGTCAGTCCATAAACATGAGTAACGTCAAAACCCATTTTTTGAACCGCTTCTAATGTGGCTGCGGGTGGAGGAGCTCCTGCTGTGACTACATATACTTGTTGAGAGTATTCTCTTTTTTCCTCAGCTGTTGCTTGTGCTAGAAAATTTAGAACAATTGGTGCGCCACCAAAATGAGTTACTTTATTATCTGCAATAGCATCAAACATATTTTTAGCTGAAACATATCTAAGGCATACACTCGTACCTGCTAGGGCTGTAAGCGTGTAGGGATTACCCCAACCATTACAATGAAACATTGGAACAACCCACATATAAGTAGGATGCATTGGCATACTAAAAGCAGTAACAGATCCAAGTGCCATCAAGTATGAGCCTCTGTGATGATAAACTACCCCTTTTGGTAATCCAGTGGTGCCTGACGTATAGTTGAGCGCTAATGATTGCCATTCATCATCTGGCAAACTCCATTCGAGATCACTGTCACCTGTTAAAAGAAAATCCTCATAATTAATTTCTCCAAGATTCTCTCCAGCTCCCTCAGGATGATTTGCTAGCTTATCATCAATATCTATTACAAGAATTTTATTTTTTATCTTATCGAGTACTTGTTTTATCGTCGGTGAAAGCTCATTGTCAGTAATCAATGCTTTTGCTTCACCGTGCTCAAGAATATAGCTAATTGTATCTACATCTAATCTGATGTTTATCGTATTTAATACAGCGCCTATCATCGGAACACCAAAATGTGTCTCATATATTTCAGGAGTATTAAAACAAAGAACCGCAACAGTATCTCCCTTTCCTATTCCTCTTTTAGAGAGTGCGCTAGCAAGTTGTTTGCTTCTTTTATATGTTTCAGACCATGTAAATTGTTTTTTGCCATGTATTATCGAAGTTCTGTTTGGATAAACTTCCGCTGCTCGTATGAGAAAACTTAAAGGAGACAACGGTGTAAAATTTGCATCGTTTTTGTCTAAATTTGTATCATACATGTGAGCCATTAAAACAATCCCTCTATGTCGCCATTTTTATTTAAGTGTATAGCATTTGCAGCTGGAACTCTAGGCAGACCTGGCATAGTCATAATCTTATCGCATACAACTACCAGAAATTCTGCACCCGCTGCTAGTCTAACTTCTCTGATAGGAACTACATGGTCTTTTGGAGCGCCTCTTAGATTTGGATCAGTTGAGAAGCTGTATTGAGTTTTAGCAACACATATTGGGTAATGGCCATATTTTTCCTCCAACTCGTCAAACTGCGTCCTTATTTTTTGGTCAGCAATAATATCGCTCGCTCCATATATTTCTTGAGCAATTTTTTTCATCTTATCCCACAATTTCATTTCGTCCGGATACAGGTGCTTTATCTTTGGAGCATTTTGCTCAGTAATTTTTACTATGTGCTTTGCTAGGCCTTCTGTACCTGCACCACCATTACTCCAATGTGTGCAATTATATGACTTTACATTTAATGAGTCACAGCAATCGCTGATTGCTAATAATTCTTTTTCACTATCAGATATGAAATGATTAATAGCAACTGTAACAGGCGCCCCATACATTTGCATATTCGCAATGTGCTGCTTTAAATTTGATAAACCTCTTTTTACAGCTTCAACATTTTCATTTTTTAATTCTTTTTTATCCATACCACCATGCATTTTTAATGCTCGAACTGTTGCAACTATTACTATTGCTGAAGGATTTAATTTTCCTTTACGGCATTTTATATCTAAAAATTTTTCTGCTCCAAGATCTGCACCAAAGCCTGCTTCTGTCACAACATAATCGCTTAATTTGAGAGCAGTTTGAGTAGCAACTAAAGAATTGCATCCATGGGCAATATTTGCAAAAGGACCTCCATGAATGATAGCAGGATTTTTCTCCAGTGTTTGAACAAGATTAGGTAAGAAAGCATCTTTTAGCAAAGTAGTCATCGCGCCGTCTGCATTTAAGTCTCGGGCCGTAATTTCTTTCTTCTCCCTTGTGTAACCAACAATGATATTCCCAAGTCTATTTTGTAAATCTTCTAAACCTGTAGATAAACAAAAAATTGCCATCACTTCAGATGCAACAGTAATATCAAATTTATCCTCTCGAGGGTATCCGTTTGCTATACCGCCTAAATTAACATTAATATTTCTTAAAGCACGATCATTTAAATCTACAACACGTCCCCAAACCACTCTTCTAGTATCAATTCCTAAATCGTTTCCCCAATAAATATGGTTATCAATCATCGATGCAAGGAGGTTATGCGCTGATGTGATCGCATGGAAATCACCTGTGAAATGTAAATTAATTTTATCCATTGGTACTACTTGGGCGTAACCACCTCCTGCAGCACCCCCTTTAACGCCAAAGCAAGGTCCTAAACTAGGTTCTCTCAAGCATACTAATGACTGTTTTCCAATTTTATTTAAGCCATCACTAAGACCGACTGATGTAGTAGTCTTTCCTTCACCCGCTGGGGTAGGTGAAATGGCTGTAACTAAAATGAGTTTTCCGTTTTTGTTATTACTTTCTATATTTTGAGTATCAATTTTAGCAATATGGTGGCCAAATTTTTGCAGATTTTGATCTTTTAAGTCTAATTTTGAAGCAATTTCTTCAATAGGAGCCATGCTATTTTCTCTAGCAATTTCAATATCTGAGAGTACAGCCATAAATGATACTAATATTAAAAACCTAGACAACTTAAGAACTTTACAGATAGGAGTCTACAAAAATGTATTGCTATAGAACAAATTTTTACATAAATTTTGTTTTAGGAGACTCAAATAGCGCTGCAAAATTAAGCCAAGCAGTGCAATTTAAAAATCCGCGTGGCTTAAGCGGTACACTCATTTACAGCATTATGGGGAATGTAAATTTTTCATTGGAAGTCACTACAAGAACAAATCTATCTGATTTGCCTAAACTCAATGATATTTATATTACATTTTTGCCTGGCACTAGTTATCTTGACGTTATTGAACAAACCAAAGCTTTAGCTAGCGCAGGTTATAATCCCATTCCTCACTTTCCAGCTCGTTCAATTACTGATTCAGATATGTTAAAATCATATATTGAGCAAGTTAAAGAGGCTGGAGTTAAACAAGTTTTAATAATTGGTGGTGATCGAGATATTTTAGGAAAATATCATTGTTCACTACAACTTATAGAAACTGGATTGTTTGATGGAATGAAAATAGGTATTGCTGGTCACCCTGAAGGATCTCCAAATATGAGCGATACGGCTATTGAAGAAGCAATGAAATCAAAGGCCCCATTTGCTGATTATATTGTAACACAGTGGACACAAGATACGGGCGCATTATCATCTTTTATTTCTGGAGCTCCACTTCCTGTTCATGTAGGCGTTGCGGGTCCAGCTTCTATGAAGACACTAGTTAAATTTGCTGGATTTGTTGGATTAAAGAATACGCTTAATTTCGCAAAAAAAAATGCATCTAAAATTTTTGATTTATTGACTGTTCAGACACCTGATGATGTAATTCAAGAATTAAAAGAGAACGTTGAACATTTTCACATTTATGCGTTTGGTGGAATAAAAAAAGCAAACGAATGGTTAGAAAAGGAGAACTACTATGTCTAAGAAAATAGAACATAACACTACTGTTGATCAAAGCGACAGACATGTTCCTTACAATTTACGCCAAAGTGGACCAACAAAAGTTGAAATGTTGATTTCAACTCGAGTGAGAAAGTCACCATATTGGCATAAGTCGATGGAAGCAGGCTGCTGGAGAGCAACAGTTTATAACCGTATTTATCATCCTAGAGGTTATGTAAAGCCAGAAGATGGCGGAGCAATGGTTGAATATGAAGCAATTAAAAACCACGTGACTATGTGGAATGTTGCAGTTGAAAGACAAATACGTGTAATTGGTCCAGATGCTGAAAAATTTACAGACTATGTAATTACAAGAGATGCCACAAAGATTTCACCATTGAGAGCAAGGTACGTAATATTATGTAACTATAAAGGTGGAGTCTTAAACGATCCTATTCTCTTAAGAATCTCGAAAGATGAGTTTTGGTTTAGTTTGTCAGACTCAGATATTGGACTTTATTTGCAAGGCGTAAACGCTGATAAAAGATTTGATGTAGAAATTGATGAGATCGACGCGTGCCCTGTTCAAATTCAAGGACCAAAAGCCATAGCTTTGATGAAAGACTTAGTGGGTGATCAAGTTGATCTTGATAATATTCCTTTCTATGGTCTAGCAGAAGTTACAGTTGGTGGCAGAAGTTGCGTGATTTCTCAAACTGGTTTCTCTGGCGAATCTGGTTATGAAATTTATTTACGAAATGCAACGCTCTATGCCGACGATATGTGGGACGCTGTTTTGGAAGCAGGAAAGAAACATAATCTAATGGTTATAGCACCTGCTCACCACAGAAGAATACAAGCAGGCATTTTATCTTGGGGTCAGGACTTAGATCATGAGCACAATCCTTTTCAATGTAATCTTGGCTATCAAGTTTCTTTATCTGGAAAAGGTGAGTGGGCAAAAAAAGGAGATTATGTTGGCAAACAAGCACTTGAAAAGATGAAGGCTGACCTGAAAGATGGCCATAAGCCATACAAATTACAATTGGTGGGATTTGAGATTGGTGGCAAACCAATTGATGAGTATGCACCTGATTTTTGGCTCGTGTCTCCTGGTGATGGTGGAGACCCATGTGGCTTCATTACTTCACCTTGGTATCATCCTGAAAAAGGAAAAAATATAGCCATGGGTTATATACCATATGATGGAACCCTTAATGCAAATGGTTTCCCAAAATGGGAAATAGGTAAAAAATATAAAGTTCATTTACCTGATATTTATGCTGATGAGCCAGGCGTACCAGTAGACGCCGTAACAGTTGATGTTCCGTTTACTGAGTCTTTCAACGCGAATACCAGAGAAGTTGTAAAAGGCTAGTTTATATTAATTGCTCAGCACAAATCAACGTGCTGAGCATTAATAATAATACAATTTAGGATTTGTGTTGTACGTAAAGTTGGTGATAGCAAACTTTACCATTTTTTTCTATGAAGTCTTGGTGGTATTCTTCAGCGGGCCAAAATTTAGCATTCTCTCTTAATTCTGTAACTACTTTATTTTGATGCTCACCTGAGTTATTAATCTCATCAATTTTACTTTCTGATATTCTTTTTTCTTCATCAGAATTATAAAAAATAACTGACATGTACTGTTCACCAATGTCTGGACCTTGACGATTCATCTGGGTTGGGTCATGAATGAAGAAAAACTTGTCTAACAATTCCTCAAACTTTACTTCATTACTTTCATACTCAATTTCAACAACTTCAATGTGTCCTGACTTACCTGTACAGACCTCTTCATATGTAGGGTTTTCTGTATGCCCACCGGCATACCCTGAAATTACTTTTTTAACACCAGACATTTCTTCAAAAAGAACTTCTACTCCCCAAAAACATCCTGCGCCTAGTATTAACTTTGAAATCATACCTTAACATAAGGTTTTTTTTATATATGTTAAAGATCAAATTAAATTATATTCCGTCTAATATTAATACTGATAATGAATAATCAAGATATAAGCATTGGTAAACTCTCAAGTTTAAAGATCTGGATAACCGATAATCATCTGTCTGATGATCAATGGTCAAATACAAAAAAATTTATCATCATAAAAATAACTACTGAAGATGGAATTGAAGGTTGGGGAGAAGCATTCTCTATTAACCTTAGAGAAAAAGGTATTGCGATTATTTTAAAAGAGCTATTTAGAGAAATTTCGAATATTCCAAATCTATCAATAAAGTCATTTTATAATAAAATTTCATTGTTAAGTGATGGTCACAGAGGTTTAGATTTCAGCTCTGCTACAAGCGCCATTGAAATTGCATTATGGGACATATCAGGTAAGTTAAAAAATCTTCCCTTAAATTCTTTACTAACAAAAAGCCCCAAACCGAATGTTCCCATTTATGCTACGTGTTGGAGCGATTTAAAAAAAGACACAAATGATTATTTGAGGCAAATAGAAAAATTTTTTGATAAGAATTATGGGGGAATTAAAATATATCCAATGCTAGATAGCGTATCAATTTCAATTCAGTTTGTTGAAAAAGTTAGAGAAATAGTAGGAGATGAATTACCGCTGATGCTTGATTTAGCTGTGCCTGAAGATTTAGATCAGACAAAATCTTTTTTAAAAGAAGTTTCGTCATTTAATCCTTACTGGATAGAAGAGCCTGTTGATGGTGAGAATATTAGCTTACTTACTGAGATTAAAAATACTTTTAATATGAAAGTTGTAACTGGCGAAAAGCAATCAGGCTTGGTCCATTTCAGAGAATTAATAAAGAGAAATGCAGCAGATATATTTAATCCTGATATTTCAGGTATGGGCGGACTTATTGATATTATCAAAATATCAAATGAAGCATCAAATAATGGCATCTTTATTTCTCCACATTGCTGGAATTCAATGTCCGTTTCAGCATCTGCGATGCTTCATGTTTGCTCAAGTATTTCTAATTCAGAAAAGGCTGAAATATTTCCAGATTATATTAACTTTTCAAAGAAATTTTGTGAGTTACCTTTTGATATTATTGATAATAAAGCACATATAAATAAATCAGCTGGACTTGGCATAGTTATTCACGAAGATATTTTATCTCGGTTGAGCATTTATTCATTGGATGAAAATAGTAATGACTGAATCAAACTATCTATTTGATGAAATATTCAAATCTAACGAAACGAGTCCAAATATTTTTTTGATCAATGAAAATAAAGAGATAAGTTACTTAGAATTCAATGAAATTGTAAATCAAATTTCTAATTACTTAATAGATATTAATTTATTACCTGGTGACCGAGTGGCCATACAGGCAGAAAAGAATGTAATTCAACTTGCTATATACGTAGCAACCATTAAAGCTGGAGGTGTTTATCTGCCACTCAATACTGGCTATACCCTAAGTGAATTAGAATATTTCTTCAATGACGCCAAACCTAAGGTGATAATTGTCGATGACAAAATTCAAAATGAAGTAAAAAACTTATTGAGCTATTCTTCGTTTTCAATTTTATCATTAAATTTAGATGAAACTGGTTCATTGATTGAGCAGATAAAAAAATATCCAAAAAAATTTCAATCTATTAAAAGAAACAAAAATGACTTAGCTGCCATTTTATATACATCCGGTACTACTGGAAAATCAAAAGGAGCAATGCTATCGCATAGAAATTTGGTTTCAAATTCTGAAGTTTTAAGAAATTTTTGGAAATTTACAGAAAATGATGTGCTTTTACATATGCTACCTATTTACCATACGCACGGTCTTTTTGTTGCATGTAATCTTCTTGCAATTGTTGGAGGATCAATGATTTTCTTGGAAAAATTTGATGCAGAAAAATCCTTGCTTTGGATGAAAAGAGCCACATCCATGATGGGCGTGCCAACTTTTTATACAAGATTGCTGGCAAATGAAAAATTAAATAATGAGTCAGCAAAACACATGAGATTATTTATTTCTGGTTCAGCACCTTTACTATCAGAAACTCACATTGAATTTGAAGAAAGAACTGGTAAAAAAATTCTTGAGAGATATGGCATGACAGAAACAAATATGAATATTTCAAATCCATATGACGGATTACGAAAAGCAGGTACAGTGGGCATACCTCTTCCAGGCATTGAAATAAGAATAGTCAATGAAGAAGGTAAGGAAGTAGAAGTGGGTCAAATAGGAACTATTGAACTTAAGGGCGAAAATATTTTCAAGGGGTACTGGGGAATGGAAGAAAAGACCAAAGAATCATTTAAAGATGATGGTTTCTTCATAACAGGTGATCTCGCAAAGAAAGATGAAAATGGCTACTTTACTATTGTTGGTAGAGATAAAGATATGATTATAAGCGGTGGACTAAATGTTTATCCTAAGGAAATAGAAGATGTGATAAATGAGTTACCAAATATTACAGAGTCAGCAGTTTTTGGTGTTCAACATGATGATTTTGGCGAAGCAGTTGTTGCGGCAGTAGTGACAACAGATGATAAAAATGATGGTAGTCAAATATTGGATTATACAAAAGATAAAATTGCTAAATATAAACAGCCAAAAAAAATAATATTTATGTCAAATTTACCTAGAAATTCTATGGGCAAAGTTCAAAAAAATAAATTGAGAGAAAATAATAAAAGTTTATTTAAGAGTTAACTTCTATCCAGTTGTTGATTTCCTCAACAAAGAAATCATCTTGTGGGGAGTTTAGAATTCCAATAATATCATGATAATTAAAGCCTCCTAAATTAGTATCGTTATTAATTATTTTCTTAGGTCCTTTCCATTGTTCAAATATTTTTTTAACTCCTTCAGCGTTTACTACTTTATCTTTTTCTTCATAAAATACTAATAGTGGAGTCTTAGTCTCTTGAAATTCAAGTTTCCTTCCAGAAAATGCCGCCACCCAAAGCTGTCTTGGGAGTTCCCTGTGAAATTCATTGACCCAAAAAGGATCCCAGTCTTCATTTGGCAAGTTAAACATTCTAGGAAAATTAAACTTGTATTGGCTTTTAAAAAATAACCCAGTGGCCGCTAAGAAATAAGGAGGAGATAACTTGGGAGTCCATGGTGCCACAAGTACCAAATGATCAATTTTTGCACTTAATTTCTGATCTTTTGCAGCCATTAATGCAAATGAACCTCCAGCTGAAAAACCCATTAATATCACTTTGTTCCCGATTTTATTGCCTACTGCAACAGCTTCGGCTGCATCTTCGAGAAAATTTTTGGCTTCCAGAGATTTTGTAGATTCAAAACCAGAGCCATGGCCAGCTAGTCTTGATATAAATAAATTAGCCTTTAATTTTTTGGCAATCTTTACCAAAACTTCTTCTTGTTGACGCCCCGTCGCAAAACTTCCATGAAGATAAACAATTGAATATTCAGTTTTAATTTTCGCATCATCATGCCATATGATTTTTTTCTTTGCTCGGGGATCAGTATTCTCAAAAAGCAGTTCTTTTTCAGCAATATAGCTTTCAACATCTTTATCAATGACAATATCAGGAAAAGTTATTTTTATTGTATTAAATATATAGGGCAGAGTAATTCCTACAATAAAGATGACTGGTACTATTAAAACAATAGCAACTATAAGCAATACTCGATATAATTTAAACCTGGTAGCCCTAGACATTTACACTTGTATATGAGCAAATTTTGTTACCATCTGGGTCTCTGATGTATGCATAATAAACATTACTGTCGCTTGGTCTAAAACCTGGATCCCCTTCATTTTGTGCTCCAAGTCCTAAAGCAGTTTTGTGAAACTTATCAACTTGTTCTTTTGACTCGGTCAAAAAGGATATCTGTGTACCATTTCCAAATGTAACAGGCTTTCCATTTGCCGGTTTGGTTATATAGAACTCAACATCTTGTTTCCCCTCTCGAGCATAACCTACACACACCTCATCCTCATAAATTGAAACTATTCCCATTACTGCGAGGACAACATCGTAGAATGCTTTAGATTCTTTTAAATTACTTGACCCAACCATTACGTATCCTCTCATTATCTATCCTTTCTATGAATATTGCTTTGATGTTACTTCCTCAAGCATCAGAATCATTTTGGCTTTATAGTCTTCATCAGTTGCTGAGTCGGTTTCTAAAACAGAAAAAAAACTTGCAACAACATTTGTTTCTAAGTTAATCATTAAAAATTGCCCACCGTATCCAGAATGCCCAATCCAATTATTAGATTTCATAGTTTGATTTGCATAATAAACATATTTTTCATCTTTTAAGTGCATATATTTTGGACCTTTTTCAGAAACTGTATCATCAATAAATTTACTAGAGCCGGCTATTCTATTTTTGATCCCAAGACCTTTTCTTGAGAAAAGCAGTCCCATGCGTAGTAAATCTCTTGCAACAAGACAACCACCACCGGATAGCCATGGCATCCCACCTCTATCTGTAGCCATATACAAACCATCTTCAAGACCCATTGCTTCTACTGACGAGAGAAGCCACTCTCGCAACTCTCTCCCACTTAATTTTTCAATCAGTAGAGCAATCACGTCGCTGTTTGCTGACTTATAAAATGCTTTATCAGAATTGTTTATTACAGAATTAGTTCCATCTGTTTGAATGCTGTTCAAGAAATCTTCTTGAAACTTTTCATCTTTATCTTCATCTGGTATTCGCCAGCCACCAACAGTTTCATGCATAAATGATGTTGAATACGGATCAGTATAATCTTCGGTAAAAGCATTAATAATGTTCATATTTAATACGTTTTGAACCGTCGCTTTTGAATATCCTTCTCCAATATTGGGCAAATAATAGCCAATAGGTTTTTCCAATTGCAATTCACCTTTCTCAACTAATTCACCGACAAATAGATTTAAAAACATCTTTGAAATTGACATTATTGTATGTGGTGTTTCAGGAGAGAAATCTTTTGCATATTTCTCAAAAAATATTTCTTGCCCTCTCCCAATTATTAAAGAGCAAAAAGATTTATGGCTCGTCATTTCCCTTACTGAGTTTATTTTATCTATTTCATCTTTACTGTTTTCATTAAGCAAAAGAACGTAATCTGATCTCAACAAAAGACCATATCTGTTTATTTTATGAAGATTCCTATAGCCAGTTCTTCTATATTCAGGAAGGTTCCATTTAGCTTTATTGTCGCGTAATGTCACAAGAGTTGGGTTTGGAGTATCGACTAACTTATTAACCATTAATTATATTAGGTTTTATTTTTGAATGATTAAAGATTTCTTCATAATATTTTCCAATTTGTATTACTTTTTCATCTGATTTATTTTTTCCAATTAATTGCATACCCATTGGTAGTCCCTTAGCATTAAAGCCAACTGGTACTGAGATGGTAGGCAATTGAAACATGCTTGCAAATACCGTAACTTCCATCCAGCGATGGTATGTGTCCATCTGGGTTTTTGAAATACTTTTTGGAAAATCTATTTCTTTGTTAAATGGAAACAATTGTGCTGATGGTAAAGCAATAAAATCATATTTTTCAAATATATTATCGACATACTTTTTATAATTATTATACCAACCAATTGAATTAGAAACTTGATCATCTGTAACTTTACTTCCTTCTTCGTATTCCCATTTAGCTGGAAAGCTTAGTTCATCAAAATCCCTAATTTGCATTGCAGAAATATCATTAAATGTGATTTTTGATCTGAGAGCGCACCATGTCTCCCATAGTTTATCTGGATTAATATTAACTTTACATTTATCTACAAATATTTTTTTGTCTATTTCAACGAGTTTGTTTAAAGAGTCTTCGCATAATTCAATAATTCCTTCTTCAAAAGAATAGTGTTCAACAAAGTTGTTAACCCAACCAATTTTTATTTCACTAGATAAATTTTTAGTAATTGACTGGAATGAACCCTCAAAGTTAAACGAGTAGGGATCTTCCATATCTTTTCCAACGACGGCATCTAAAAAAATACTTAAGTCATCAGGCGTTCTGGCAATTCCACCTGGAGTCGTCAATACAGGAAATTTACTGGTTTCTCTTTTATCAGATATCAGCCCAGGAGATGGTCTAAAACCATATAGATTCGTGAAAGCTGCAGGGTTTCTGCAAGAGCCCATCATGTCCGTACCATCAGAAAATGGTATGAGGCAGCTGGCTACAGCTGCTGACGCTCCTCCGCTTGAGCCGCCAGGTGATAGATTGTAGTTATAAGGATTTGAAACTGGATCAAATAATTTATTCTTTGTATGAGATCCAATCGCTAGTTCTGCCATATTTGACTTTCCAATAATTGTGGCTCCTTGATGCTTTATTTTTTTTGCAATTAACGAGTCATTTTGTGGAAAATTATTTTGATATTCAAGTATTCCATAAGTAGTTGGCAGTCCAGTGACATCAAATAATTCTTTAGAAACAAATGGAAGTCCAAATAAAATTTGTTTTCTTGTAACGTCAACTTTTTGTGTATCCTGTGCCTTTGCTTTATCGATAATCCAATCTTTGTCTCTTAGTGACACAATGGCGTTAAGCTTAGGATTAAGCTTTTCAATATTGGATAAGTATTCTTGAAAAAGTTCTTCAACCTTTATTTCTTTTTTAGAAATTAAATCAATTTGTTCCCGAACAGATAAATGAGTAATCATCTAAGAGGTTTTTTATCGTGCTCCAAAAATACTGACCTTGACGAGCTTTCTAACATCATCCAATGTGGCTGAACGAGGGTTAGTGCCAAAGGCTGTATCAATCATTGACTTTTCAGATATTCTCTCAATACAATCTTCTGGAACACCAATTTCATTTAAACCTTTAGGTATCTTAATTCGATCTAGTATTTTTTCCATATTTTCGATGAAATGATTTGCAGTATGATCTTTATATTGCATTGCCTGAGCCATTCTCATCACTTTCTCTTCCATATCTGGGAGGTTGTATCTTAGAACTGCTGGCAAAATAATAGCATTAGTAAGTCCGTGATGCGTATTAAATTCTGCCCCAACCATATGTGCTATAGCGTGCACAAGACCAAGCCCTTTTATAAAAGAAACTCCCCCCAAGCACGAAGCAACTAGCATAGCCCCTCTTGCTTCAAGATTATTTGGTTCTTCTACAGCAGTAATGAGTGATTTAGAGATTAAGTTTAGACTTTCGAGCGCGGCACCGTCACATAAGGGGTGAAAACCTGGTACACAATAACCCTCAATTGAGTGGATCATTGCATCTGCGCCTGTCCATGCTGTAAGATTTGAGGGTAATCCCAATGTTAGTTCAGGATCGAGCAATGCTAATGAAGGCTTCAATTCAGGATGCATTATACAAAGTTTAATTCCTTGCTTGGTATCTGTTACCATTGCTGTACTTTCTGTTTCAGCGCCTGTTCCAGCTGTTGTAGGAATTGTAATAAGTTTAGGAAATTTATTATCTGGTCCAATGACTTGAGGTGTCTTTTCCCACTCAAAGTCAAATAACTCAATATTATTATTAGCGGTTAGACAAATTGACTTGCCACCATCCATGGCACTTCCACCACCAATTGCAATTATAGCATCGTGATTATTATCATTAAAAAGTTTTTTTCCTGATGCAATTTCATCATCTCTTGGGTTGGGTGAAATTTTTGAGTAAATACCCGAATTAATTTTCGATTTTTTTAAAATTTCGACCAAGTTATCAATGAAGGGAAGATCAACACTGCCACTATCAGTAACAATTAGTGGATTGGTTATCTTATTTTCAGAACAATAAGTTCCAATTTCGGAAAATCTACCAGGACCATATGCTATCGGTACTGGGAAGCCCCAATCTTGAGGGGCAAGAATTTCTTCTTTGTTCAAATTGAAAAGCGTCATGATTTATTTGTTTTAATTAATTAAGATGTCATAGATTTTAAGACAATTGACCGATCAATTTCACCAATTAGTTCTCCTGAAACTGCATCGATTACAGGATATTTTTTGTCAGTGTCAGCTATCTGATTAATTAAAGTATCGATTTTAACGTCACTTTTAATACACTCATTGCCCTGGGCAAACAGGGTTTTTGTATCTTCGCAGCATTCTTTTCTTGCGCATTTACCCGCACTTAAAACTTTGTATTTGGGAACATCTTCAGTGAAGTCTTTTACGTATTGATCCACAGGATTTGCAACAATTTCCTCTGGTGTACCAACTTGTGATATTTCTCCATCTTTCATAATCGCAATGTGATCACCCATTTTAATAGCTTCAGAAAAATCATGTGTAATGAATACCATTGTTTTTTGAACCATTTTTTGAATGCTAATTAACTCGTCTTGCATTTCCCTTCTTATCAATGGATCCAGTGCTGAGAAAGGTTCGTCAAAAATTAGAATCTCTGGATCAACTGCTAGAGCTCTAGCTAATCCAACTCTTTGTTGCATTCCACCTGACAATTCGCGAGGGTAATGTTGATCCCAACCTTCCAGTCCTACAAGATTAAGTGTTTCCATTGATTTATCTAATCGATCTTTTTTCTTTACTCCCCTTATTTCAAGTCCATAGCCAATATTTTCTATCACTCTTCGATGAGGGAAAAGACCAAAGTGCTGAAATACCATACTCATTCTATTACGCCTCAGATCTGTTAAATCTTTATTACTCATCTGTGTCACATCTTGATTGTCAATTTTCACCTCACCCGCTGTTGGCTCAATCAATCTTGATAAACATCTTACCAATGTAGATTTACCACTACCTGATAAACCCATTACTACAAACGTTTCACCTTTTTGAACTGAGAAACTTACATCTTTAACTGCAACCACATGTCCAGTTTTTTCTTGCACTTCACTTCTTGAAAGATTTTTGTCTAAATTTGCAAGAACATTTTTTTCATTTGGCCCAAATACCTTCCATATATTTGTACATACTATTTTGTCATTTTTTTCCATTATTTTTGAGTGCTTTATCTGCTGAATGTTATACTATGTTGAGGATTTTTGAATAATTTATTTAACCTTGAGGAATACTATTTTACATGGCATTAACCCAAGATACATCGCTTTTATCTTCAAAAAGTAGTACTCAGAGTCTAATTATTCCTGGGCTAATTTTTACTGCAATTCTAGCTTCAATCTGGCTTGCATTTCAAGGAGAAGATGTTTCAGAATTTCCTGTTTTTATAACTGACGCTTTTACTTTTACAGCTTGGGTCAATGCTGGTGAAGATTTTCTAAAAGATAATATTAAAGTTTATACAAGGATGGTTGCTGGTTATGTAAAAGACCTTTATTGGATGCTCGAGGATTTTTTACTAGACTCGTCTTGGGTATTTATAGCGGCGCTATTGCTTATTCCATCACTTGCATTTGGTGGAATTAAATTAGGTTTTCTGGTTCTTTTTGGCACTATGTATTGGGGAATGGTTGGGCTTTGGGATTCTGCTATGGAAACTCTTGCTCTTATGGGTCTATCAGTATTCTTATCTGTAGCCGTTGGAGTGATACTTGGTATTTTCTGTGCATTAAGTGATCGTTTTGAGAGAAATATGAAACCAGCACTCGATATAATGCAAGTGATGCCTGCATTTGTTTATCTTATCCCAGCAATGTTTTTCTTTGGAATTGGAGGCGCACCTGCAATTCTTGCAACAATGATTTATTCAATGCCTCCTATTATTCGTCTGACAAACTTAGGTATACGTCAGGTCCCTAATGAAACAGTAGAAACAGCAACAGCTTTTGGTTCTAGTAAGAGGCAAATTTTATTTAAAGTACAAATTCCATTAGCTCTTCCAAGCATCATGATGGGCGTTAACCAAACAATAATGATGGCATTGGCATTGGTTGTTTTAGCAACGTTTATTGGGGCTCAAGGTCTAGGTTCAGACATTTGGGTATCGATAAAAAAACTAGAAGTCGGAGCTGCTTTGGAAGGAGGTATTTGCGTTCTTTTAATGGCAATCATGTTCGATAGATTTGGTAAAGCCGCTAGTCGAGAGACAGTTACTTTACCATCCGATAGTCAAAAATTTTATCTCTTACCGCAGACATTGGATATTTATCCCATCGCTAGACAGGTTGAAAAACCTCTAGAATTAATTCATTTTGCATTTGCATTTGTATTCTCAAGCGTTATTCGCATTTTTTCTTTCATTTTAAATTCAGTAATTTCTTTATTTAATAAGGATTACGGCTCAGCGATTGCACAATTTATAAATGCTCATTATTTCTTTTTCTCTGGATTATTAATATTGATTGGTATTGTTTATTATGATGCAAACGTTGCCGCAATAGGAACATTTCCTGATGCATGGAATCTGTCAATAAGAGAAGAAATTTCTGCTGGTGTAAAATCATTGGTTGTAAATGATACGTTTATTTCAATAACCAAAACAATCAGATCAACTGTTGTTATATACCTTCTAAGACCGTTTGATTTTTATCTCACATATTTACCATATTGGTTTACAATTGGCGCATTAGTTCTAATCAGCTGGAAATCTGTAGGTATTAGATTTGCGATTATTACTGCCATCCTTCTAGCATTCATCGGCGCTTGCAATATTTGGACTGAAGCAATGATTACTCTTTCATCAGTACTTATTTCCGTTCTTTTATGTTTTGTAATTGGTGTGCCAATAGGTATCTTAGCATCTTACAGTAAGAGATTTCAAAATATCAACGAGGTAATATTAGATGCAATGCAAACATTGCCATATTTTTGTTACCTTGTTCCAGTTTTAATGTTTTTTGGTGGCGGGGCATTTTCTGCATTACTCGCAACAATTATATACTCCATACCTCCAATAATTCGTTTAACTGTATTGGGCCTGTCTCAAGTTTCTTCTACATATTCAGAGGTATCAAAGTCATTTGGTGGCACTACAATTCAGACTCTCAATAAGATAAAATTTCCTCTAGCAGTTCCTAGTTTGGTTATGGGTTTTAATCAAACAGTCATGATGGCTTTTGCGATGCAGATTGTCACACCCCTTATTGGTGGTAAAGGGCTAGGTCTTGAAGTATTTAATGGTTTAGCTCGATCAGATACTGGTAGAGCTCTTGCTGCTGGCATAGGAATTTGTTTATTAGCCATGATAATTGACCGCATAAGTCTTGCATGGACAAAAAAGCAAAGAGATGCCCTAGGTTTATAGATCTAAATTATATACATATTTCCTGATACTTTTCTTCAAAAAATGTTGATAAAGCGGTTTACTTATTCATCTTTTTTGGTCTAAAATTATTAATTAATTAATTAATAAAAGGGGAAATTAATGAAAAACTCATTATTTGCAAAAACTTTTGCTGCCCTGATTTTGTCTTCTTTTTTAGTTCTTTCGGCAGGTACTGCCAACGCTAAGCGTTTAACAGCTGCTGTTGCTGACTGGACTGGTGGAGAATTAACATGTCAGGTTGCAGTTGCTATCCTTGAAGAAGAGCTAGGCTACAGAGTTGATAGAATAGAATTCGCTTCAGGAACAGGTCTATGGGAAGCTATTGCCGCTGGCGATATTGACTTCGCATGTGAAAGTTGGCCAAGTTATGCAGAGGCTGACGATGTAATGATCAACATGAATCTTGTTTATGACGGAGAAGTTGTAAAAGAGTATTCTGGTGATGGATCTGTTGATGCGTACACAAGTGGTATCATTGGAATGTCAGATTACTATGTTCCAAAATACTTTGTTGACGCTAACCCAGATTTTAAAGACTGGTCAGATTTAAACAATTATAAAGATCAATTTGCTACACCTGAAACAGGTTCAAAAGGAAGATTGATTGGATGTCCAGTTGCTGGTTGGAACTGTCATGACCAAAAAAGATTAGATCTTTTAGGAATTGATTTTGAAGCATCAGAACTAGGTACTGAGGTTGCAGCTCTAGCGGAAGCTCAAGGAGCTTATGATAGAGGTGAAGCATTCCTTCTGTATCTTTGGGAACCACACTTTTTCTTCGGTAAGAATGAAATGGTTGGTGTAAAACTACCAGCATACGCATACTGTGATAGTTTTACTGAAGCTAATAACTGGCAAGATTGCGGAACTGCAGCATGGCCTGCTACAGGTTGGGATAAAGACTACACGATGAACTATATGAATCCTGAAGTTATGTCTAAACCTGAGAACGCTGAAGCAGTTGCATTCTTCAAAAAAATGGCTTTCTCTAACACCGATCAAGCAAAAATGCTTGTAAGAGTTGGTGACGACGGATTATCTGTCGAAGAAGCTGTTGCTGAATGGAAAAACAGTACAGACGAATGGAAAGCTTGGCTTCCGTAAGTCTAAATAGCTAAATCAGAAAATTAAGGCCTTGTTACTTTTGTGCAAGGCCTTTTTTTTAGTTAACTTTTATGATCACCACATCAAGACATCCTTACTATTATACAATTAGCTTTGCATTATTAATCGCTGCGGGTATGTGGGGTTTATTCTGGATCCCCCAAAGAGCGTTAGAGGCTGGTGGTTTAACCGGCGGGTGGGCAACAATTTCTCAAATGGTTATACCTTTTGCAATGCTGCTTCCAATATCACTTTGGAGACTATATAAAGGTCAATCTTTTGGCTTGGAGTATCCTTTGATTGGACTTTTGTTTGGAGGAGGTATTGCTTGCTACGCTAATAGTTTTTTACTGACAGATGTAGTTAGAGCTTTAATACTCTTTTATATAACTCCAGTTTGGACAACTATTTTTGAAATAGTATTTCTTAGACAAATTCCACGTTTTTATAGATACATAACATTAGTTCTTGCACTATCTGGTGTTTGGATAGTTTTTGGACAAGAAGGCGTGATACCATTACCACAAAATTCTGGTGATTGGATTGCTTTATTGGGTGGAATTCTTATTGCCGCATCAGCAGTAAGAATGGAGATAAAAAAGCCAGAGGGAATATACCCAATCTTATTTTCGTTCTTTTTTTATGGTGGCTTATTTACATTAATACAATCATATTTCTTGAGCGACTACCTAGGTGATGCTCCATCAATAGAGTCATGGGTTGCAATGATGCCTTGGCTAATTTTAATTGCAATTTTATTTCATATACCGACAAATATAGTGATCTTAGGTGCACCAAGTAGAATTGGTGCAGGCATATTTTCAATAATTATTCTTTTTGAAATAGTTGTGGGCACTTTCAGTGCTGCGGTTTTAACAGATGAGCTTATTGGATGGCGAGAAATATTAGGCAGCTCTTTTATTATATTTGCTGGGTTAACAGAAATAATTTTTGCATCAAGGACTGAAGATGATGTGAGCTAACTATAATTGATTGAGCAATTTTATATGTTCAACTGTTGTGCCACAACATCCACCTATAATTTGTGCTCCTGCATCTTTCCATTTTTTTGCTTCGATTAAATAGTCATCTGGTGGAATTACATTACTCATATCGTAGTGTGGAAATTTAAATACCGCTACTTCTGGATAAGCCATTATAGGAAGATCATATACTTCTTTAAGTTCTTTTATACTTTCTTCTATTACGCCAATATCACAATGCATTATACCTACAGCGTCCAACTTATGATGTTTCACATTGCTGATCATTTTTTTAAAACTATACTCATAGTCAGTGGTAAGAGCTATTAAGCCATCTTTATTTCTGGAAGAAAACCCAGCCCATACAGGTAAACCAACTTTGCTTGCTGAGTCAAAAATTATATCTATTCGATCTGGCCGATACATCAACTCCAGTAAAATAAAATCACATCCGTTATCCGCTAAAAAAAATGCCAGCTCATCAAAAGATTTTTGGAAATATTCCGGGGTAAGTTTCTTGATATACTTATCTTTTTCTTCTTGTGATCTAAAAGCATCTTCATATGGTATCTGGTGAGATAAGGATCCAGCCACAAGTACATCATCTCGACCACATTCTTCTCTTGCCTGGATCGCTGCATTTATTGCAGCTAGATTAATATCTTCAAATTTATCTTCAACTCCGGCTACTTCTAATATCATTCGATTTGAAGCATAGGTATTTGTTGTAATTATTTTTGCTCCAGCATTAATGTAGTCTTTATGAATTTGCTTTAGAATATCAAACTCAAGTGAAGCAGTTGCACACCAGGAGTTATCCATTTTAATGCCTCTATTCTCAAGCTCAGACCCTGTGGCTCCATCAAGCAATATGGTTTCTCCCGAATTGAGCACCTCCAAAAAATTTTTGTATCTTTGATTCATTACTTGTTAATTATCAGTTAAAGTCTAATTAAGTAAATAGAAAAGTGTGAAAAGCATTTACTTTCATTTACTTTTTAGTTTATAAAGTCTGTTCAATTTGGAGATTACAAATGTCAAAAGGGATTATCTATACACCCAGAGTGAGAAAGTCGCCATTCTTTGAAGAAACAATAAAGTACGGTGCGACAAATTTTACAACCTATAATCACATGACAATGCCTGTTGGATATACCTCCCCAGAGCAAGAGTACCAGTCACTTATAAACGATGTAACATTGTGGGACGTTGCTGCCGAAAGGCAGGTTCAAATTATTGGTGAAGATGCAAAAAAATTTGTTCAATACATGACGCCAAGAAATCTAGAAACCTTTAAAGATGGGTTTTGTCGTTATGCATTCATGACAGATGAAAATGGTGGAATCATAAATGATCCATTAATTTTAAAGTTTAATGAAAATAAATATTGGCTTAGTATTGCTGACTCAGATGTAATTCTTTGGTGTAAAGGTGTTGCACTTTCAGGTAACTTCAAAGTTCAAATCTCAGAACCAGAAGCCTGTCCATTATCTCTTCAAGGTCCTCGATCAAAAGAATTAATGCGCAAGGTTACAAACGATGACCCAGTAATTATGGAACTAAAATATTATCAATTTGTCGAAACAAATCTATTTGGATTAGATTTAGTTATTGCAAGAAGTGGGTGGAGTAATCAATTTGGATACGAAATTTATATTACAAGGGAAGAAGACGGCCCGGCACTTTGGAATTCACTTATGGAGGCTGGGAAAGAATTTAAAATCGTTCCTAGTTGCCCAAACCAGATTGATAGAATAGAAGCTGGCATGATATCTCACCAAGGCGATACATCTCTAAGTGAGAACCCACTTGAGCTAAATCTTCCTAAGTTTTATGATCTTGATCAAGATGCCGAGTTTGTTGGAAAAGACGCCCTCCTTAAAATAAGAGATGATGGCATAAAAAAACAATTTACCGGTTTCAAGATTTCAGGAAAAAAAATTGGATATAACATGGCGAGAATTAAGATTTACAACCATAATGAGGAGCAAAATGGATTTGTGACTAGTTGCATATATAGCCCAAACTTTGGATGTAACATAGCGCTTGGATACATCGATATTGATTTAATCAATTCAGATGAAATATATCATATAGACCACGATGGGGAGAAAAGAGAAGTTGAAGTTGTTCCTTTACCATTTAGTTCTAGACTCGAAAAAATGGAATAATGATTTCAAGAAGTAGAGTTAATCAACTTTTATTCCTCTCAATAATTATATTAGCAGTCGTCGCCGGTTGGGCAGTTTCTGAATTATTTAAAGAAAATACTTCAGAAGTATCAAACAACATTGATTTAAAATTTACCGCAGTTGACCATTTTGGAGTTGATGTAAGCGAAAGAACTTACAGAGGATATAGTAAAGTATTCTTTTTTGGCTTTACTCATTGCCCAGATATTTGTCCAATTAGTGCGAATCTTATGAGCAATGCCATTGATCAATTAAATAGAGAAAATCATTCAATAGAAAATATAAAATTTTTCTTTGTAACAGTTGATCCTGCTAGGGATAACCCTGATCGGTTAAAAGAATTTCTCAGCAACTTTAGCAATAATTTAATCGGTTTAACGGGAACACATGAAAATCTTATGCCAATATGGAAAGATTTTTTTGTACATGTAGAGCCGGCAACAAATTCAGAACATCAAAATTATTTAGGTACGTCTGAACAATCTGATGAAATAAGTAATAAAGAAAAAAACTACATGGTTCAACATACTGCTTTCTATTATATTTTTGATGATAATAATGTATTAATAAGCATACTTCCGTTTGGTTCTAGTATTGAACAAATGGTTGAAGATTTAAAAAATCTATAACAATGTATAAAATATCAATATTTATTTTTTTTGTTTTATTTTCTTGTTCCGAAATAATTGAAACAAATAAATATAGAGAATTGGCATCTGAACAAGCATCAAAAAAAAATTGTGATGCTAATGTTGAGCTTCTTTTAAAACATGAAAAGACTGAATTATGGGCATCTTATCATAACAAAGATAAAAACTTATTATGCGTTTTAACTTGTGTTAACGATGTCTGTATGTTTTCGACAGAGAGAGATTAAGGGTTGTATAAAGCACTAATAATAGTTTTGTTTTTAGTTTCTATAAAAATTGGAGCTGCTCACCAATTTCAAAAAGATCATATTAATATAAATCACCCACACATAAAGTTTGTAATTTCATCAGGCCCTGCAGCTGGATATATGAAAATAGTAAACATGGGTTTCGAGACAGATCGTTTAATTAAAGTTGTTACTGACTTTGCAGACGCTGAGTTACATTATTCAAGTATAGAGAGTGGAACGGTTGCAATGAGTAAAGTTGATTTTATTGAAATCCCTCCACAAAAAGCTAAATCGCTCAAACCCGGCACGCACCATATAATGTTTTCAAATTTTAGTATTGAATTAACTCATGGAATTAGTTTAGAAGGGTCTTTAGTATTTGAAAATGCCGGCGAGATCAAAGTGCTTTTTGAGGTTGAAACTCAAAAAAGTATAGATGACCATACGGAACATTAATGAAAACATTTAACATTGAATATATCACCACACTTTTTTTTCTCACCTTGCTAATTGCTTTAGCTTGGTACTATTTATTCCTCATGGCATCTAATCCAATGGACACAATGATGCAAAATAAAAATCCAATGACAATGTCAATGGAAACAGCATCAGAAAATGAAATGTCAATGAACCCGATGTCTGATGCGAAAATGACTATGGACTCAATGAATATGAATGAAAAAAACTCATCAATCAATTTTCTTATGATGCCAATGACAGGAATGTGGACAATAAATGATTTTATCGTGATGTTCGTAATGTGGACCGTCATGATGTTTGCGATGATGCTTCCATCTACATTTATCTTTTTAAATATTTTTAGAATGATGAGATCGAACATGCAGATATCATCAAATATTATTATTGAGATGATAGTGATTTCATTCACTTATATTTTAATTTGGACAATTTTTTCACTTATTGCATGTACTCTTCAATATATTTTTCACAACAATGGGGTAGTCGATATGATGGGAACATTACAAAATAATATTCTTGCAGGATTATTTCTCGTTGGAGCAGGTGCATTTCAATTTACAAGTTTGAAAGATTCATGCCTTGAGAAATGCAGAAACCCCTTATCGTTTCTAATGGCTGGTCCTATTAAAGGATACGGAAATGTTGCCTATGTGGGTCTAAAGCATGGTATATTTTGCTTAGGGTGCTGCTGGGTACTTATGCTTCTACTTTTTGTAAATGGAGTTATGAATTTACTATGGGTTGTCGCAATAACAATAATTGTATTGGCTGAAAAAATGCTGCCTTACGAGAAACTTAGCTCTAGATTTCTGGGCATTCTTCTTGTAGGTTGGGGGGCCTATTTAATATTTATTTAACTATATGACTGTAAATCCACTAAACTTACATTGGGAAATAAAAGGAAATTTTTTGCTGAATTGTAACTGCGATGTATTTTGCAATTGCCCGATGTCCCTGGGAAGAGCGGTTCCAAATTCACCAAACGGTAAATGCTTTTCATGGTGGGGAATTAATATCGAAGAAGGATACGCAGAAGAAAAGTGGTCTGGATTTAATCCTATCAAAAGAGAGTCTAAAGGAATTATGGATTTAAGTGGTTTAAATGTTGCTATTCTTTTAGAAGTTCCTGGCCCTTTAGGTTCAGGCGGTTGGACAGCAGGATTATATATTGATGAAAAAGCATCTGATGATGCAGCTGATGCGCTCGCAGTTATTTTCTCAGGTCAAGCAGGTGGACAAACAGGTTGGTTTAGACATATGATTGCAAACTTCCTTGGCGTAAAAAGATGTTCTATATCATATAAAGAAACCGACGATGGATGGTCGTTTACAATTCCAGAAATCTTAGATGGTCGAATTGAACATGAGCCAGGAAAAGAGAGAGGCGAAGTAGTAAAAGTATCAAACTTAAAATATTGGGTTGCGCCAGAAATAATTGTTTGTAAAGGATCAAAAAGAAGTAGGATTAGAGATCACGGCCGTAATTGGGATTTCACAGGTGGAAGTGCCGAATATTGTGCTGTTGATTGGGCCGGACCATAATTCATATGAAAAACAAAGCAAAAGTTGTCGTCATCGGTGGCGGTGTAGTTGGAGTTAGTACGCTTTACCACCTTGCAAAAAAAGGATGGTCTGATGTAGTTTTGTGCGAACGCAAAGAACTTACATCAGGTTCGACTTGGCACGCTGCGGGTTTGATGCCTTTATTCAACATGAGTTACTCTGTTGGTCAAATCCATAAATACTCAGTTAAATTTTATAAAGAACTTGAAAAAGAAACTGGTCAAGATGTTGGCTTTAGGCAAGTAAGTAATATTCGACTTGCTGAAAACCAGGATAGAATGGATGAGTATCGACAATATGCAGGTGTTGCAGAAACAATAGGTGTTAAAGTCAATTTTTTAACTCCCGAAGAAGTTCAAAAAGTTTGGCCGCTTTGTTCAACGGAGGGCTTAGTGGGTGCTATACAGCACCCTGAGGATGGATACATACAACCCAATGATCTTACGCAAGCTCTAGCAAAAGGAGCAAGAGCGCTTGGAGCTGAAATTTACAGACAAACAGCAGTCATAGGACTTGAACAGTTACCAGATGATAGTTGGATTGTTACAACTGATAAAGGTGAAATCAAATGTGATATTGTTGTTTCATGCTCGGGAAATTTTGTCAGGCAAACCGGAGAAATGGTTGGATTAGATATCCCAGTGATACCTGTTGAGCATCAATATATCGTTACAGAAGCTCATCCTAAAATTCTAGAAAGACAAAAAGAAGGCCTTCCTGAAATGGGTGTACTTAGAGGATCTGACGGCGCATGGTATATGCGTGAGGAAGCTGGTGGATTAATTCTTGGACCATATGAAAATGGTGCGCCATGTTGCTATGTCAATGGACCTAGCAAAGACTGTGAGTATGAATTATTCCAAGAAGACTTAGACAGACTTGGCCCCCATATAGAGCATGCCATTCGCAGAGTTCCTATTTTTGGAGAGGTAGGAATTAAGAAAGTTTATAATGGTGCTATTTGTTATACTCCAGATGGAAGCCCAATTATCGGTCCAGCATGGGATAGAAAAAATTTATATTTAAATGACGGTCATTCGTTTGGCGTTACAGCTGCTGGTGGTGCAGGCTGGCAGATCGCAGAATGGATTGTTGATGGCGAACCGACCATTGATATGCTCGGGGTTGAACCCAGAAGGTTTGGCGATTACGCATCAAAATCATATTTAATCAAAAAAAATGAAGAGGCTTATGCTAACGTTTTCACAATCCATTATCCTGATGAAGAAAGGGCCGCAGGCCGGCCATTAAGACAAGCTCCTTGTTATGATAGGCTGAAAAATTTAGGTGCAGTGTTTGGTCAAAAGTTTGGTTGGGAGCGCGCAAACTGGTTTGCTCCTGAAGGAGTTCCACAAGAAGACGATTGGTCATTCAGGCGATCAGCTTGGTTTGAGCACATTGGAAATGAATGTAAAAATGTAACAGAAAATGTAGGTCTTTTAGATATGACCGCATTTGCAAAATGTAGAATAAGCGGACCAGGAGCAGAAGAATTCCTAGATAATTTAGTTGCTAATAAATTACCAAAAAAGATAGGAAGGACAAATCTCTGTCATGCTTTGAATTCTAAAGGAGGAGTACACTCAGAATTTACAATAATGAGAGAGTCTCATGACAGTTTTTATTGTGTTTCTGCTGGAGCTTGGCAGCGGCTGGACCATGATTGGGTAAAAAAACATATGCCCGATGACAGAAGTGTAAAATTTGAAAATATTACAAATCAAATTGGAGTATTAGTTGTCGCTGGTCCGAAGTCGAGAGAACTTCTTCAAAGAGTATCTGAGGATGATTTCACAAATGAGGGTTTCCCATGGCTATCTGGTAAAAAAGTAAAAATTGGTGCTGCAGAAACACTTGCAATAAGAGTAAATTTCGTTGGCGAATTAGGATGGGAAATCCACTCACCAATTGAAGTACAAAATCATATATTCGATACATTAATGGATGCAGGAAAAGATCTGGGTTTAAAGCCTTTTGGCATAAGAGCAATGGACTCTTTGAGAATTGAGAAATCCTACAAACTAATTGGTACAGAATTATCAATTGAATACGCAGGATATGAGTCAGGAATAGACAGGTTCATTCACCCAAACAAAGGTCAATTCATAGGCAGAGATGCTTTAGTTCAGTGGAGAGAAAAAGGTTTTGAAAATTCCTTCGTAACTCTTGAAGTTCATGGTGTCAAAGATGCTGATGTGCTTGGCAATAATCCAATATATGCTGATGACAAAGTTATTGGTCGCGCTACAGGTGGAAATTTTGGCTTTCGAGTTAATAAGTCTCTCGCTTTAGCTATGGTCAATCCAGCTCATTCAGAAGTAGGCACAAAGTTAAAGATCGATATTTTGGGAGATATGTTTGATGTAACGGTAATACCCGAAAGTCCATACGATCCTGATAATCAGAAACTTAGATCTTAGCTA
>CACFAO010000012.1 GCA_902564295.1 uncultured Pelagibacteraceae bacterium
TATCGTCACTGATTGAAATTCTTGCTAACTTTCCAAGCTTTAAAAGACTTTTCTTATCAAATTCCATATTTATATGAGGTACTAACTTAAATTAATGTATGATATACAGTCAAAAAATGACTAATGAAACAAAAAAAGAAGTAGATATCGCAGAATTTAAGTCATTAGTGGAAAGTTATCATAAAATTCTAGGATTGGATATTGGCAGTAAAAGAATTGGAGTTGCGATTTCTACATCGGATATGACGGGGGCTCTACCATTAAGAACTATTAAATATTCAAACATGAAAGACTTTCTGAAAGAATTAAATGAGCTAGTTAGACTTCACGACGTTAAAGCGCTCATCATTGGACTGCCATTAAATATGGATGGAAGTGAGGGAAAAAGTGCTCAATCAATCCGTGATAAATCAAGAGCTATAAATTTGTCTTTGAATATTCCCTATTCTTTTTGGGATGAAAGACTATCTACTGTTGCTGTCGACAGGTTATATATAGATAATTCTAAAAGCAGAAAAAAAGCCCATAATGAAAAAAAAGAAATTGATAGTCTCGCTTCAGCATTTATCTTGGAAGGTGCATTAAATTATATTAAAAGAATGAATTAATGCTTGAAAACATTAAAATCCCTAAAATCTCTCAAACCCATCTGCATGGCATAAAAAATCTCAGCATTGAGGATATAAATAATATTTTAGAACTCAGTAAAATTTTCAAAGAGCACAACAAGGAAAAGGATAAAAAAATACCGATCTTAAAAGGTAGAACAATTATAAATCTTTTTTTTGAACCCTCTACAAGAACACTAATCTCTTTTGAAATAGCTGCTAAAAGATTAGGCGCTGATGTAATTAATATGAATATTGAAGGATCTTCATTAAGAAAAGGTGAAAGTTTATTTGATACCGCTCAAACTTTAGGAGCAATGAACCCTGATCTTGTAATTATCAGACATGGAGAAAATGATGCCTCAAGAGAAATTGCTAAAATATTAGAATGTCCTGTTATAAATGCTGGAGAAGGTGTTAATGAACACCCCACACAAGCATTACTTGATGCTTATACAATCATGAATCACAATCGAAAGCTTAATGATATCACAGTTTCAATATGTGGTGATCTTGAACATAGTCGAGTAGCAAGGTCGAACTACTATCTTCTAAATAAAATGAAATCAAAAGTTAGATTCGTATTTCCTGATTATTTTAAACCAAAAGATTTAGATAAATATGATGTTGAAACGTTCACAAATTTAGAAGAAGGCATAAAAGATGCTGATATAGTTATGATGCTTAGAATCCAAAATGAAAGAATAAAAGATTTAAATCTTCCATCAGCAGACGATTATTTTAAAAGTTTTGGACTTACTTATGAAAAGTTAAAATTAGCAAAGCCTAACGTACTAGTGCTTCACCCTGGTCCAATAAATCGAGGTGTAGAAATAGAGAATGAACTAGCTGATGATGTAAACAAATCAGTGATAACTGAACAGGTTGAAAATGGAGTAGCTGTTCGGATGGCTTGTTTGTCAATTATGGTAAAATGATATTCGAAATAATTTTAATAATTTACTTTTCCTACCTTCTAGGATCAATCCCAACTGGTATTTTGGTATCAAGGTTATTCAATTTAGGGGAGCTTAAAAGTATTGGCTCAGGAAATATTGGGGCTACGAACGTACTAAGAACAGGAAACTTTTCAGCTGCAGGAATTACACTATTAGTTGATTTTTTTAAAGCGTTAATACCAATAACACTTACTCTGGCAATCAATGATAATTTACTTTTTATATCTGGAACTTTTATTCTATTTGGTCATATATTTCCTATATGGCTTGATGATTTAAAAGGAGGTAAAGGATATGCTTCTTTTATGGGAATTTTATTTGCAGTTAACTTTTATTTATTTTTAGCTCTTGGAGTAAGTTGGATTATAATTTTTGTAATTTATAGATATTCGTCACTAGCGAGTTTGCTTTCCGCAAATTTAATTTCGTTAATTTCATTATTTTATTTTGATTTCAATGTTTCTTTTATGTGTTTAATTATAAATCTAATTATGATCTTTTCTCATCATGAAAATATAAATCGCTTATTAAAGCGAGAAGAAAAGAAATTGTATTAAGCCTTATATTCTGCCAATTATAAAATATTTTTTGTGAAAATTTGACAAAGCTCACAAAAATATATTAAAGAGCGCGTTTATAAGGATATGAATTTAGTAATAGTAGAAAGCCCAGCTAAGGCTAAAACAATAAATAAATACTTAGGAAGTGAGTTCAATGTACTTGCAAGCTTTGGTCATGTTCGTGATTTGCCATCTAAAAATGGCTCAGTAGATCCAGAAAATAATTTTGCTTTTGAATGGGAAGTTTCTTCAACATCAAAGAAACATATGAAAGAAATTTATGATGCCAGCGCTGATGCATCTACTCTTTATCTTGCAACTGACCCGGATAGAGAAGGTGAAGCAATTGCATGGCATATTGTTGAGCTATTAAATAAGAAAAAATTATTAAAAGATAAAACTGTCAAGAGAGTGGTCTTTAGTGAGATCACAAAAAATGCAGTAAAAAATGGAATTGCCAATCCAAGAGATATTGACACTGATCTTGTAGACGCCTATTTAGCTCGAAGAGCACTGGATTATCTATTTGGCTTTAATTTATCACCAGTTTTATGGAGAAAGTTACCGGGAGCTAAATCAGCAGGAAGAGTTCAATCAGTTGCCTTAAGATTGATATGTGAACGTGAACTTGCCATTGAGTCTTTCGAACCTGAAGAGTATTGGAAAATTAAAGGCAATGTAAAATTTGAGGATGGTTTTAATATAGAAGCAAATTTACTTTCTGTAGAAGGCAAAAAAGTAGAAAAATTTAGCTTTAAGTCTGAAGATGATGCGAAAAAAATTGTAAATTTATTCTCGGATAATAAATTTGAAATAATAGATATTACAAAAAAACCAGCATCAAGGAATCCGGAACCACCTTTTTCTACCTCAACACTTCAACAAACCGCATCAAGTATTTATGGTTTTGGCGCCTCTCGAACAATGCAAATTGCACAAAAATTATTTCAAGGTATTGAAATTAATGGTGAAACAGTTGGTTTAATAACTTACATGCGTACTGATAGCACTGATATATCTAAAGAAGCCATTGAAACGTATAGAAACTATTTGAAAAAAAATTTTGAGAATGGGTATTGCCCTAATGAAGTAAGAACTTACAAATCAAAAAAAGCTAAAAACGCTCAAGAAGCTCACGAGGGAATTCGACCTACTGATATTGAATTAACACCTGATCAGGTTTCAAAATATTTAGATACAGATAGTTTAAAATTATACTCATTAATATGGAAAAGAGCCCTTGCAAGTCAAATGAGTTCTGCTGTATTTGAAAGAACAGCTATTGATATCAGCTCTGAAAAGAATGAATTGAAACTAAGAGCAAACGGTTCTGTGGTAAAATTTGATGGGTTTTTAAATATTTATAGTGAGTTTAAGGTAAAAAGTGATGAACAAATTAAAAAAGATGAAAATGAGGAAGATGAGGATGAGGTTACATTACCCGCTATTTCGAAAGGAATGAAGATAGAATCAGTTTCACCAACTGAAACACAACATTTCACACTCCCACCCCCTAGATACTCTGAGGCAAGTTTAGTAAAGAAATTAGAAGAATTGGGCATTGGAAGACCTTCAACCTACGCCAGTATAATATCTGTTCTAAAAACAAGAAATTATGTTGAACTTGATAAAAATAGGTTTGTACCTGTTGATAGAGCAATATTGATAACAGCATTTCTTAAAGGATTTTTCTCAAAGTACATTGATTATGAGTTTACCGCTGGAATGGAAGAATCTCTTGATGAAATTACTTCTGGAAAAATAAAATGGACTGAATTCTTAGAAAATTTTTGGAAAAATTTTTCTACAAATGTTGGTGATGTTACTGATTTGAGAATTACTAATATATTGGATAATTTAAATGAAATTCTTAAGTCCCATATATTTGAGCAAAAAGAAGGAAGTAATGGTGAAAAGGCAATATCAAGAAGTTGCCCTTCTGAAAACTGTGAAGGTGAACTAAGTCTTAAAGTAAGTCGATTTGGAGCGTTTGTAGGCTGTTCCAACTATCCCGATTGTAAGTTTACTAGACCTATCTCTCATAAAAAAATTAAAGAAGCTTTTGAAGATACAATTCTTGGACAAGATACTGAATCAGAACAGGATATTAAATTAATGAATGGAAGATTTGGTCCATACGTTCAGCTTGGTGACGTAGTTGAAAAAGAAAAACCAAAAAGAGCCTCGGTGCCTAAAGGTATTTCCCCCTCTGCAATTGATTTAGAGAAAGCTCAGTATTTATTAAGTTTACCAAGAGAGATAGGCGGTCACCCTGAAACAGGAGAAATTATTACTGTGAATTATGGCCGCTATGGTGGTTACATTAATTGTGGCGATAAAAATGCTAGCCTTGAAGATAATTCTGAAATTTTTGATGTTGGTATTAATAGAGCAGTTTCTCTGCTTGCTAATGCAAAGCCTGGTAGACTTAAAAGTTCATCTGAAATCAAAACTTTAGGAGAACATCCAGATGATAAAAAACCAATCAAAGTGATGAAAGGGAAGTTCGGGCCCTATATTAAATATAAAAGTATTAATGCCACAATTCCCGATAATATTGACCCTGAAGAAATTCTAATGGAAGAAGCTATTGATTTAATTGAAAAAAAACAAGAAAAAACAGGTAAGAAAAAGAAAAAATCTTCTAAAAAATAAAAAAACCTGTATCTTTATAATCTTTACAAAAATTAAATTATTAACAAGTCGAAAGGTTAACTATGGCTCTCGCTCTAAATGATGTGATGGAAAAAAAATCATCTCTGGATTTTAAAAACCAGGCATTTATTAATGGAAACTATACAAATTCAGTAACAGGCAAAACGTTTGAGAGCATTAGCCCTGTTGATGGATCAGTAATAACTAGTGTTGCGGAGTGTGACATTGAAGATATAAACAAAGCTGTAAAAGCTGCGCGTGATGTATTTGAAAAAGGATCATGGTCTAGGATGGCTCCCTCAAAGAGAAAAAAAATTCTCTTTAATTTCGCTGACTTAATGAAAAAAAATATTCTAGAGCTAGGCTTACTAGAAACTTTAAATATGGGAAAGCCAATAACAAGAGCAACAGGCGATATAGCTGCATGTATTAATTGTACAAAATGGTATGCTGAGGCAATTGATAAGCTTTATGATGATGTAGCACCAACAAGTGATAATTTGATTGCCACTATCACAAAAGAACCACTGGGTGTAGTTGGAGCGGTAACTCCTTGGAATTTTCCTTTATTAATGGCTTGTTGGAAGTTTGCGCCCGCGTTAGCTACTGGAAATAGTTTTATTTTAAAACCTGCAGAACAATCGCCTCTGTCTGCACTAAGAGTTGCCGAACTAGCAATGGAGGCTGGGATTCCAGAAGGAGTCTTCAATGTAGTGCCAGGTTATGGTCCTACTGCAGGAAAAGCATTAGGGACTCACATGGATGTTGATAAACTTGGTTTTACTGGATCTACAGAAGTTGGAAGATATTTTTTATCTTACGCAGGTGAGTCTAACATGAAGAGAGTTTCATTGGAGTGTGGTGGAAAGTCTCCAAATATAATATTTGCAGATGCACCTGATTTAGACCATGCTGCAAAAATGGCAGCAGATGGCATGTTTGGAAACAGTGGTCAGGTGTGTGATGCGCCCTCAAGGTTGCTGCTTCAAAAATCGATTAAAGATGAATTTTTAGAAAAAGTTGTAAGCTACTCACAACCGTGGATGCCAGGTAATCCGTTTGATCCAAACACTTTAATGGGTTCAATTGTCGATAAAACACAAACTGAAAGAATCATGAATTACATAGATACAGGCAAATCTGAAGGTGCGAATGTTATAACTGGTGGTGATCAGGTGCTTCAAGACTCAGGTGGCTACTATGTAAGTCCTACAGTTTTTAAAGATGTTCAAAATTCAATGACTGTTGCTAAAGATGAAATCTTTGGACCAGTATTATGTGCCATAGATTTTGAAAATGAAGATGAAGCCCTTCAAATAGCAAATGATACTCATTATGGACTTAATGCAATGATATGGTCTAATGATTTAAATAAAGTACACAAGCTTGCAAAAAGAATTAAAAGTGGGAAAGTTCTGATAAATAGTTTGAGCGATGGAGATATGTCTTTACCTCACGGTGGATACAAGCAGTCAGGTTCTGGAAGAGATAAATCTCTGGAAGCTCTTGGCCAATATACGCAAACAAAACTTACATTGATAGAAGTTAAGTAATTAGTGTCACATAAGCTATCTGATGGCCTTCAAAAGCAAATAAACAAAGCTACCCTTTTAAAGGATAAACCACTGCTTATAACTGATGCTGATGAAGTCTTATTAAATTTCGTAAAATGCTTTGAAATTTATTTAGAAAAAAAAGGATTTTGGTACGACCTAACTTCATACGCTCTTTTTGGAAATATAAAACAAAAAGGAACTGATGAAGTTGTATCTAATGAAGTTATACTTGAATATTTAGACGATTTTTTTCGAACAGAATCAAAAGATATAACTTTTGTCGAGGGATCAATACACTTTATCAATAAACTTTTGGACTCTAATTTTCAAATTTTAGTGCTGACTAATATTCCATTCAAATATTTGGATGATAGAAAGCATTGTTTTCAAAAGAATGGCCTTAATCTTCAAATAATTGCCGGAAACGGACCAAAAGGGTTGGTAATTAAAGAATTAATTAGAGACTTTAAAGAAAAAGTTTTTTTTATAGATGATTTAGCTCCCCATATATCCTCCGTAAAAGAAGAAGTATCAAGATCTAAAACTATTCATTACATATCTGATGAACGATTATCTAAACTTGCAGTTTCACCGAAAGAGGCGGATTTTCGTGCATATAGTTGGAAAGATATATATAATTTTCTTATTAATGAAATTAGCGGATAAAATACTCGAAGTAGAACAAGATTATAAGCAATTTAAGCTTGTAACTCTTGGGAATTATTTGCCTTTTAAAAAAATAGGCAACTTGGTTTATGTATCTGGGCAACTTCCTATAAAAGATGAAAAAATTATAACTGGTAAAGTTCCATCAGAAACTGATATTAAGGAGGCATCATATGGATCACGCATATGTATGCTTAATACTTTGTCTATATTAGATCAACTAAACCCTTCATGTGAACTTAGTGATTTTAATTGTATTCATGTTGCTGGTTACGTAAATGCTGATCATTCATTTTCTGACCATCCCTTAGTCATCAATGGTGCATCAGATGTTGTTTGCGATATTATGGGAGAAAAAGGAAAGCATTCAAGAATTGCGGTGGGAGCAAACTCTCTTCCAAAAAACGCTAGTGTTGAAGTTGCATCAATATTTGAAATTCTGAAAAAATGAAACCTTTTCTTGATCGTCCGATTGCCCATAGAGGGCTTCATGATAAAAAATTAATCATTGAAAATTCTTTGGAGGCATTTGAAAATGCAATGGAACACAACCTTGCAATAGAATGTGATATTGTCTTATCTAAGGACAAAGAAATTATAGTATTTCATGATTACGATTTAAAAAGGATGTGTGGAATAAATTCTAATATTAATGATCTAAGTACAAACGAAATAAGAAAACTAAAGCTTTTAGACACAGATTGTAAAATACCATCACTCGATGAGATGCTGCATTTAGTAGATGGCCAAACACCTATTTTAATCGAAATAAAATCTGGTTTTAATCCTGTAATTGAGGAAAGGTTAATCGAAATAATTCGAGCTTACAATGGGGAAATTGCTTTGCAGTCATTTGATTATAAAATGTGTGAATGGTTTAAAATCAATGCTCCTTTTTATAAAACAGGCCTAATAACTAGTAATGATAACATCGATTTTAAGGAGATTACTCATCTCGGCATTAATTTTTTAGCGGTTGATGTAGAAAAAATAAGTATGAGAAATATTCAAAGTATAAGGAAGGAAAATATTCCACTATTAACTTGGACAATTAATAATATGGAAAAGTATAATTTGTCAAAGAAGTTTGCGGATAATATTATTTTTGAAGATATACATAATGAAATTAGTTAAGAGTATAAAATATCTCGATTCAATCCTAAATCGATATAGAAGCGATGGTTTTAAAATTCACTTAACACCCACAATGGGAGCTCTACATGCAGGACATTTAAAATTAGTAAAGGAGTCAAAAAAATTGAAATCAATTGTTGTAGTTAGTATTTTTGTTAACCCTACACAATTTGGACCAAAAGAAGATTATAAAGATTATCCAAGGACGCTCAAAAATGATCTTAAAGTTTTAAAAAAATACGGTGCTGATATTGTCTTTACTCCAATACAAAAACAAATTCTCTCCCATAAAACAAAACATAATTGTCCACAGTTTGCAATTGAGAAACGACTATGTGGTAAATCAAGGCCAAATTACTTTCCAGGTGTAAAAAATATTGTACTTAAACTTTTTGATATAGTGCAGCCAGACGCGGCATTTTTTGGTGAAAAAGATTATCAACAGTATTTAGTAATTAAAAAAATGACTGAGTCATTAAAATTAAATACAAGGATAATATGTGTTAAAACTGTTAGGGATAGAAATGGGCTTCCACTTTCATCAAGAAATAGCTACTTAAGTGGTCGGGAATTTAAAATTGCTATTAAAATCAACAAATTACTTAAAAAATTACCTCCATTGATTAGAGCCAACTTAAAGATTAATAAAATACTTAATCACACAAAAAAAGTCCTAATAGATCATGGTGTTGATAAAATTGATTATCTGACTGTATTAAATGATGATCTCTCTGTTCGAAAAAAAATAAGTGATAAATCAAGAATATTTATTGCGGCTAAAATAGGAAATACTCGATTAATTGACAATATAAAAATCTAAAATAAATAAATTGATGCGAGCCCTAGAAAAGATAAAAATCCAAATACATCAGTTATTGTTGTTACAAACACACTTGATGCCAAAGCGGGATCAATTTTAACTTTATTAAAAATATATGGAATTAGGAAACCAAACATACCTGCAGATAAAATATTTATTACCATTGCTGCTCCAACAATTATAGATAAACTAATATCAGAAAACCAAATCCAAGCAGCAAGCCCTGTTATAATCGCAAATAAAATTCCATTTAATATTGATATCGCAATTTCTTTGAAAAATACTTTCCTTCTATTGTTATCTACTAATTCTTTAGTTGCGATAGCTCTCACGGTTAGTGTTAACGTTTGTGTTCCTGCATTACCACCCATTGATGCAACAATTGGCATTAAAATCGCCAATGCTACCATTTTCTCAATACTGGCATCAAACAGACTTATTACATAAGATGCAAGAATTGCGGTTAATAAATTTAGAAATAACCATATAAATCGTCGCCTCGTTGATCTTCCAATGGATTGGTTCATCTCACTTTCTGAAACACCCCCCAACCTCAAAATATCTTCTTCTGCTTCTTCTTGAACAACCCACACAATATCATCTGCCGTAATTCTTCCAATTAATCTATTTTGGTCATCGACAACTCCAGCTGACACTAAAGAGTATTGCTCAAAGAAAAGTGCTACTTCTTCTTGATCCATAGATGCCTTAACAAATTTTGGGTTTTCTTCTAAAATTTCATTTAATTTTGTATCTCTACGTGACTTCAGAACTTTAGAAACTGAAGCGCTCCCCAACGGTTTATTACTCGGGTCAACAATAAAAAGTTCATAGAATTCATCGGGTAAGTCAATTTGTTCTCTTAAATGATCAATAGCCTGCCCTACTGTCCAAAAGCCTGGCATTGAAACAAATTCTTTTTGCATTCTTCTTCCAGCAGTATCTTCAGGGTAATTAAGACTTTCTTGTAAAATTTCTCTCTCTGTGGGGTTTACTTGGTCTAAAATTTTCTTTTGAGCTGCTGGCTCCAAAGACTCAATGAGGTTAATTGCATCATCTGTCTCCATCTCACTAATGGAGCGAACTACTTTAGTATCCTCTAATTCTTGAACTGTTTCATCAATAATAGTGTCATCTAGCTCAGCAAGAACATCTGTATAGCGGTCTTCACTAAGATTATTAAGAATGTAAGATCGTTGCTCTTTACTAAGAAAAGTAAAGAGATCAGCCAAATCTGCTGGATGAAGAGGAGAAATAATATTGGTTAGTTTATCTTTTTCTTTGTTATTGCAAAAATTTATTACATCATTAATTAATTGATTATTAAATGTAATATTCTCATTTTGAGGAGGTTCATTTACAATATTATTCATAATAAAAACATGTACATCAATTTAGGTTATTATCCAGAAAAACATGGAAATTAAGATCGATAATTCAGCTCAAGACTACTTAAAAAGTCTTAAATATATGGAAAATAGAGTGAATGAAATAATTAAAAACCAGAATGACGAACTAGTTTGGCTCTTAAGTCATCCAGCGATATATACATCAGGATCTACTGATCATAAAAGTGACCTTCTTAATAATAATAAAATACCTGTAATTAAGACTAATCGGGGAGGAAAATATACTTATCATGGCCCTGGACAAAGAGTCGTCTACCTTATGATCAATTTAAATAATAGAAAAAAAGACATTAAGTTTTTTGTAAACCAACTTGAAAAATTGATCATAGAAATTTTAAGTAATTTTCACATTGTTGCAGAAGCAATACCTGATCATCATGGAGTATTCGTTAAAAAGGATAATGGTCAACTCTATAAAATTGCCAGTATCGGTCTAAAGGTAAAAAAATGGGTTACTTACCATGGTTTTTCAATAAATATAAATCCAGATTTAAGTCACTACGAAGGTATCAAGCCATGCGGAATGAGTAGCAAATTTGTCACTAGTTTTTCAGATTTAGGTTATAATATAAAGAGTAAGGAAATTGATAAAACAATTGAAAAAACTCTAATTAAATATTTTAATTAAAATGAACTTTACTTCTGTAAAAAATAATAAAAAAACTATCAATCTCAAAAATAAAAATAAGAACTATGAAGTAAATGCTCAATGGCTTTATGAGCATAGTAGGAACAGCGAGATAAGAGATAATTATACTAATCAACTATTAATAGAAGCGGCGGAGATAGATGAACATTTATACGTTAAATCAGCCAAAATAAACAAAAATGTTTTACAAATTCAATTTTCAGATAATTCAAAACATTCGTATCAATTTGGCTATCTTTACAATCAACTAGAATCTGAAGAATTCAAGTCCAAAAAATGTTTATGGAATAAAGAAAGTATTAAAATTCCAAAATATAACTTTCTGCTAATAAATGAAAAAATGTTATCTGACATTTTATTATCTGTTGAAACATTTGGTTTTTGTTTAGTCAGAAATATTCCAAAAACTAAGAATGGTTTAAATGAACTTATGAAACTTATTGGGCCAGTTAAAAAAACAAATTGGGGTGGTATTGCTGATGTAAAAAACATAAAAAAAGCCTATGACTTAACTATGACAACAAGAGCACTCGAGAACCATACTGACAATCCATATCGCTTCCCCACACAAGGTTATATTTTTTTACATTGCATAGAAAACGCTTCAATAGGTGGAGAAAATACAATAGTTGACGGTTTTAATGTTGCAAACATTTTGCGAGATAGACATAAACAATTCTTTAATACACTTACAACTTTCAATACCTTTTTTAGATATAAAGATGAAAATGCCTGGTTAGAAAATAAATGTAAGCTGATCGAGTTAGATGATATGAATAATGTAATACAAGTAAGGTACAACAATAGAACTGAATTAATTCCATTCGATAAAAATAAAAAAATAGACAATTATATTAATGCAAGAAGAAAGTTATGGGATTTAATTAAGGATAAAAAAAATAATATTCACATTAAACAACGACCAGGTGACATGTTAATTTTAGATAATTATCGTGTATTGCATGGAAGGGGTGCATATAGAGATACTAAAAATCGTCGCTACTTTAGACAAGGCTACATGGATAGAGATATTTTTCAGAGCAAATTAAAAACTTTGGCTATTTAGAAAATAGAATAAGCTCCTCATCAGCGCCCACGCTATCACCTGGCTTTATTAGAACTTTATCAATTACGCAGTCTTTTTCGCTTTTTAAAATATTTTCCATCTTCATGGCTTCAATGATTAGCAATTGATCTCCACTTTTGACTTTTTGTCCTTCAGATACGTCTATTGACTTGATTAGACCAGGCATTGGAGAAATTAATTTTTTTGATAAATCTTCTAATTTTATTTTTGGCATAAGCCTTATGTAAGTTTCATGTTGCTTACTTACTACTATGGTCTGACATCTACAATCATAGTAACTGACATCCGAAGAGTTAAGGTTTACAAGTTTATTTAATTTAAAATACTCTATTTGATGATTTATACTTACCTGACATAACCTCTCGTTTAGCTTTATAGATGTTTCAATCTCATACTCTTTTTTTTCTATTTTAAAGGTTCCATAAAATCTTTCTTTTTCAAACTTAGATTCTGTAACTTTGAGGTTAAGAAAATCTTCTCCTACCTTTATAACAAAATCATTTGAAGTTAGTATCTTGCTTTGTAATTGGAATATAAATAAAACCTGGGCAAAAATTGCAATTCTGTGTTTCTTATATTCACTTAAATTATGATTAGAATAGTAACCCTTAGGGAATTTTTCTTTGATAAAATTTGTACTTATTTTGCCGTTTCTAAATTTTTTGTCATCTAAAATTGAAATTAGAAATTCAATATTATTTTCAACTCCTGATAAATAGTAATTTTGCAGTGACTTGATCATTAAGTCTATTGCAGTTGCTCTATCCTTACTATGAACCGCTAACTTTGATATCATAGGATCATAAAATAAAGAAACTTCAGATCCAGGATTTATTCCTGTATCGTTTCTAATAATTTGATCTTTATCCTCGATTTTTGATGGCTCTATGTATTCAGTCACTCTACCAATTGAAGGTAAAAAATCTTTAGTTGGATCTTCGGCATAAATTCGAGACTCAACTGACCAGCCTTTAAGGTTAATATCTTTTTGTAATATATTTAACTTTTTGTTATCTGCGCAATAAATCATTTGTTCAACCAGATCTACGCCTGTAACAAGCTCAGAAACAGGATGTTCAACTTGAAGTCTTGTGTTCATCTCGAGAAAATAAAAATTTTTGCTAGCATCTACTACAAATTCTACGGTCCCCGCTGAGTCGTATTTAACTTCCTTTGCAAGGGTTAAAGCTTGTGCGGCCATTTCATTTCTCATTTCTTCATCTACAAATGGCGATGGGCACTCCTCTATAACTTTTTGATATCTCCTTTGAATTGAGCATTCTCTCTCACCTAAATGAACTTGATTTCCATGTTTGTCACAAAGAATTTGTATCTCAATATGTCTTGGTTGCTCTATATATTTTTCAATAAACACACGATCATCTCCAAAGCTTTTCTTCGACTCACTCTTTGCAGCATTGAAATTTTCTTCTAATTCACTATTTTTTCTTACTATTCTCATTCCTTTACCGCCACCTCCTGCTGATGCTTTTAGCAAGACCGGGTATCCAATTTTATTTGAGATTTTTAATGCTTCTTTTGAGTTTTTTACTGGAGCGGTATGACCAGGTATCACGTTTAGTTTAAGTTTTATTGCAAGATTTTTAGACTCAATTTTGTCTCCCATTTTTTTTATAGCATTAGGATTGGGTCCAATAAATTTTATTTTCTCTTTAGCCAGTCTTTTAACAAAAGCTGCATTTTCAGATAAAAATCCGTATCCTGGGTGAATTGCGTCAGCCTTTGATTTTTTTGCAATATTAATGATTTTATTAGTATCTAAATAAGACTCAGCTGGCTGAGAGCCTCCTATATGGTAAGACTCATCGGCCTGTTTCACAAACAAAGAATCTTTATCAGCATCAGAATAAACAGCTACCGTATTTATATTCAACTTTCTTGCTGTACGTATAACTCTGCACGCAATTTCTCCCCTATTTGCAATTAGAATTTTTTTAATCATTAATTATAACGGTATATTATCGTGTTTTTTTAGGGGAGAAGATAATTCTTTATCTTTAAGATTTTCAAGTGCTGTAGCTATACGACGACGTGTTGAATGTGGTCTTATTACATCGTCTATGAATCCTCTCTTTGACGCAATAAATGGATTTACAAACTGGTCTGTATATTCTTGTGTTCTCTTATCAATTTTCTTTTTATCCTTAATTTCATTTCTGAACAAAATTTCTGTAGCTCCCTTTGCACCCATAACTGCAATTTCTGCACTTGGCCATGCATAATTAATATCACCCCGCAAATGCTTTGAAGCCATTACGACATATGCGCCTCCGTAAGCCTTACGTGTTATTATTGTAATTTTAGGAACGGTTGCTTCAGCATAAGCGTATAAAAGCTTGGCACCATTTTTAATGATACCATTGTGTTCCTGAGATACTCCTGGCAAGAAACCCGGTACGTCAACAAAAGTTACAATTGGTATATTGAAACAATCACAAAATCTTACAAACCTGCCTCCTTTTTTACCAGAATCTATATCAAGACATCCTGCCAAAACTAAAGGCTGGTTTGCCACAAATCCAACTGTTCTTCCCTCAATTCTACCAAAACCAGTGATAATATTTTTTGCAAAGTCAGGCTGAATTTCAAAAAAATAATTATTATCAACTACTTTGTTGATTAGTTCCTTCATATCATATGGTTTATTTGCGTTTTCAGGAACAAGCGTATCTAAAGAGTAATCTGGACTTAGGTTTTGAAAACTATCTTTAATTTTTTTAGATTTTTCCCGATTGCTTGAAGGCAGCAGGTCAATAAGACTTTTTACTTCCTGGAGTGTTTCAATGTCATTGTTGAATGCCCCATCAGCTACAGAAGACTTTGAAGTATGTGTTTTAGCGCCTCCCAATTCCTCTTGTGTAACATTTTCTTGTGTCACGGTCTTTACAACATCTGGGCCAGTCACAAACATGAATGAAGTATTTTTAACCATAAATATGAAATCTGTCATTGCGGGTGAATACACAGCCCCACCAGCACAAGGGCCCATAATTACTGAAATTTGAGGAACAACCCCAGAGGCAAGAACATTTCGTTGAAATACCTCTGCATAACCAGCTAAAGAAGCAACGCCCTCCTGAATACGTGCGCCACCAGAATCATTTATGCCAATAATAGGAGCGCCAACTTTCATTGCCATATCCATGATCTTGCATATTTTTTCTGCATGAGCTTCAGATAGTGAGCCCCCAAAAACTGTAAAGTCTTGACTGAAAACATATACTAATTTTCCATTTATTTTTCCACTACCAGTAACCACTCCATCACCAGCATACTTCTGATCGGCCATGCCAAAGTCATCAGTACGGTGTTCCACGTACATATCGTACTCTTCAAAAGTGTCTTGATCTAAAAGTACCTCTATTCGTTCTCTTGCTGTTAATTTGCCTTTTGCGTGCTGAGAGTCAATTCGTCTTTTTCCTCCACCCAGTTTAGCCTCTTCGCGCTTTTTTTCTAATAATTTGATGATATCACTCATGAAGTATCTATATTATATAATATTCCTGAATTATCAATTTATAAGTATTTTCTAAAGTGATTTGGAAGTTCAGTCTCTATTTTGACTTTTTTATTATTCATATCAATGAATTCTAAAGCACCAGCATGTAGAAATAAATTAGAAAATCTTATTTGATTGCGTTCAATATAATATTTTTTATCACCAAGGATTGGGAAACCATTCATAAAACAATGCTGCCTGATTTGATGTTTCCTACCTGATTGAGGATTTAATTTTAAAAGAAAATATTCTCCAGGTAGTTTTTTTATTATTTGATATTTCGTTTCAGCGGAAACATTTTTTTTATTTTTGGGAAGCATGTCATTAAGTATTCCCTCACTATTTTTTGGTTTTTTTTCAACGATTGCATAATAAGTTTTCTTTATTTTATGGTTAGACAGAATTTTATGAAAGTACCTTGCTGAATTAGAATTTTTTGCAATTATCAATAGACCAGTTGTGTCTTTATCAAGTCGGTGTACAAGCTTGGGATGGCTATCTTTAGTATTAAAAAGTTGAAGTAGATCATCAATTGATAGATTAATTTTTGTTCCACGCTGACATGATATTCCAGCCCATTTATTAATAATAATGAAATCGTCAGATTGAAAAACTACTGAACTTTTAATTTTTTTCTTGAGTATGTTGGGTATTTTAATTGAAGGTTTATTTTTATGAATTAATTTGAATTCCTTGAAAACATCAACGATATCATCTTGTTCAACTCTATAACTTCCAAGTTTTTTTTTATTATTTACTTTAATTGATTTTTTTCTGAGCTCTTTGTGAAGTAATGAAAAAGGAATATTTAATTTTTCTTTTAAAAACTTGTCTAATCTTACTCCGTTAGAAGCACTATCAACAATTATAGTTTTTTTGGATTTCATCTAAATTTATATGTTTAGATAAATCAACTTATTATTAATTAGATATTATTTTTCTTGATCAAGAATTTGGATGTAAGCCATAGGCGCATTATCACCTGATCGATAGCCCGCTTTTACAATTCTACAATAACCACCGCTTCTATCTTTGAATCTCTCAGATAAATCTCCAAAAACTTTTGTTACTGCTTCTTTATCTCTAAGCGAGTTAAAAGCATTTGCCCTAGATGAACCTTTATTCTTTTTACCTAGAGTGATAATCTTTTCAACAAATGGTCTTAATTCCTTTGCTTTTGGAAGCGTGGTTTTAATAGTCTCATTTTTGATTAGAGAAACAGCCATGTTCTCAAGCATCGCTATCCGATGCGATGATGTCCTATTTAACTTTCTTTTTGCAATTCCGTGTCTCATTTTTAGTTATATGGATCTTCAATCTTTCTTGCCATTTCCTCGATATTTTCAGGTGGCCAATTCGGTACTTCCATGCCTAAATATAGTGACATAGTGCCTAGTACTTCTTTTATTTCATTTAGAGACTTACGACCAAAATTGGGTGTACGCAACATTTCAATTTCACTTTTTTGAACAAGGTCTCCAATATAAATAATATTATCATTTCTTAGGCAATTCATTGATCTCACTGAAAGTTCAAGCTCCTCAACTTTTCTTAAAAGATTTTTATTAAATTGAGGTTCCAATGCATCTGGTTCTTCCTGAATCTCTTCAGGTTCTTCAAAATTAATAAATGATTGCAATTGGTCTTGAATTATTCTTGCTGCAAAAGCAATTGCATCCTCAGGAGATACTGATCCATTTGTTTCAATTGACATTGTTAACTTGTCATAATCCAAAACTTTTCCTTCTCTTGTATTTTCTATACTGTATGAAACTTGTTTAACTGGGCTAAATATGGAGTCTATCGGAATCAGGCCTATTGCAGAATCTTCTGGCTTGTTATGTTCAGCGGCAACATAACCTTTACCTTTTGCTACGGTAAGCTCCATATTAAATTCAGTATTGTCATCAAGATTACAGATAACTAACTCTGGATTTATAATATCAATTTCAGATGGTGTATTTATCATACCCGCAGTAATCTCACCTGGACCAGTTACATTGAGATTCATTTTTCTTACACCTTCAGAATGCATATTTAATGATAGGGACTTAATATTTAACACTATATCTGTAACGTCCTCTCTTACTCCATCAATAGATGAAAATTCATGAAGAACATTATCTATTTTAATAGCTGTCACAGCGGTACCTTGTAGTGACGACAATAGCACTCTTCTAAGAGCATTTCCAAGTGTTAATCCAAAACCCCTTTCAAGTGGTTCTGCAATTAAAGTTGCTTTATATTGAGTTTCTTCATCACTGATTAGCTTTAGTTTTGAAGGTTTTATTAATGCCTGCCAATTATTAATAATACTCATAGTTTTTTTCCTTTAATAAATATTAAACTCTTCTTTTCTTTGGTGGACGACAACCATTGTGAGGAATTGGTGTAGTATCTTTTATAGAAGTTATATAGAATCCCACTGCTTGTAATGCTCGCAAAGCCGACTCACGTCCTCCACCTGGTCCTTTAACATATACTTGTAAGTTTTTTAAACCAAACTCTTTTGCTTTTGTGCCAGCATCCTCAGCTGCAATTTGTGCAGCGTATGGTGTGGACTTTCTTGATCCTTTAAAACCTTTTACTCCCGCAGACGACCATGCAATACTATTGCCTTGCTCATCAGTAATGGTAATCATAGTATTATTAAATGTAGCATTAATATACGCTAATCCAGAAATGATATTCTTTTTTTGTTTTTTCTTTTTTACAGATTTAGCATCAGCCATATTTATTTAGTAACCTTTTTCTTTCCAGCAATTGCAATAGCTTTTCCTTTTTTAGTTCTAGCGTTTGTATGAGTACGCTGACCTCTACATGGCAAGTTTTTTCTATGTCTTACACCTCTATACGTACCTAAATCTTTTAATCTTTTGATATTTCCAGATACTTCTCTTCTTAAATCACCTTCAACTAAAAATGATGATGAAATAACATCACTAACATTTTTTATTTCTGCTTCAGATAAATCCTGAACTCTAGTATTTACATCTACGTTTGCCTGAGAACATACATCTTTTGAAATCTTATCACCAATTCCATAAACGTAGGTCAAAGCAACTCCTAATTTCTTTTGGGTTGGAATGTTTACTCCAGCAATACGAGCCATTAATAAAGACCTAACATTTTTGGTTTGAGAGATTGCGGGATTATAGGATTATTAATTAATTGGTCAAGCATATTAAAGATGATCTATAATTGTGTTAATTGATTGATTTATATGCATAATTTGACCTACACCACTGACTTTTTTTAGCAGTTTTGCTTCATCATAATATTTTATTAAAGGCATAGTTTCATTGAAATATGTTTCGAGTCTTTTAAAAAGAGTTTTCTCATTATCATCGGATCTTCCTTCTTCTTTGCTTCTAGATAATATTCTGTCTTTTAAATGTTTTTCATCAACATCTAACTGAATTACGCATGATATCTTATCTTTAAGTTCTAACATCAATTTATCTAGAAGCTTAGCCTGCTCTGTATTTCTGGGAAAGCCATCGAGTAGATATCCACTTAAATTTTTATTATTATTAAAAAATGATTTAATAACATTAATTATAATATCGTTAGAAACTAGTTTTCCCTCATCAATAACTTGTTTAGCCTTTACCCCAATTTCACTTTTATTAGCTATCTCTGTCCTAAGCAAATCACCTGTAGATAAGTGACTTAAATTATATTTTTCACAGATTAAATTTGCCTGTGTTCCTTTTCCAGCACCTGGGGGTCCCAATAAAACTAAATTCACCTTCTTGTGCCTCTTAGGCGAGATTTTTTTATTAGAGCTTCATATTGATATGCAAACAAATGACTTTGAATTTGTCCGACAGTATCCATGCCTACAACCACGACAATGAGTAGTGATGTACCTCCCAAATAAAATGGGATTGAATATTGTGCAATTAAAATTTCTGGGAGTATGCATACAAATGCTAAATATAGTGCCCCAATGGTTGTTATTCTGGATAAGACAAAATCAATATACTCAGCAGTTTTTTCACCTGGCCTAATACCTGGAATAAAGCCACCTTGTCTTTTTAGATTATCAGCTGTTTCAACTGGATTAAATACAATTGATGTATAAAAGAATGCAAAAAATATAATGGCCGCAGCATACATAAGCATGTATGCAGGTTGGCCCCTACCAAGTAATGCTGCAATATCATTTAACAATCCTGGCTCTGCAGATACATTAAAATTTGCAATTGTAATTGGTAGCAACAAAATAGATGAAGCAAATATTGCTGGTATAACTCCTGCAGTATTGAGTTTAAGGGGTAAATGTGTGCTATCTCCAGCAAACATCTTATTACCCATCTGTCTTTTTGGATACTGGACTATTAACCTTCTCTGAGCTCTCTCCATAAAAACAATAAAGATAACTACAGCTACAATCATCACTAAAAGTAAAACAAGTGTAAGAGTTGAGATTGTTCCCTGACGACCCAATGTAAGTGTATTTATTAAGGCACTAGGTATTTCAGCTACAATACCAGAAAAAATAATGAGCGATATTCCATTTCCTATACCTCTACTGGTTATTTGTTCTCCTAGCCACATTAAGAAGACAGTTCCACCAGTTAATGTAATTGTTGTTGAAAGTCTAAAAAATAGCCCAGGGTCTGTAACAACTTTTCCTGCTGATTCTAATCCAACAGAAATCCCATATCCTTGTAATAAAGCAAGTAAGACAGTTCCGTATCTTGTATATTGAGTAATTTTTCTTCTACCAGGCTCACCTTCTTTCTTCAAACTTGCCAGATGCGGAGAGACACTTGTCATAAGCTGCATAATAATTGATGAAGATATATATGGCATGATACCTAATGCAAAAATAGCCATTCGACTAATTGCGCCACCTGCGAAAACATCAAACATTCCAAGAATTCCACTTTGATTAGTTTCAACAAGAAGTTTTAATTGCTCAATGTCTATTCCAGGTAAAGGTATATATGTGCCAAATCTATAAATTATTAAAGCACCTAAAGTGAACCAAATTCTTTTCTTCAACTCAGTTGCCTTTGAAAAGACACTAAAGTTAAAATTTGATGCTAATTTTTCAGCTGCTGAAGCCATTTCGCTAAATTGCTTTACTTATTTTTAATTCAACACCAAGTTTTTGAAGTTTTTCTTCCGCAGACTTAGTTACTTTACTGCACTCAATTATATTTTTTGATTTTAATTCACCTGTGCCGAGAATTTTTAGGAGTTTTTTATCTTTATTTTTCAAAATACGTAGCTTTTTTAAGAGTGCAATATTTATAACCTCTGACTCATTGATAGAATTTTTATCGATTAATTTCTGCAGTGTAGCGAGGTTTAATTCAAAATATTGTTTATTTGTAAAATTTGAAAATCCAAATTTAGGTAATCTTCTATGTAAAGGCATCTGTCCACCCTCGAAACCATTAATAGCAACACCCGAACGAGCTTTTTGTCCTTTGTGACCACTTCCAGAGGTTTTACCTTTACCTGAGCCTATACCTCTTCCGATTCTCTTCTTGGATTTAAAGCTCTTGTTTTTATCAATTTGATTTAATCTCATTTAATTTTTTTCCGTAATTACTAAATGTTTAATTTTTTTAATCATGCCTAATGTTTCAGGCGTTGCTTCTCTTATAACGCTGCTGTTAATTTTTTTTAGCCCTAGTCCTTTTACCGTCGCTATTTGTCCCTTTTGAGAACCAATCGTACTTTTTTTTAATGTAATTTTTAATTTTTGAGTCATGTCGTTTCTCTTGCTGAAGTAATATTGCCGACTTTTTTCGATCTCCTTGCAGCAATTATCTTTGGTGATTTTTGCTGTTTTAATCCATCAACTGCTGCTCTGATAATATTATAAGGATTTGAGCTACCGACCGACTTTGCAACAATGTCTTGTATGCCTAATAATTCAAATACTGCCCTAACTGATCCTCCAGCAATAATACCTGTACCTGAAGGTGCAGATCTCATTACAACACGTGATGAACCGTGTATTCCAATTATATCATGATGTAATGTTCTACCTTCTCTAAGTGGTATTCTAACCAAACTTTTTTTAGCAGAGTCTGTTGCTTTTTTAATGGCCTCAGGAACTTCTTTTGCTTTACCATGACCAAAACCAACTTTACCAGACTCGTCACCAGCAACAACTAATGCTGCAAATCCAAATCGCCTTCCTCCTTTAACAACTTTTGTAACACGGTTAATTGCTACAAGTTTGTCTTTAATATCAATGCCATTTTGATCTTTATTCTTGTTTTCTTTTGCCATATTATTTCCTATAAATTGATACCCCCAGATCTTACTTCATCAGTAATAGTTTTTACTATTCCATGATACAAATTTGAACCGCGATCCAAGTAAACATCTTTAATACCCTTTTCAGCTGCTGACTTAGCAAGTTCACTACCTAATATTTTTGCATTTGCAACATTACATGAATTTTTATTTTTTTCTGATTTTAGAGTTGAGGCACTGCAAACAGTAATACCCTTATTATCGTCTACGATTTGAGCATACAAGTGCTGTGAGGACTTATAAAGAGTAAGTCTCATTCGAGATTTATTATTTCTCTTTAGTTTAAACCTGACTCTGCTTGATCTTTTTTGTTTTTTTGGAGATAACATTATTTCTTTTTACCTTCTTTTCTATTTATATATTCATCAGCATACTTTATGCCCTTACCTTTATAAGGTTCAGGCCCCCTAAAATTTCTAATCTCAGCAGCAGTTTGTCCAACAAGTTGCTTGTCAGGACCCTTAATCTCAATATTATTTTGCTTATCTACTGTGACTGTAATACTTTCTGGAATATCGTAGTTTATCGGATGGCTATACCCAAGCAATAATTCAAGGGTTTTACCTTTTAAAACTGCGCGATATCCAACACCATTCATTTCTAATTTTTTTGTAAATCCCTCACTTACTCCTATAATTAAGTTATTAACTAAATTTCTCTGTAATCCCCAGAAAGAAACTAGAGACTTGTCATCAGATTTGGGTTTCATTGTAATTTTTTGACCCTCAACTATTACTTCGATTTGAGAATTTAACTTAGATTCAAGTTTGCCTAATGGGCCCTCAGCTGAAATTAATCCATCTTGAAGATTAATTTTTACGCTTTCTGGTATATTTATTTCTTTTGATCCAACTCTAGACATAATTAAAATACTCTACAAATAATTTCCCCGCCTACTTTTTGATCTCTTGCGTCTGCATCCGTCATCACACCTTTAGAGGTTGAGATAATTGAAATCCCAAGGCCATTATGTACATATGGGATTCTTCCAGCGCCAGAATAAACACGCCTACCTGGTTTCGAAATTCTTGTAATTTCTGAAATTACCGGACCTTTTTCATCATATTTCAATTCAATATCAAGCTCTTCCCTACCAGATGAGTGTTTTGTTCGAGCATATCCTCTTATGTAACCTTCTTTTTTAAGTACCTCTAAAATATTTTCCCTTAACTTTGATACAGGGGAACTAACAATTGGTTTATACCTCATTTGTGCATTTCTAATTCTACTAAATAAATCGGACAACGGATCTTGTAATGACATTTTTCTTCCTTTCTACCAGCTTGATTTATTCATTCCAGGGATTTGACCTTTAGATGCAAGATCCCTCAAGGCAATTCTAGATAATCTCACTCGTTTATGGTAACCCCTTGGGCGGCCTGTTAATTCACATCTATTTCGAACTCTCGTTCTCGCACCATTCCTTCTTAGTTTGGAAAGTTTTAATTGAGCTTGAAACCTATCATCAATAGAAGTTTTTTTGTCCATAATAAGAGATTTTAGTTTACTTCTCTTCTGCAGGTCTTTTTCAGACAGCTTGATTCTTCTTTTATTTTTTTCTATCGAACTCTTTTTAGCCATATTCTTACCTAATCATTAATTGGAAAATTTAGAGATTTTAATAACAAGAATGCCTGCTCATCATTTGTAGCTGTAGTATTTATTGTAATATCTAACCCACGCACCTTATCAAGCTTATCAACATTAATTTCAGGAAAAACTGTGCATTCCTTAATTCCGAAAGAGTAATTACCTCTTCCATCAAAACAGTTTTTTTTCAATCCTCTAAAGTCTCTAATACGCGGAAGAGCAATAGTAACGAGTCTATCAATGAACTCGTACATCCTGTTACCTCTTAGAGTAACCTTTACTCCTAAAGGCATACCAGTTCTGATTTTAAAAGTAGCGATTGATTTTCTTGCTTTTGTCACTAAAGGTTGTTGACCTGCTATCGAAGCTAATTGATCTGAAGCTAGTTGAATTACTTTAGAGTCATTTACTGCTTCTCCAAGCCCCATATTTAATGAAACTTTTACCAACTTAGGTAGTGCAAGATCATTCTTTATGGAAAGATCATTCTTTAGCTTTGGCGCTATAGTATTTACATACATTTCTTTTAAACGTGGAGTATAACTATCCATCGATTTGGTCTCCCGTTTTAATGTTAATTCTCACTTTTTTATTGTCTTTTAAGTATTTATAACCAACTCTAACACCTTTGTTGGTCTTTTTATCAACCGGCATTAAATTAGAGAGCATTATTGGCATCTCCTTATTTAAAACTCCACCCTCGTTTTTCTGATCCTGTTTTTGATGTTTCTTTGAAATGTTCACGCCTTTAACAATTGCTTTCATGCCTAATATTTTCATTACTTCACCAACTTTTCCCTTATCCTTGCCTGTGTTAACAGAAACTTGATCACCTTTTTTTAATCTCATGCTCATTATAAGACCTCCGGTGCTAATGAAATGATTTTCATTTGTTTTTTTGATCGCAGCTCTCTACAAACAGGGCCAAAGATTCTTGTCCCTACCGGTTCACCCTGGTTATTAATTAATACAGCAGCGTTTGTATCAAACTTAATTGTGCTTCCATCTACTCTTTTCAACTCTTTTCTAGTTCTTACGATTACAGCTTTATGAACAGTTCCTTTTTTTACCTTCCCTTTAGGTATTGCGTCTTTAACAGTTACTACAATAATATCTCCTACAGATGCAAAACGACGTTTTGATCCACCAAGAACCTTAAGACATAAAACCTCTTTAGCTCCTGAATTATCTGCAACGTTTAATCGAGATTCAACTTGTATCATTTAAATAATTGCAATCCATCTTTTTAGTTTAGAAATTGGCTTAGACTCCATAATTCTTACTTTATCTCCTGCGTTAAATTGATTATCGGGATCATGTGCGCTGTATTTTTTTGATCTTCTAATCACTTTTTTTAACACTGGGTGTTTAAACTTTCTTTCAACTAAAACTGTTATTGTTTTATCTTGTTTGTTACTAATAACAGTTCCTTGTAATATCTTTTTTGGCATATTAATTAACCGTCTTTTCCTTCATTATTGTTTTTATTCTTGCAATCAGCTTTCTTACCTTAAAAATTCGAGACGTATTCTCCAGCTGGCCCGAAGACTTTTGAAATCTCAGGTTAAAGGACTCCTTGTATAAATTTTGCAACTCAGTCTTTAATTGATCTATTGTTTTTTTTCTTATTTCTTCTGCTTTCATAAAGTCTCTATTTAATTAACTGTTCCACTACCTTAGTTTTAATAGGCAGTTTAGATGAAGCGCGTCCAAAAGCCTCTGTTGCAATTGCTTGTGAAACGCCATCAACTTCAAATAAAATTTTTCCTGGCTTAACCCTGCATGCCCAATACTCTGGTGATCCTTTGCCTTTACCCATTCTTACTTCTGTAGGTTTTTTTGAAACTGGAACATCAGGAAATATTCTAACCCACACTCTTCCAGCTCTTTTCATGAACCTTGTCATTGCAACACGTGCAGCCTCAATTTGACGAGCTGTGACTCTTTCAGCTTCTAAAGCTTTCAAACCGTATGTCCCATAATTAAGCGTTGTCGCCGACGTTGCAACTCCCTTAATTCTACCCTTATGTGCTTTTCTATATTTTGTTTTCTTTGGCTGTAACATTTCTATCCTAATTTATTTGGGTTGTTATCTAATTCATGAGGCGCATTATCATCTATATCGCCTTTATATATCCAAACTTTTATTCCGCATGAACCATATGTAGTTTGTGCTGTTGCGACAGCGTAATCTACATTTGCTCTGAAAGTATGCAGAGGCACTCTACCTTCCCTATACCACTCAGTTCTTGCTATTTCAGTTCCCCCAAGTCTACCTCCACAATTCACTCTAATTCCGTCTGCTCCCAAGCGCATTGCCGACTGAACTGAACGTTTCATCGCTCTTCGGAATGAAACGCGTCTTTCTAATTGTTCAGCTATGCCATCAGCAATTAATTGAGCTTCTACTTCTGGTTTTCTAATCTCCACAAGATTTATAGAAACTTCATCAGAAGTAAATTCAGAGATTTTTTTCTTCAATTTCTCAATATCACTACCTTTTTTTCCAATAATGAGACCTGGACGTGCTGAATATATTGTAACCTGTGCTTTCTTCGCGGGCCGTTCAATCTGAATTTTTGCTACAGCACAATTTTTAAGTTTTTTCTCAAGATAAGTTCTAATCTTTAAATCTTCCTGCAAGAACGATCCAAATTCTTTCTTTCCAGCATACCATCTAGATTGCCACTTCTTATTGAGAATTAATCTAAGTCCAATTGGATTTACTTTTTGACCCATATACTATTTTGCCTTCTCTTTCTTTGCTTCCTTAACTTGATCTTCAGAAACTTTTATTGTGACGTTAGTCAGAAATTTATTAATTCTCCCTGGTCTTCCCTTTGCTCTTGCTCTCCATCTCTTCATTACCATACCTTTACCACAATATGCTTCAGTAACTTTTAATATATCAATATCCAACTGATGATTGTTTTCAGCATTAGCAATTGCACTATTTAAAACTTTAGAAATATTTTTAGCTACTCCTCTAGGCGAAAATTTTAATAAGTTAAGCGCTTCAGATGCCTTTTTGCCTCTAATCATTTCAAGAACTGCATTAGCTTTTGACGGACTCACTCTCATGTTCCTTTGAATTGCATATGCTTCGTTATCTTTTCTTACAAGTTGTCTCATATTTATTTCGTTTTCTTATCACCTGTATGGCCATTAAAAGTTCTTGTAGGTGAAAACTCGCCAAGTTTATGACCGACCATGTCTTCAGTTACGTTTACAGGTATAAATCTTTTGCCATTGTGAACCGCAAAATTTACTCCCACAAATTCAGGCAGTATAGTTGATCTTCTAGACCAAGTCTTAATGACGCTATTGCCACCAGAGTCAGATACCGCTTTTACTTTTTTTAATAAATGGCTATCAACAAATGGTCCCTTCCAAACAGATCTTGTCATTTATACCTCTATTCTTGCTTTCTTATCCGTTTTTCTTTTAATGATAAATTTATCAGTTCTTTTATTTTTTCTTGTCTTCTTTCCCTTTGTCGGTTTACCCCATGGAGTTACAGGGTCTCTCCCACCAGACGTTTTACCTTCACCACCACCGTGTGGATGATCGATAGGGTTCATCGCAACTCCTCTGACAGATGGTCTTATACCAAGCCACCTATTCCTCCCAGCCTTGCCAAGTTTTTGGTTTTTTTTATCAATATTTGACAAAACACCTATCGTAGCACGACATTCTTCTCTAATTTTTCTCTGTTCTCCTGAGGGTAACTTAATAGCGACATAACCGTTAGATTTTCCAACTATTTGGGTCGATGTACCTGCAGACCGTGCTAATTGTGCGCCGCTTCCTGATTTTAATTCGATGTTATGTATATCAATGCCTACAGGTATTTCAGACATAGGCATACAATTTCCATTTCTGATTTCTTTTTTTGACCCAGAAACAACTTTATCTCCAACCTTTATATCTTTTGGGGCCAATATATAGCTTTGAATACCATCATCATATTTAATCAAAGCTATATATGAAGATCTATTTGGATCATATTCTATTCTTACTACAGTCGCACTCACATCTATCTTATTTCTTTTGAAATCAATTATTCTATATTTTGATTTATGCCCTCCACCTTTTCTTCTCATAGTGATCCTGCCTGTATTATTACGTCCACCTTTTTTAGAGATGCCAGTGGTTAGTGATTTTACTGGTTTACCATTCCATAATCCTTTTTTATCGACTAGAGTAAGTCCTCTGGTTCCGGGCGTGTTAGGTCTGAATTTTTTAAGTGCCATTTATTTATACTCCCGCATTAATATCAATTGTTTGACCTTCTTCGAGGGTAACGAATGCCTTCTTGTAATCCGACCTTTTACCAAGAGAACCCCTAAATGATTTAAGCTTACCCTTAACGATTGAAGTATTTACTTTTTTTACTTTAACTTTAAAAATATTTTCAATTGCTAATTTAATTTCTTTCTTTGAACTTGTTTTCTGAACCTGGAATGTGACTTGATTATACTCTGAACCCATTGAGGACTTCTCTGTAATAATAGGTTTGATTATTGTTTTAAAATCTTTAATTGTAACCATCTTAATTAATCCTGCTCTCAAGTATTTCTAAAGCATTCTTACTCATGACTAATTTTTCAAATCCAAGTAAGTCGAGTGCATTAAAATTATTTATGCTTGAGTACTTTATATTTTTTAAGTTTCTTGAAGCTAATGCAAAATTATTATCAGGTTTATCGCCCTCTAATATGAGCGCAGAATGAGCATTTAAATCTGAGAGGCTTTTAACTAGTGTTTTTGTCTTTGGCTCCGCAATTTTGAGCTCTTCAACAATTATCAAATTGTTATTCTTGAGTTTATCAGCAAGAATGTGTTTCAAAGCCTCCTGCCTAATGCGTTTTGGCATCTTTTTTAATGAACGAACTCCCCTTAAGTTATGAGCCATTCCTCCACTTCTAAATATATTTGCCTTCTTGGAACCGTGTCTAGCTCCTCCACTTCCCTTTTGTCTTCCTAGCTTTTGTGTTGTTCCTTTTACTTCAGATCTGTTTTTAGTCCTAGCTCTTAGAGGTTTTTGGTTAGACTCATTCCATCTTACTAAAGAGCCAACAACGCTAAAATCGGACTTACTATTGAATAGTTGATCTTTCAAATTGACAGACCCACTCTTTTTTCCATCTATTTTATGCATGTCAATTTGCATTTTGTTATTTTTCCTTATTACCTTCTTTTTCTGATTTTGCTGATGTGGCTTCGATTTCTTTGATGTCATCTTTTTTAATTGAGTCCTCAACAACTAACCAAGTTCCCCTTGAACCAGGTGTAGCTCCTTTTACACAGATTAGATTTTTTTGTTCATCAACTTTTACAACCTGTAAGCTTTGAAGAGTTTTGTGAACATCTCCGTATTGTCCCGCCATCTTTTTTCCTTTGAAAACTTTACCAGGGTCTTGGCACTGACCTGTAGATCCATGGCTTCGATGTGAAACTGAAACACCATGAGAGGCTCTCAAACCGGAGAAATTATGACGTTTCATTACTCCAGCAAATCCTTTGCCTTTTGTGTAACCAGATACATCAATAAATTGACCTTCCTTGAAATGACTTACTTTCAATTCATCTCCGCTTTTAATCTCTTGGTCTTTACTAATTTCAAACTCCCTAAGATATCTATAAGCATCTGATTTTTTTTTATCAAAGAAGCCCTTCTGTGATTTTGATGTTTTTTTTATCTTGCAGGCGCCAACTAATACCTTGTCTGAATTTTCATTTTCTGATGTAATTCGATCAATAATTTTACAATTTTCAACATGAAGTACAGTAACAGGAATATTTGTTCCACTTTGTGTGTACAAATTACTCATTCCAATCTTTTTTGCTATAATACCTGATCTCATATCTTATAATTTGATTTCTACATCAACTCCTGAAGCTAAATCTAATTTCATTAGTGCATCAACTGTTTGTGGCGTTGGGTCAACTATCTCTATTAATCTCTTATGAGTCCTGATCTCGAATTGCTCTCTACTCTTTTTGTTAACATGGGGAGATCGAAGAACTGTAAACTTCTCATTATTTGTGGGTAATGGTATTGGGCCTTTCACCATTGCTCCAGTTCTTTTAGCTGTATCAACAATTTCTACTGATGATTTATCGAGTACACCATGGTCAAACGCTTTCAATCTAATTTTGATATTTTGATTTTCCATTTTTATTCCTTATGCAAACTTTGCTTTTACCTCATCTTGGACGTTTTGAGGTACTTGCTCATAATGATCAAAAAACATTGAATACTGAGCTCTTCCCTGAGTCATAGAGCGTAATGTGTTAACATAGCCAAACATATTAGCAAGAGGTACCATTGAACTAATTGCTGTTGTATTGCCTCTAGCTTCACTTCCACTAACTTGACCCCTTCGACTACTTAAATCACCTATAACATCCCCCATAAACTCTTCAGGCGTAACCACCTCAACTCTCATGACAGGCTCAAGAAGTTTTGGGCCTGCTTTTTGACAAGCGTCTTTAAATGCCATCCTTCCAGCTATCTCAAAAGCTAAACTACTAGAGTCTACATCGTGATATTTTCCATCGATTAGTGTTACTTTATAGTCAATTATGGGGAATCCGGCTATGACACCAGTATCAGCAACACCCTCAATTCCCTTTTCAACTCCTGGAATATACTCTTTAGGTATATTACCTCCCTTAATCTTGTCTTCAAATAATCTTCCTGTCCCCGGATCACATCCCTCGACAATGATCTTTACTTCAGCGAACTGACCTGCTCCTCCACTTTGTTTTTTATGTGTATATGTTACTTCAACTTCTTTGGATATTGTTTCTCTGTAAGCAACCTGTGGAGCTCCGACATTAGCTTCAACCTTGAACTCTCGTTTCATTCGGTCAACAATAATATCCAAATGAAGCTCACCCATTCCTTTAATAACAGTTTGTCCAGACTCATCATCAGAAGTTACTCTAAAAGAAGGGTCTTCTTTAGCAAGTCGAGCAAGCGCTTCACCCATTTTTTCTTGGTCAGCTTTTGTTTTTGGTTCAACTGCAATTTCAATCACTGGATCTGGAAAATCCATTGACTCTAAGATGACTGGCTTTTGAGAGTCGCATAAAGTTTCACCAGTTATGGTGTCTTTCAATCCAGCTATCGCAACAATATCACCAGCGTAAGCAGTTTTAATATCTTCTCTGTTATTTGCATGCATAAGTAACATTCTTCCAATTCTTTCCTTATCACCTTTAACGGAGTTCATGATTGTTGAACCAGCTTCTAACTTTCCTGAATAAATTCTTGTAAACGTGAGAGAACCTACGAAAGGATCGTTAGCAACTTTAAATGCTAATGCAGAAAAAGGCTCATCATCTGATGCTTTTCTTATTTCTTCTTCTTCTTTACCAGGTATGTTGCCTGTAGCCTGTTGTACCTCACTAGGATCTGGCATAAAGTTTACAATAGCGTCTAAAAGTGGTTGCACACCTTTATTTTTAAAGGCACTACCAGTTAAAATTGGAACAAACTCAAAATTGATCGTACCTTTTCTAATACAACGGTTGAGAGTTTCTTCATCAGGCTCTTCCCCATCCAAATATTTTTCTAAAACCTCTTCATCCTGCTCAACTGCCATTTCAACCATTTCAGATCGATATTTTTCAGCAGTCTCTTTTAATTCTTCTGGAATCTCTGCGTACTCGTATTTAGCTCCAAGGTCTTCATTTGCCCAAACAATTGCTTTATTTTTTACAAGATCAATAACACCCTTAAGATTAGATTCACTTCCATAGGGAATTTGTAAAACTAAAGCATTTGCTTGAAGCCTGTCTTTAATCATATCAAGACATTTATAGAAATCAGCTCCAGTACGATCCATTTTGTTAACAAAGCACATTCTTGGAACCTTGTATCTATTCGCTTGTCTCCATACAGTTTCTGTCTGCGGTTCAACACCAGCAACACCATCAAATACTGCGACAGCACCGTCAAGAACTCTAAGTGATCTCTCAACTTCAATAGTAAAGTCAACGTGACCTGGAGTATCAATTATATTAATTCTATGATCATTCCAAAAACATGTAGTTGCTGCTGAAGTAATTGTAATTCCTCTTTCTTGCTCTTGTTCCATCCAGTCCATGGTAGCTGCACCATCATGAACTTCTCCGATTTTGTGACTTTTACCGGTGTAATAAAGAATTCTTTCTGTAGTAGTGGTTTTCCCTGCATCAATGTGAGCCATAATTCCTATGTTTCTATATTTCTGCAGTGCGTATTCTCTTGTCATATTACCACCTAAAGTGTGCAAAAGCTTTATTTGCTTC
>CACFAO010000013.1 GCA_902564295.1 uncultured Pelagibacteraceae bacterium
TCTTTTACATCTGAGCCATCCATGTACATATATGGATCAGAATTTTTGTGGATTTCATCTTCTTGATTAGCAGAACCGTGAATAGATCCTGTTCCATTCACTTGAGCTGCTGGAATTGATGAAACTGTTGAACTATTATTTACTTGTAAATCAATTATTCTCTTTGATGGCTTGTCATGAGGTTCTAACCCAGTTGCAACAACAGAAACTCTAGCTTTACCCTCAAGATTTTCGTCAAAGATTGATCCAACAATTACATCTGCATCAGGGTGAACTTGTTCTCTTATCTCATTTGTAATTTTATCAACCTCATGCAATGTTAAGTCAGTTCCACCAGTTATGTTGATCAATAATCCTTTGGCTCCGTCCAAAGAGTAGTCATCAAGCAATGGATTTGTAACTGCATTGTGAGCACATTCTATTGCTCTATTGTCGCCAGACGCTTCACCTGTGCCCATCATTGCGCGTCCCATATTATTCATGATTGTCTTTACATCAGCAAAGTCTAAGTTGATTAATCCCGGTACGACCATCAAATCGGTAATACTTCTTACTCCTGCATGCAAAACATCATCCGCCATTGAAAATGCATCGGCAAATGTTGTTTTCTCATCAGCAACTTTAAATAAATTTTGGTTTGGAATAACAATTGTTGTATCTACTAAATGTTCTAACTCTTTTAGCCCTTGCTCAGCAATTCTCATTCTTCCAGCACCTTCGAATTGAAATGGTTTAGTAACAACTGCTACAGTAAGTATACCCAATTCTCTAGCAACACGCGCTATCACTGGAGCAGCGCCTGTACCAGTACCGCCACCCATGCCAGCGGTAATGAAAAGCATGTTTGTGCCTTCAAGTCTTTCCATTATTTCGTGTTTAGTTTCATCGGCTGAGGATTTACCGATATCAGGATGAGAACCAGCTCCCAATCCCTTAGTAACCTGAACACCCAATTGCATTTTTGAGTCACTTAATGATTTAGACAGAGCTTGTGCATCTGTATTGGCTGCAACAAATTCAACTCCCGATAATCCGGATTGAATCATATTATTAATTGCATTACCGCCTGCACCACCGACTCCAAATACTGTTATCTTTGGCTTAAGCTCTTTTAGTTCTGGAACACTTAAATTTAAAACCATGAAATTATCCTCCTATTTTCATTAGTTATTCATTTTTCCATTTGAGATTTGCTAAACTATTTTTTGCATTATCACTTTTTTCTTTTTTGAAAGAATCATAAGTTTCAGGATTCCACATTTGGAATGTTTCACCCATACCTACGAAAGAAACTTGGTCAATAATACCTGCAATAGAGATTAGTCCATCGGGTATCATGACTCTGCCTTCTTGATCAAAATGAATTTGATGGCTGTCAGCAAAAATAGAAGTTGAAAAGGTATTTCTTTCCTCACTAAAGGGGCCGGATGCTTCTATTGCATCACTGATCTTTTGCATTCTATTAGCGGTACATCCTTCAATTGATTTAAGAGTCGGTGAAGGGTAACAAATCATCCCCTTCAATCCGTTTTGTTCTAAGACACTTCTAAAAGAAGACGGAACAGAAACACGACCTTTTTTGTCAATGCGATTGATGTATGTAGATAGAAACAATGCCATTTTTAAAAAAAAGTTAGTTATTAAAATAATCAACAAAATTACCTCATTTGGGTTAAATTGGGATTACTTGGGATATTATGGGATTATATGGGTAATGTCTATACCTATTTGTGATATCTCTTTTATAATCAATTATTTAACTAATATTATACATTAGCCTATATTTATAAACTATTGAAAATAAATGATAAATTTTGCCAGATAATTTATAAGCCGGGTTCTGTGATTTTTTTATAAAAAACCGATAACTATTCATCTAGCTCATTTGTTACCAATTGAGTCGTGCGATCAACCCGGTTACAGCCAAGACAAGCCAATGTAACCCTATTTGATCTTGCTCCCAGTGGGGTTTACCATGCCTTTTTTGTTACCAAAAAAGCGGTGAGCTCTTACCTCACCTTTTCACCCTTACCCTTAAAATTTCAATTAGGGCGGTTTATTTTCTGCGGCACTTTCCCTAGAGTTGCCTCCGCCGGGTATTACCCGGCACTGTTGCCTTGTGGAGCCCGGACTTTCCTCTTAATTAAGCCAAGCAGTTATCCAATTATCTGGCTGAAAAGTTTTATCCTCTTAAAAGATATTGGTCAAGCCTCTCTTTGAAGAGATATAAGTTCTCTCAGATATCCCAACAATTTGCGCTTAACTGTAAAATCCTCTAACTCTTCGGGGCAATAGTGACTTTCAAAAGCGTGAATAACTTGAAGTGTTTCTTTATCCATTAAACTCGATAAAGTAATTTTATAGCCAAAATCTCTTAGTAACTGTTGTAAAGACTTAATCTCTGAAGCTTTGAGCGGCGTTTTTGAATTATTTTTCTTTGGTAAAATTACTAAGCCTTTTGTAGCCAACTTATGCCAAGGGAATAAATACCCCGGATCTATCTTTCGCAGCGGAGCAACATCTGAGTGGCCCAAAACATTACTTTTTTTTATTTTGTACTTTGTCTGCAGACTTGCGATTAATGATATTAGTGATTTTATTTGAGATAACTTGAATTTGTGATATCCAAATTCTTGGCCTTTGTTTTGTAACTCTATGCCTATAGACTTTGAGTTTAAATTTCTATCTTTTTTCCAATTAGATATGCCTGCATGCCAAGCAATATCTTTATCATTTACGAGTTGGGTAATTTTTCCTCCTTCATTAATAAAATAATGTGAGCTCACTTTATGTTTTTTTGATCTAAGTCTTTTAATTGACTCCTGCGCTGTTTTCATTCCTGTATAATGTATGATTATATATTTTATATTTCTTCTTTTTACTTGTTGAAAATTTGGGGATTTTAGATATTCAATTTTCATGGTGAACTCGATACCTTTTCCTCCTCTGGTTCTCTCATCATTACAATAGCAACACCTGTGAATGAAATGGTTGCGCCAAAGATGATTTTAAAAGTAAGCACTTCATTAAATCCTTCATAAAGAGAAAAATAAGAAATAATCAGTGAATTTATTATGGCAAGTACCGGAGCAAGGAGCGTAAGAGGTGTAATTTTTGATAATTCATATTTTGTTATTAAGTAATAAAAACCTGCATGGCCGATAGCTGTTGCGGCAAATGCTGTAAATAATATAGCTCCCCAGCCAATTATGGATGCATTTAAAATCAAGTCTAATTGATTTTCCTCAACTAAAAATGAAATAGTTGCCAAGAATAAAAAGCTTATAAAAGCAATCCAAGCTTGTAGATCAAATACTTTAACATCTTTTAACTTCTTCATAAAAAGTAGGCTGATAGCAATAGATAAAGCTGCTAATAATGCATAATAAACACCGCCAAGATCAGAAAATATTGTAGGCTCAAAAATCAAAATAATAACTCCCCCAAATGCAAGTGCTATTCCAAGAATACGCCTCCACTTAATTACCTCACCTAAAAATATAACGGATAATATTGTTGCAAATGGTACACCTAATTGAAGAACCACAGCAACAGAGGAAATAAATCGAGAATTATCGAGAGCAAGATAGAAAAATGCAAAATGAATGCCTCCACCTAATATAGAAATAATTAAAATATTAGTCATTTGGCCGCGGTGAATTTTCAAAAAGGGTATGAGTAAAACTGCAATGATTAGAAATCTCATTGTTGTAAATAAAAATGGTGGAAATTCATTTACACCGATTTTTGCAGAAATAAATGCCAGTCCCCACGCTAGATTAATGGATAATACAATGAATATATCAATTGTTCTCAATACTGGCTCATTTCTCTATCATTTTTTAATTATAATACGATTACACTAAAATATTAATTTGATTAGAAAATTCATATAGAATAGCATTATTTCAATGAAATATAGAATATTAATAGTTTTATTTCTAAGTTCTGTTCTTGTATTACAAGGATGTGCTTCAAAAGAAGCTTCGGTGAACTATAACAATTCTGAAACTGAAATAGTTAGCGTTAATGACCCACTTGAAAAAGTAAATCGTGCAGTCTTTCAATTTAACATTATTTTCGACAAACTCATCTTAAGGCCTATCGCTATTACCTACAGAGCCATTGTTCCAGAGTTTGTTCGAAACAGAGTTACATATTCATTAAATAATTTAGGTATGCCAATCACAGCCGTGAACAATGTATTACAAGGCGAGTTAAGAAAAGCCGGAGTATCAACATCTCGATTTATTATTAACTCAACTGTTGGAATACTCGGTTTCTTTGATCCAGCAGCAAGTATGGGTCTTGTATCCGAAAATGAAGACTTTGGACAGACTTTGAGTGTATGGGGTGTTGAATCTGGTCCATACTTAGTTTTACCTTTCTTAGGCCCTTCCACACCAAGAGACTTTGCAGGCATGCTATCAACCTCACTGCTGGATCCAATGTATCAAGTGGGAGGTGGGTCTGCTCCTGACTCTCTAAGAACTTACAGAATGGGCACTGGTGCAGTCGATTTTAGATCTCAAAACATAGAAATTCTTGATGATCTGCAAAACAATTCAATTGATTACTATGCAGCAGTAAGAAGCTTTTATTCGCAAGGAAGAGAAAGTCAGGCCTCAAATAACCTAGAAAGTAATACTCGCGATCAACAAAATGATATTTTTGATGACTTTGATATCGATGAAAGTTATGTAGGACCAGATATTGAGATTATTTATGATTAAAATTAAATACTACAGCTGGATTTTAATTTTTTTGCTTTCTTTCGGAACTTACTCCCAAAGCTCAGAGTTCGCTCAAGAAGAGGAATTTGTTTCAAACTTCGCAGACCTAGCAATTGAGATTTTAAGTGATGAAGGTATTAGCGAAAATGATAAAACATCTCGTTTCACCGATGTGGTAATGAATGCAATTGACCTAAATTTAATTTCAAAATTCGTACTCTCTAAAACTTGGAAAAATTCAACAGATGATCAAAAAGAAAGATATTTAATCGCATTTAAAGATTATTTTATCAACTCCTATGCTAATAAGCTTGATCAGTACTCTGGAGAGCAAGTTCAAATAATTGGGTCTGAAGCTGCAGGAAAATATGTAATTGTTGAAAGTAATATAATAAGAGAAGGAACTGATACTCTAAAAATAAATTTAAAGTGGAGACTGATTAATAGAGACGGTGATATAAAAATTATTGATCTGAATATTGAAGGTATCAGTCTTGTTATTGCACAAAGAGAAGAGTTTCAGTCATTTCTCGCGAATAACGATAATGATATAGAGAAATTAATCGATAAGATTATTACTGTTTCTAATTAATTCTTTTAAATTATTTAGATGGTAAGCCGCCTGGTTTCCAGCCAACAACAAATCCGTCCTCAACATTGTAAAGATTTTGATAACCATTTGATTCCAGAATTAAAGCAGCATGCATGGACCTTGCTCCCGACTTACAAATAAAGTGAATTTCAGAATTTTTTGAAATTCCATAAGAATTGAATTGATCCAAAAAATTAGTGTTTTCATCACCCTCTTCACTAATGAGTGTTAATTCAATATATTGAGCATCAAAAGAGTCTTCATCCACTCTTCCAAATGTTTCCCATTCGTAAGAGGTGCGTACATCAACTAAATATGCATCTTTATTTTCTTTAATTGTACTATAACAGTTTTCTGCTGATATATTTTTTATATTACTCATTGCTATGATTTCTGATTAGATGATTTAAAGCGATCTGAAATTGGACTAATTTTAGTTTTTCTTCCCCTTACTCGCTTTCTCCACATTAAAAAAGAGGATCTTTTCATATTCTCTTTCATTAATTTAATAACTTCTTTCTCTTGTATTCCAAATTGTTTCCTAATATCAGCGAAAGTTGTTCTGTCTTCCCAAGCCATTTCTATAACGCGATCGATGTCTGACTGCGATAGCTTATTGCCCATTTTAGGTTGAAATTTTTATAGCTTGAAAATTACCAGGGCGATGTTCCCCTTTTTCCACAACGCCAAGAAGTTTTTCCCAAATTTCCAGTGCACCGTCTGCCTCTTCTTTTCCTATTAGATTTACAACATCATCATAAAGTGGCCCTTTTATATCTGATATTTCTGTCTTAACTTTTTCGAGATACCATTTATTACGATCATTTAGTGAGAGAACTTTAAATCCTGTTTCTTTTAAAAGACTTCCATACTTTTCTAATGAGCACATAAACATATCGAGGCCTTCTGCGGCAATATATTCTTTCATCTGCTCCGATGGTTCGTTGTCATCATTTCTCATCCAATCTCCAACTGCAAGAATACCATCGTCAGCTAAGATCTCGTTTATCTCTATGAGCAAGTTTTTTTTATCGATAATATGTAAAAATGCTTCTTTACTAAATACTGCCTCAAAACTTTTATCTTCAAATTTATATTCACCAGGCTTCGTACAAATAAATTTTGCTTTATAAGATAAATTTTTCTTTAACGCTAAATTATTTGCTGTTTCAATTACTAACGGTTCTGGATCTATTCCAATAACTTCTTTTGCACCATATTTTTCAATCATATGAAAAACTGCACCGCCAGTTCCACATCCAATATCTAGAATTTTTTTATTTTTTAGATTTAATCCTTTTAAAATCTGATCAATTTCTTCTGTTCCACCAGGTGATAGAAAACCCTCACCCCAGACAGTTTTGAGCATATTTAGTTGTTTGGGGCCGTAATGTCCTTCATCGGTTAAGCTCATATTATTAATGATATGCTTTAGATGATCTAATTGTTTTGTTTAAGTCAATTAAACTCAAATTACATTTTCTTTTGATGACTAGCTTAATTACAGGTGGAAGCAAATTTTTAAACTTTACCCGCCTTACTAAAATATCTTGCTGCTTCATCATATGATCTATTTGCGTAAAATTTAGAAATACACAAAAGTGTTAAGTGTAAAGGTATGCCAAATAACAGCTCTGGTAAATCAAAATGCACAGAAAGATTTTAACCTGATTTATTAGCTATAATCAAGAACAACCATTCCTGAAACAGGATCAGTTACGCCTAATTCAGGAGATAATTCCTCTAGTAAGTGTCTAACTTTATCCAAGTTTCCAATCATATTTTCTCTTTGAGCGGCTATAGCTTCCTCAGATTCCCAAATTCCAATAAAACAATATGTACGGTCTCCTGTTTTAAAAAGACGACTCATTTTCTGACCCGGTAAATTTTCAAAACTTTTGTTTATTTCTAAGTATTCTTCTTCACAACCTTCTTTAACTTTAAACCTCACGGCATTACAAAATTCCATATTTTGTCTCCTATATTTTATTTTTTACGGATTCTAATTAAAATACTTACCTTTGAAAGAATAAATATTAGTTCAAATTTACTTCCAAGATACTCGTGCAAAGGTTCTTGTTGAGCAATAAAAAATATCATTCTTTAAGCCCGGTGTTAAAAACATGCCATTGGCAAGAGGTGAATTGAGTGCAACCTTTGAGAGTATTTCTCCACTAGATAGGTCTATTACCACTAAGTGATCGTCATTATTTTCGAAACTATTAATTACTAGCTCTTTGCTTTCAGGAAACACAACCGGTTGCATTGTTGGTCTGAGAGTATCAATCTTCCATGATATTTTTAACAAGTTGTTTGATGTATCAATACCTGCTATGCCACCATTTATACTATCCCAGCATACACAGATGTTACATTCGGGAATATTTACGGGTGGTGCAATAATACCCCCTCCATGATGTTCAAATGGTTCGATATATTTAAATTGTTCTGACATTAAATCAAATCTATAAAGCCTTTGCTTACATGACCAAGGAGCAGGACGTCTCCAACTTAATTCTTTTGGTGCAGTTTTAAATCTACCATTTGGATGAGTTGAATAAATCGCTCTTAATGAGTCGATGTCTCCGTTATTCATCAGCCAGAGTGATCCATCTGATATACAGCCATCCCATGATAATCCTTGATCATCATTTGATTTCCTATAATTAGGTGACCAGTCTGAATTAACTTCTAGATCGTTAGGCAGAACTTTTATTTTCCATATTTTTTCGATACCTGGAATAAAAATGAACTCTCCATCTTCTGTTTTGTCTGAGGCAATTCTTCCCATAGATCCTTCAGGCAATTGCATGGGTTCATGTAAAACATCTAGATTTTGATCTAATCTTGTAATTGTTGAACAACCTTGACCTTCTAAACGTAAATCTTTAGTGACGATTGTTCCATCTGATAATACTAGTAAACCATTATGCGCCTGATCAATGGGTAATTTTGACTCTTTAATCACTTCACATTCTTTTGAAATACTATGCATGTAGTTTCCATTAACCTTGATGATATTGCCGTTTTGATGTGCTGCGATAGCACCGCACCAGACGTGATCACCGCATGGTAATTTTGGTGTTTCCCCTAATATTTCCAAAGATTCAGGTTCAATTTTTTGAAGCCATCCAAATGGTTCTGGACCAGTAAAGCTTGGCATCGTGCCACCCAAAAAAATTTCATTTTTATCGCGATAAATTGTCATAACATTCCAGCGTTCATTTCGAATGCTTTGAACAACAGCTTTTTTTTCACGAGCGTTTAACGATCCTTGAGTAGCCTTTTGACGTCGATTTCCACCACATTCAACAGGCCAATGAGATTTATAGTATCCCTCAAGTATGGATGATCTGTCTTGGGCAGTCATTATTTTGAAAGCAGAGCTTTAATTGACTTTCCACTCAAAGATGTTGATGTCTTAGCATAAAGCCTAATTAGCTTTAGAGGGAGCGGATCATTAACCTCTTTAAAAAATTCTTTTCGAGAATAAAGGTCAAGAAACCATGCAGATATTTTTGGATAACGGTCTTTAAATGGAAATCCTGAGACATAAAGCCTATACGTATAAATAAACCAAGCAAGATCAAGCATTGAAAGACTACTGCCCATTAAGTATTTTTGCTTATTTAATAGAGTTTCGTATTTATTATAACATTTACAAAAATTATTGAGTGAGTTTCTAACCGCTTCATCGGTTATTCCATTTTCACGAAATGACTTATAAAACTTTACTTCTTTTAATTTTAGATAGTCCAGTTCACTATTAGATGATTTATATTTCTCAAAGGCGTCTAATTCTTTAGGGTTTTTTTTGCCGAGTCCACCAAACATATATCGATAAGCAATATTTCTTATATCCTCATGCAAATCATCTTCTTCTTTCAGTAACATCCCAATTTCTGTTGTATCGGAATCAGGAACAAGTGGGTTTTCAGGAAATTTATTCTCAAGGTACATAAGAATATCATTACTCTCAATTTCTACATGACCATCATCTACAAGTACAGGAACCAGGCCTTTAGGATTGATACCTAGAAAGAATTCTGAATAATTTTTACCTGTAGCAAGATTAATGCTGTGAGGTATCCATGAAATTTTTTTTAAGTTTAGATAAATCCTAAGTTTTTGTGAACATGATGAAGTTCTAAAATGAAATAAATGCAATCCCTCCCAGCTAAGAACTTCTCTTGATTTAATTTGATCGCTTGTAATTTGAACCATTATTTTCGTTCCTTATTGTTTTGTTTAGTAACAAGATATGCCAAAATAAGAATTGCGACTGTGCCAATCATCATTGAAATATCTACCGACAGACCAAAGCTTAATAAAATAAAACCGATTATAGCTCCTATAAAAAAAACGCCAACGATTTGTAAAATATATTTCATAAATTATTCATCCGTTTTAAATTTTGTTTTCTGAATGATTATAACAGAAATTGTTGGTACCAAAAGTGTGAGCAGTGTTACAACAATCAATAAAATACCAAGGTCAGAGTAATCAGCAATGGAAAGTATTTCGCTTGTGACCTTATCCTTGACATCCCTTGTAACTTCATAAATTTGATTGAGGTACTTTGTAAGCAATGCACTTGCGGATAGAGCTAAATTAGTAAAAGATGCAAAAACTGCAAAAAATGTGGCTTTTAGGTGAGCTGGAGCATTTCTTGCAATCCACGCAAGAAGTGGAATCATTGAAACTTGCCCTAAGGGTGACTCTAAAGCTGTATTAAATATTGCAATAAATCGCGCATCCACAATATCATTGGTTAATGACGAGGTCCATTCATGAAATCCATAATACATGCCAACACTTGGCAAAAATAATATTGCTCCAGCAATTGATAATATCACTATAATTTTTGCAATTGAGTTATTGACCATAAAAGGCCTTAAAATAATGATACCAAGTAAAGTCAAACAGGAGGCAAGAAGAGAAAGTACAGAAAAGAACTGCTCATCAAATCCTAAATTATCAATCTCAAACCAAGTAAGGCCTGGGCCTGGGCCTGGCATTGCTCTGAAAACAAATATTATAATTGCAGTTCCTAAAATTGTGAGTCGCATCGACTCAGGAAGTTCACGCATTAGTTTAGCCATCAAAAAAAATATAATACTTACCGATCCAATGAATACGATCTCTTGTGCATAAGGAAGATTAAATCCTCCTACACTTAGTGTAAAAATTACAAAAACAAAAGAGCCTCCAAGTATCCACCAATCAACTTTAGTTTTTTCAATTTCGATTTGATGATCGATACCTAACTTTGAAAGTTGATCATTTTTTTTCTTATTTAAATAAATTGAAAGCAATACCCCTAATACTGATATGATCGGAATGATCAATGCGAAGAGATAAATATTCCCGTACAAAATTATTTTTTCTTGTTCTGTTTCAGCCTCAACACTACTGAAAATAACTACATTTATTAATGCAACAATTACTGTACCACCAATAATAGCAAACCTACCTAGTGTCTGCATGGTGGTATGCATATTTTTTATTACATCAGGTGAGTATTGGTTTCCTTTGGGATCTATGTTTGGGACTGCTTCAACCGTCATTGCATCAGCAACAACGTCTTGAACAACATAACCTATCGGAGCTAAAAGAACGCTAATAACATACCAAGTTTCAACACTTAAGTAACTTACCATGAAGTCAGTATGAATAATGAGGCCGTACATAATAGCAAGACTCATGGCAATGAGTGAAGCGCCTACATAAACGAGATAATTTTTTCTTTCCCAGATTAGATCAACTAAATGACCAAGTGGCATCTTTAATGCCCATGGAATTCCTGCCCAAAAACCAAGTCCTGCTAAAAAAGCAGCCGAAAGATTTAGATAATCTTTTACAAAAAAGGTACCAACGATTCCGGTTAAACCTGAAACACCGGCAGCAACATATATCATTAAAGGCGGTAGATAACTTAATTTAAATTGCCTTCCTAAATCAATAAAAGTGCTGTCTATGAACGCATAAAATTTACTCACTCTGTAATTATATAGATTGATATTTTTCTAACAACTCAGGGCTATTGTTACGAGGACTATTAACATTTTTTGAGACTTCATAAACTTGAACTCGATCGTCTTTTTTTCTCTCAATTTTATACTTTCCTTCTATCCATTCAGTTATTTGAGACTCATCTAAGAGCAAAGGTTGTCTATGGTGTACATGAGAAACAGCTTCACTTGACTGGCAAGTTACAACTGCGCATCCACTATTCAAATTATAAATACCAGCAAAATACAGCAATTCATTTTCAATATAATGGAAAAAAGGCTTTTTAGAGTCGTTTTGCCTTTGCCATTCATACCACCCATTTGCAAGAAAAACACATCTAAGTGATCCCTTAAAAGAAGGCTTTTCTAATAAAGTTTCATGACGACAATTAATCAAGTTCATATCATCTTTCCATTTTGGTGAATATGACCATTTCATAAAAATGGGGTCAGGTTTTATAACCAATACATCTTGTGACGGGGCTATGTTATATGAGGGTGATAGTTCAACATTAAATTTTTCTTTAAGAACTTTTTTGTCGGAGAGAACGAAACGCCCACACATAATTAAACAATAAGTTCGTTAATTAATTTGAGTCGGTCTTGAGATTTTTTACTTGTTGGAATAATTTCTAGAATTCTTTTATACGTCGCTGCAGCTCCCAAAAGATCATCTTGAATTAAATAAATTTCAGCAAGTCCATCAAGTGCTCCAAAGTGTCTTGGTTCTAGTTCAAGAGTTTTTTGGATATCGGAAATTGAAGCCTTTAATTCACCTTTTAAAAAGAGAACAGTAGCTCTTTTGTTCCAACCTTCTGCAAAATCAGGTTTAAGATCAATTACCTGCGTAAATAAAGTTATTGCTTCTTCTAAGCTTCCACGATCCATCATGTTATTGGCTTCATCGAATATTTTTTGAGCTTCAACATTTTCTGCAATAGACCATATGTCCCAAATGTCTGCTAAGATAGTGCTGGCTTGCATATTGTCACTACTTAAAAATAACTCATCAAACAAACTGTTCAGTCGGCTATCTTTTTGATCAGCCAATACAAAAGATGAGTTCAAAAGTAACAGTATAAAAATAATTTTTTTCAATCTAAATCTTTCCAAAAGGCTTTATATTTTTTGCTATTAGCAGAGTCGTCTCTAAAGTGATCGAGAAATGCTTTAAAAAGTCCCAGCTTTGTATCAACCTCATTACCGTCAGCAATTTTTAATATTTGTCGATAACACCAATAAACTTGAGCAGCTTTATTATTAGATCGCATAAGTGATATCGGACTATTTAAGCCAAGAATCCACGGACCAAATTCCAACATATTTTCATATAGAGTTGCTGATTTTTTTTCACCACTTATTAATTCATTTACAATATTGGGCTCAGAGCAAAGTGGTCTTCCCAAACCAATTACGTCACAAGCACCACTTTGAAGAGCATTGTTCATACCCTCGGTAGAACGAAATCCCCCAGTGACTGCCAGGGGAATTGATATAACTTCCTTTATAGCTTCAGCATATTTCAAGAAATAAGCTTCTCTTACTTTTGTGCTGCGCTGAGGTTTGATTGTTTTTGCTTTTTTAAGATTCAATGAGTCAATTTCTAAGGCAGTAAAATTTTCATAAGTTCCACCCGAAATCTCAAGTAAATCTAATGATGTATTATTTAATATTTTAGCAACTTCAATACTTTCTTCGTGAGAAAATCCACCTTTTTGAAAATCACTTGAATTAAGTTTAATTGAAATAGGAAAATTACTTCCAACTTTTTCTCGGATAGCCTCAATTGTAGTTATAAGTAATTTTGATCTATTTTCTATACTGCCTCCCCACTCATCAGTTCGTTGATTAACGTTTGGTGATAAAAATTCTGAGAGAAGATAACCGTGAGCTGAATGAAGTTGAACACCAGTGAATCCAGTTTGCTTTGCAACCTCAGCTGCATTAACAAACTGATCAATTATTTTTAAAATATCGGAATGGCTTAGCTCTTTTGGTACTCCAAATTTTAGTATTCCTCCCAGTGTTGGTAAAGGTTGAACTGAGGGTGCCCTGCTCTCTTTGTTAATACTAAAAGGCGTCTGCCTGCCAGCATGACTTAATTGCATCCAGAGATGTGCATTATTTTGTGTTCCAGACTTGGACCAGTCAGCTAAAGCTGCCAGACTTTCATTAGATTGTTTTCCTTCAATTACAACATTGCCAGCTCGTTCAATGTATCTGTGGTCAACTTGAACATTACCGGTAACATTTATGCCAACTCCACCTTTGGCCCACCTCTCATATAATTTATTATGCCTTTTATTAGCCATGCCATCGCTTTGAGCAATACCCTCTGTCATTGCTGATTTTAGGAATCTATTCTTGATTTCAATACCACAAGGAAGGAATAAGTTGCTATCTATCATATTTATGTGCCTAAAAAACTTTTTATATCATATGCTAATTTTTCTGGTATCTCCATAGGTGGCATATGACCCACTTTTGGATAAGAAATAAGTTTTACATTAGGAATTTGCTCTAAAAAATGATTTGTAAAACTAATATCAACTAATTTATCTTTCTCACCGTGCAATATCAAGGTCGGTATTTTTAATTTTTGCAATAATTTTGGATCAGCAATGAAATTATCCTCAATTGATAAAATGACCATGCCCATAGCTTCGCGAGAACCCTCTAAAAGTATAATATCATGGAATTGATCAATTAATTCCTCAGTAACTAGATCCTTATTAAATACGGTTTTTGATACTCCCTCTTTAACTAAAAATCTCGGCGTAAAATATTTAAGCATAAATCTCATAGTTTTTGTTTCGAGTAACTTAAATGCAATTGGTGGGGCATTTTCTGATTGAAACTTTTTATACTCATTCTCACTTCCAATAAATGGAGAGCCAATAATTATTAATCCACTTATTCTCTCAAGATTATTTAAGGCATACTTCCAAGATATAACTCCACCCATCGAATGACCAACTAGATAAAATTTTTCAATACTTTTTACTTTAAGAATATCAGTTATTAATTTCTCGAATCCATCATATGAATACAAATTTGATTTAACCGCTCCTGTTAGACCATGAGCTGGAAGATCAAGAGACAAAATTCTAAAATTATCTTTTAAGTATGACACCATTGGTTCAAAATTAAAAAGTGAACCATTAAATCCATGAATTAAAACAATGACGTCTTTCTCTAGAATGCCTTCATCTCTTACATGGACTAATGAACCATCATCAAGTTCTATAAACTCGGATGCCCCCTTCGCATGCTTTGCCAACACGATACCTCTAGGAATATCAAAATAAACTGACTTATAAAAACCATAAACAAGTAAAAGTAAAAATATATAGAAGAATAATTCCATTATAATTAATTTTTAATTTTTATTATTAATTGAGGAATGTTCTCAATAATTAGTTTTGGCATGATTTCCTTTACATTATCATGATAAATAAAATTATATATTTTCCCAGATTAGTATTCTAAAAGTTGTTCTTTTATGTCTAAAATATACTGATAAATTTAAAGTTAACATTTAGGAACAAGTAAATCTAATATTTAATTATTCAATATTGAAATCTAAGGAGCAAAAAAATGAGTGATCGAGAATTAAATCCTGAAGCATTAAAACAATTACAGCTAAAGGTAATGCAGGATGTTTCCGCCTCAGCCATAATTCCATTAATGAGAATTGGAGATCAACTAGGAATTTTTAGACATTTATCAGAGCTAGGTGAAGTAAATTCAGAAGAATTGGCAAAAGTATCTAACCTTGACGAAAGATATCTTAGGGAGTGGCTGTATGCAATGTCAGCCGCAGGTTTTGCGAATTATGATTCTAATAAAAAAAAATTTTCTCTCTCACCTGAACAAATTGCTGTTTTTGCAAATGATGATGGTCCTGCATCAATGATGGGGGCATACGATATGCTAACAGGCGCTATTTATAATGAAGAAAAAGTGAAGGAAGCCTTTAAAACAGGTAAAGGTGTTGATTATAAAGATTCATGTCCAATTTGTTTTCAAGGTACCGCGAGATTCTTCAAGCCATCTTATGAAAAGAATTTAGTAAACAGCTGGTTACCAAAAATAGAAAACCTTGAGAACCGAATGAATTCTGGTGCAAGCTTTGCTGATATTGGTTGCGGTTATGGTTTATCAACAATGATTATAGCTGAGACATTTCCTAACGCTAAGGTCTGTGGATACGATATTCACGGTCCTTCAATTGATGAAGCTAAAAAACTAGCGAAGAAAGCAGGTCTCGAAAGTCGTATTAAGTATTCAACTGCTGATGCGAAAAGTTATGAGGGTAATCATGATTATATTGCTTTTTTTGATTGTTTGCATGATATGGGTGATCCGGTTGGGGCGGCTAAGTATGCATATAACCATCTAGAAGATGATGGTTCAGTAATTTTGATAGAACCAACAGCAAACGATAATCCTGAAGATAATTTTAATTTATTTGGTCAAATGTACTATTGTTTTTCAACAATAGGTTGTGTGCCAACTTCAAAATCTCAAGAAGTTGGATTGGCTCTTGGGGCGCAAGCAGGTCCTGCAAGATTGATTAGTGTTTTAAATGAAGCTGGGTTTAAAAACTGTAAAGTAGTTAAAAAGAATGCAAGTAATATGGTTATTGAAGCAAGAAAAAATTAGAAACTATGTCTTTACTGTTCCAGTAGGATGGGCTTTTCCGTTAATGACAAGTTTTGGCTCAACACTTACATCAATGAGTTCAGGTCTTTTAGACAAATAGCTTTCAATAGATGAAATTGAGGCAATATCATCTAAAAATTTTTCTAATCTTGGAAATTTTTTTATTATCTTTGCATCAAGTTTTCTTGATAAATCAAGATGGTGAAAAGCTGCAAAATCACATGCTCTTGGAGTATCATCAATAAAAAACCTACCTCCATTTAAATTTATAATTTTATCTAATTCTTCAAATCTTGTTTGAAGAAATGGCAACATATCATCTCTTCTTTTTATAAAATCATCTCCCACTGCAAAATTAACTGTAGGATTAAGGGGTAAAAATAATTCCTGTGCACTCTGTAAAATAGCATTTGCTTTAGCTTCCTGAACAGGATCTTCTAGTTTTAGGCCGGCTATATTCTGTATAAAATTGAGTATAGCTATACTTTGACAAATCTCATGTTCATCATCAACTACTATCATTGGAAGTTGTTTGAAAGGTATCTGAGGTTTTACTTCCTGCCATTCTTTATCATAGTAATCCCATGACATGATATAATTGTATTCTATGTCAGCATAATGCATGAGCAATTGTGGTGCTTCAGCTAGAGCTCTCATTTTGAAATATATTAGATCAATTTTCATTTATAATCCGTATGCTGCAATGGTTGTACGGTGTAAAAGACGTTCTTGTCCCTCATAACCGCCAGTTGCTCGGTGCAATACGCTTCTATTATCCCACATAATTAACATGTCTTTTTTCCATTTATGCCTATAAACAAATTCATCTTTACACTGCCAAGCACTCAGTTCCATGAGTAATTTCATCGCTTCCTGATTATCCATACCATCAATACCAATGATATAACCAACTGTGCCATAAATACCCTCTTTATTGGTTTCAGGATGATCCTTGATGATAGGATGTAATTGTTGAGCGAAAGCATCATTTGAAGCTCTTATATCCATGCTTCTTCCCATTTCTCTGTCCTTATCTCCATAACCACCCCCTGGTGAATAGGGTACGAGAGCTGAGTGAATTGCTTTTTTACCCTCCAACTTTTTTCTTAATTCTGAAGGCATAAGCTCTAATGCTAAATGTTGGTTCGAAAACAATGTATCACCGCCTTCTGATGGAATTATTTTTCCAAATAAACATGTACCTGCTGGCGGGTTTTTTTGAAAACTCCAATCTGTGTGCCAATTATCTGCAAAAATTGGAACTTTTTCATTTGCTGTTCTTCTAACAGCAATTATATTTTCTCTTCCTGGTATTGAAGCAATAAACGGGTCATCTCCAAATGATCCAAAACATAGGGTGAAACGTTCTAAATCATCATCAGATAAAGCTTGATCAGGAAAACTCAGTACATGATATTTCAGCCAATGCTCTCTTATTACTTTAATTGTACTTTCAGATAGGTCTTTTTTTAAATCAATTCCTGAGATCTGAGCGCCACAAGATTGGCCTAATTTTACCACTTTTAAACTCATAACTAAGTATACTTTGTCAATATGAAATAGCTATTGAAATAGACATGTGTGAGCATAGTTAGCTTATTATGTATATCGCAATGAATAGGTTTAAAATTATTAAAGGAAACGAAGATACTTTTGAGGACCTTTGGAAAAATAGGGAGTCCTACCTTGATGAAGTAAAAGGATTCCTTAGTTTTAATCTTATAAAAGGTAAGTCTCTCAGCGATCATACTCTTTATGCATCTCACAGTACGTGGAAAAGTGAAGAAGATTTTATATCTTGGACAAAATCTGAGTCATTCAGAAAAGCTCACAAAGATGCAGGAACTAATAAAGATCTCTATCTTGGCAATCCTCAATTTGAGGGTTTTAATGTTGTACAGTAATATAATTAATATCAATAAATTTTTAATTTATATTCTTGTTCTAATAATTATTAGTAACATTGCTAAAGCAGATTTTTTTGAAAATATAACAGGTATAATAGAAGATAATGATGAACGTCTAAGCTACGGGATTTCAGTGAATGACATCACAAACGACGGCAACTATGAACTAGTCGTTACTGGATTTGGCACAGATAATCTTGCTCTTAGTTATCGAGATGGGGTACTTAAAAATATTATAAAAGACGAGAGCTTTTCTGACTCTAATCGCAGAACTATTGGAGTAGTAGCTTGCGATATTGATCAAGATGGTTACGAAGAGATTTATTTTCTTAATACAGATACATACAGTGGAAATAAATTGTATTCAGATCGACTGCTAGATTTTGAAAATAGTGAATTAAATGACTTATTTTCATTAGAAAAGAATAAGGAAGACCTAAATTATACCGCTGGCAGATCAGTTGCATGCGTAGATCGTCAAGGAAATGGTAAATACGGAATATATGTTTCAAACTATGGTGGGCCTACACGTTTTTACGAACTTGAAAACGATACAATAATTGATCAAGCACCAAATTTACAAATAAATAGGGTTACAGGAGGAAGAGCAGTTGTTGTTGGAAATATTATATCTGAAAAGAGTGATATTTTTGCAGCTAATGAACGAGGATCAAATTTTCTGTATGTAAATAATAATGGGAAATTTATCGAAGTTGCAAAAAATTATGGAATTGATGATGAATTGCAAAATGGACGTGGCACCACACTATCAGATATTTTTTATGATGGAGCGTTGGACATTATTAATGGAAATTGGAAGGGATACCACCGTGCTTATGTCAAAAACAACGATAAATTCATAGATATAGCTAATAAAGATTTTAGAGCTCCAACAAAAGTGAGGACAGTAATATCCGCTGACTTTGATAATGACGGATATGACGAAATATTTTTTAACAATATTGGAGAGCCGAATAAGCTTTTTAGAATTAACGATGAAGGTGAATTTTTAGAGTTACAGCTCAATGAAGCGTTAGAGCCCAATGGGTTAGGTACAGGTGCCGCAGTAGCTGATATTAATAATGATGGTGTATTAGAATTATTAATTTCTCATGGTGAAACAGCTGAACAGCCACTCTCATTGTTTAGGGCTAATGTGCAAAAAAACCATAAATGGATCAGGATTTTACCAAAAAATATTTTTGGTGCCCCTGCAAGGGGTGGAACTGTAACTCTATATACAAATCAACGAACTCATGCAAAAACTATAGATGCAGGCTCAGGTTATCTTTGCCAGATGGAGCCAATAGCTCATTATGGTATTAGAAATGAAGAGATTATAGAAAAGATAGTTGTTACTTGGACGGATGGCACTTCTTCAGAGATTGGTAAATTTGATTTAAATCAAACTATAGAAATCAGGCAAGACACCGCTCCTTAGTTTGCCATCTGGATAAAAATATCTCCCATACCACCTTTTACTTCTTCAATTGGCTGATTATTTCTAAATTCACAAAATTGTCCTGTCGTTTCATTTGAAGCAATAGAAATAAGTTGGCTCTCGGTACATTCTGCTGCATTGTGTAATAGTCCGATTACAAGATCGTCATCGACTGTAAATACTTGGTTTTTGTCAAGTTTGTTTTCCTTGCAGAAGTAGTTTCTATTTACTTCAATTGGAAAGTTATCCTTTTGACACGGATCTTTAATCGTTAAAACATTTAATTCAAAATCTGTTTTATCGAAAGTGAATTTTACTTTTCTGGTCTTTGCGTATTTCATAAGATCACATGAACAAGGTAAACAACATCTATAATATTCTCCACACATTAAATTGTTAGTCTCTTCCTCATAAATTTTTACTAAATCAGGAATTTCACCTGGATCAATTAATGAACCAGATACAGCGCAGTAAAGTTTATTGTACTCAATGAAATCATCGATCGCTAAACTCTGTTTTAATGCAAAATTAAAAAATTTTGGACCAGCAGCGTTTCTATTCTTGTCAGGAAATATACTATTCCACGACTCTAGCAGTTTTTCATAATATTTTTGACCTATTTCAACAGTCTCTAAGTTGTCATCAGCTTTTACATTCATTGTAAGCATCAAAAAAATCATTATTAAAATTTTAATAATATTATCTCTCATCTACTTCTTCTTCCAAGTCGGCTTCCATGTTTAAGATAGACTTGTTTTGCTATACTCTTAAATTGCTCACTTTTTCTGATATTCCAGATTTTATTTCGAGCAAAGTCAGCAGATAATTTAGGATCGACAATTTTTTCAGGATATTTTGACTTTATGTTAGCGCTATGAATATCTTCAATATTCTCAAATTTGAGTTGAGGAAATTCCTCTAAAATAAACTTAGCTTCAGGATCCTGATCGATACTTTGCTTTAAAACTGAATAAATTCTTGGAAGATTAATTCCAGTTACACCACTTTGCATTTGAACTTGGCTTATGTGTATTCCGGGTTCATAATCAACAAACAACTCCGCTAAAAGTGGAGAAGTTATTTGCCAAGGCTGCCAGAGATTATATGAAGCAAAAGACATAATCATCGCTCGCATTCTAAAATTAATCCAACCATATTTTCTAAGGTATTGTATGCACGCATCGAGAAAAGGGAAACCAGTCTCACCCAGGATCCATTTTTCAATTAATTCTTTGTTTTCAGTTAATCTGAGTGCATCGCACATTGCATGCATACTATTAAATTCTATGTTTGGTTCAGTTTCTAATTTCTGGATAAAATGGCAGTGCCAATAAAGTCTTTTTTTAAATGAATACAAGTCTGATTTGTATTTAGAAGATAATAATTCTCTTTTTAATTTTTTATAGACATATCTCATAGAAATTGTTCCAAATGCGAAGTGTGAGGACAGCCTTGAGCAGTGATCAATAGCATTTATAGGGCTTGACATCTTTATTCTATAATTATGACACCTTTCTTGAAAAAAGGTGTTGAGTAGTTTTTCAGCAGCATCGGATCCACCGGGTTGAATTTTAGTAAAATCTCTTTGATATGAGTCAATTTTAATTTTAATTAGTTTATCAATTGAGATTGTGAAAAATTTTTTGTCAATTCGACAATCTTTATTAGGCATTGGGTTATCGCACATATTTTCGTTCATTTGAGCATCCCATAACTTTGACCATTGATCGCGATTAATATTAGTTCTTTGAACTCCAAAATCTCTAAATACATTGACCTCATATTTCTTAATTGCGTTATTAATTAGGCTACTGATTTGAGAATTATAGTAATTGATATCAGTAGAATGATTAAAATATAAATTATATTGACCGTTACTGTTCACCAAAGATTTATAAAATTCTTTGTAATCTCCAACAAATATCTCAAGTTTTGAATTCAGATTTTTTAAATTTTGATCCAGCTCTATGAGACAATCTTTCAAAAAATACAATTGCCGAATTGATTTTCCATTCCCCTGCCAATATTTAGGATCAAATATATAAATACATCTATATTTTTGTCTAATTGATCCATGATATAAAGCCTCATTGTCTCTAATTCTTAAATTTCTGTGAAAAATTATTATATCTGTTCTATCCGAAGCCATTTTATATAGATAAAACTGTATTGTTTTAAATCAAATTTGTAGTCTTGAGATGATATTTAAGATTTTTTTGGTGGGCCCACCAGGACTCGAACCTGGGACAACTCCGTTATGAGCGGAGGGCTCTAACCAACTGAGCTATGGGCCCATTTAAAACTTTTATACACACAGAAACATTATCTGACAAACTAGTTTTTATCTAGGAAACTTTTTAAAAGTTTTGCCCTAGTTGGATGTTTTAATTTTCTAAGTGCTTTTGCTTCAATCTGTCTGATTCTTTCCCTAGTAACTGAGAATTGTTGTCCAACTTCTTCAAGCGTATGATCTGAATTCATGCCGATACCAAATCTCATCCTCAAAACTCTCTCCTCACGAGGAGTGAGTGAAGAAAGTATTTTTGTTGTCGTTTGTCTCAAATTTGAATGAATGGCGGCATCAATAGGAATTACAGCATTTTCGTCCTGAATGAAGTCACCTAAATGACTATCTTCTTCATCACCTACTGGAGTTTCTAGGCTTACAGGCTCTTTAGCTATCTTCAATACTTTTCTTACTTTCTCAAGAGGCATGTTAAGCTTTTTTGAAATTTCCTCTGGTGTAGGCTCTCTTCCAATCTCGTTTAATAATAGTCTTTGCGTTCTAACAATTTTGTTAATTGTTTCTATCATATGAACTGGTATACGAATTGTTCTTGCTTGGTCAGCTATCGATCTTGTAATTGCTTGCCTAATCCACCATGTTGCGTAAGTTGAAAATTTATATCCTCTTCTATATTCGAATTTATCAACCGCCTTCATAAGGCCAATATTTCCCTCTTGAATCAAATCTAAGAACTGTAAACCTCTATTGGTATATTTCTTGGCAATTGAAATAACTAATCGAAGGTTTGCTTCAATCATTTCTTTTTTCGCAATACTCGACTCTCTTTCACCTTTTTGTACATTGCTAACAATCCGTTTAAATTCATTAAGTGTAAGGCCAATATTACTAGCTGCAGCTCTAACTTCATTCATTATATTTTTTATATTATTTTTTTCTTGTTTAACAAACTTTTCCCAGCCTGAAAGCCTAGTAATTTTTCTAAGCCAATAGGGATTATTTTCATTTCCTATATATTTGTCTAAAAATTCGTCTCTAGAAATTTTATATTGAACAGCCAGTCTTAATAACTTTCCCTCCAAAGAAACAATCTCTTTATTAATGATATATAATTTATTGATTAATTCTTCGATTTTATTTGTATTTATCTGCAACCCTTTGATTAGATCAACGACAACAGCCTTTGACGCTTGATAACTTTTTTCTGACCTTGAGGGAAATTCTTTACCTTTTTCTTGAAATGCAATTTTGTCTTTTTGAAGTTTTTGTAACTTTTTAAAACTTTTATTCAACTTTTTAAATGTTTCGAGAATTTGAGGTTTTAATTCCTCTTCCATTATTGCAATCGAAACATTTAATTCATCATCAGAGTCCTCATATTCCTCTATTGCTTGATCAGCAGAGCCTTCAATCATTGGTTCTGTATCATCACCGTATGTCGATGATTTCTTTTCAGCTTCTTTTCTCTTTCTTATTTCTTCTTTTTCTTCTTGTTCTTTTCTTTTTTTGGCTTCTTTTATTTTTTTACTTAATTCTTTTTTGTCTGGCGACTCCTCAAATAATGATTCCAGATCTATAACTTCTCTTAATGTAATTTTTTCAGCAATTATATCGTCTCTCCAATCAAGGATTGCCTGAAGTGTTAAAGGACTTTCACATAAGCCAGATATCATTGCTTCTTGACCAGCTTCTATTCTTTTGGCAATAGCAATTTCACCTTCACGAGAAAGAAGGTCAACTGTTCCCATTTCTCTAAGATATAATTTTACTGGGTCATCTGTCTTTTCACCTCCAGATTTGGCTCCTGTTACTTCTTCTTCTTTATCGTCATCGTTATCTGAATCATCAGAGTCAATTATGTCAAAACCAACTTGTGATAATTTAGTAGTGTATTGTTCAATTTGTTCTGAGGTGAACTTGTCCTCAGGAAAAGACTTTTTTATAAGTTCATTTGTAAGATACCCATCCTTCTTACCTTGTTTAATGAGTTTTTTAATAATAGATTTTTCTAAATCTAGGACCGGCCCATCTTGTTCAGATGCATGTAATTGATGCAACTCAGTATCAGATTTGACTTGCTTTTTTTTTCTGCCTCTTTTTTTCATTTTAGTTTTTATTTAAACTTTCTTTCTTTATTTTCATAAAATTCTCAAGGCTTTCTTCATCCATCTTTTCTTTGAGATTACTTAGTGCATTATCTAAATCATTTTCTTCAAGTAGATTTTTTTGCAAGTCAATTAAACCTATGAAACTTTTTTCGACATTTTCTCTAGTATTCTCAATAATAGCGCTGTAGGTGTTTAACAGCTTATCTTGATAAATATAAGCAATTTCTTTATCTAGTCCCCTTCGACTTAAATAAGACTTTAAGTTGAAGTTTTCAAGATCTTTATCTCTTTTTGACACCGAAAATTCCAATATTTCAGATATTAATGATGCTAAATTAAGGTCATTGAATCGAATTTTTCCCAATTCCTCAGTATACTTAAAAATTAAGAAAGGATTATCAATTAAGCACACTAAAATGATTTTTTCTCTTATTACAGAGTCATGGTTTTGCGATTTAACTCTCTCACTCTTCAAAACTTCCGAGGAAATTTTTCTTTTTTTAAAACTATAGTTCAAATTTTGATTGAAAATTTGATTAGATTTTAATTCACTTAATCTTTCATTAAAAAACTTTTTGTAGTAATCGCTTACCGTTTTATTACTTACTTTTTCTATGAGACTTTTTACTCTATTTTCAAAGCCAGCTTTTTTTTCAGGCGTT
>CACFAO010000014.1 GCA_902564295.1 uncultured Pelagibacteraceae bacterium
AACTTTCTTCTGCAGATGCCGTAAATTTTGGTCAAATCGAGGGAGTTGTCGAGAGAATTAGTCCTGATACCGAACAAGATGAAAATGATAATCGGATTGTTTTTTATAAAATTTTAGTTGAACTTAAGCAAAACTATTTTGAGAGTAAACAAAAAACATATTATTTAGTTCCTGGGGTTAAAGTAACTGCGAGTATTCAAATTGGAGAGCGAACTTTGGCGAATTATTTATTATCCCCATTTATTGGCTCTTTAGGACAGTCATTTCAGGAAAGATAGTTAAATAAAGACTTATTTTTGGCTAATAAATATTGTAGCCTCAATTATGAAAAATTTTTCACCCCTACTTGTTCTGATATTTGTTTTTGTAGCATCAACTATCACGATTGCGAGTGATACAGTAGAACGAATTATTGAAAATAAAGTTTCTACAGGATTAACAAGCATTGGCAATAAAATAGCTGAAATTATTCCTGGAGAAGGTGATACAGAAGTTACAATTTCAGAACAGGATAATTATGATATTAAATTTTCAATTCTAGCAGTTCGTCCAATATTAAAAAATCCATATGAAGGCATAAATAGTGAACATTTGTACTTTACACAACTACGTTTAAGTAGTCATGAGCCATTTGCAAATGGAGATGAAAGAACCTTATTGAATGCAGGTATTGGCTTTAGAACTTTAGTCAATAATAATAATGCTATATTAGGAACAAACTTGTTTCATGATTATGAATTTGATGAAGGCCATCAGAGAGGAAGTGTAGGAATTGAATACCTTGCCAATAATTTTCAGATATATGCAAATATTTATGACAGATTGTCTGATAAGGTTAGTTACACAGCAGGTTCAGGAGCCATTACAGAAGAAGTTGTTAATGGATTTGATTATTCTGTCGTTGGTTCACTTCCATACCTTCCTTGGGCCAAAGTAATTTATAATGGTTATAGTTGGGACAGAACTAGTGCTGACTTAGATGGTAATAGAATTTCTCTAGAAGCAACCATCATTAGTGGACTACAGTTTGAATATGGCAAGAATGACATTGATAATAGCTCAGATGATGAAGACTTTTATAAAATTACATTTAAATGGCCTCAAAACCATTTAACACCTTCCTTAGTAACTCACGGTATAACAAGTTATGCTTTTCCAACATATAACATGAAAGATGAAATGCTTCACAAAGTTAGGAGAACAAACAATATTATAACTGAACAATCATCTGATAGTGGTGGATTTTTCATTGTAAGAGGTACTTAATGAGTATCGCTAGAAACATATTTATAGCTGGAACAGGCATTTTATATTTGACACTATTTTTACAAACAAATGCTTATTCAAACAGCAACGTTATTGGGAAGTGGACAATGGGAGCGTATGCAACACCATCTGTGTTTAAAGTTAAGCCCATATCAATGAAATTATGTGAAAGCTTTGATGTTACAACTGGTCTTTGTAATGGATTAAATGACGTTGAATTTAGTCCTAATATAGCAACTGATAATGGTAGATGTGATTTAGCAGGTGTAGCACCTGGTGCTGTCGCGTGCAGTGCAACGGGGGCAAGCAGTATTCCTAAAAATGTTACATTTAATTTTATGAGAGTTGTAATTTCAAGAACGATGTGGCTAACGGGGACTGTAACTCCTGTAGATACAAACGGGGATACTATTGATTTGAATAGTGGAGGCGATTATGACGGAAACCTTGAGTCATGCGTCACTAGCAGTGAATTAACTAATACAAATGGCAATTCAGCTTCGGTAGGCGTTGCTGTTTCAAGTGGTTCACAAACTCCAACAGAGCAAGCAATGTACTTCCTTAACGGACCTGGAAATGATACATTCCAAGGTAATGCAAACGCTGACTCGTGGTCAGAATCAAGAGGAAATAGTCTCGAAGATCCAGCTGCAACACCTGATTTTATTGCAGCATGCGGTTCCAATGATTTCAGCTCATTTGCTAACTTATTTTGGGCGGATGTAACACCCCTAGATAATGCAGGATATACAAAAACCACAAGCTCATTTTGTGGAAATTATAGTTATTACAACGACTATTCTTCAACTTGGCTAAATTTTGACACCGGTGTTGAAGAAGTGACACAGCAAATATGGCAAGGAGGCCTGGAAGCGTCAGACGAAGGTCTTGTTATGATTTATAAGTTATCAGAGCCTTTTACGAGAACTTTAGATAGAACTCCGACACTAAGAATGGCTTTTGACGTAACTAATTCAATAAGAGCCCAATTTTCTCAATATGTGGCTGACGAAGATCCAGCTCCAGGAACTGAATTTTGTACTTTAGATGTAGGTAGGCCGTCAGTTAGTATTTCAGTAACTGATTAAATAATTATTCTACTATTCAATTAATTTTTAAAAAGTTGTAAGCTAAATAATACGAAAATTCTTATATGTGTATTTACTGGCTCTAGTAAAACCTGGCTAGCAGAAAGATTTATACAAAATATAAATAATTGTGCCTGGTATAATGCAGATAATATTATAACTTCATCTAACTTTTCAATAAAGATAGAGTAGTAATTTCATAATTATGCTTCTGAGTTTTTACCCCAAGAAATGTAAGACCAAAGCCTTTCATGAAAGTAATAAATTGTAATCTTGGTAATTATCTCAAAACCAGCAATCAATCCAGCAGTCTCGAGAGTAGAAAAATCAGATTGCCAGATGACGAGATAACTAATAATGAATGTATCGATTGTGGCTGTGAATCGCCATGTAAATGCTTTAACCAAAGATCTTTTTTTCGTACTTTGAGCCATGTAATATATTTTAGATTGTTATTATTAATTTTCTATAAAAGAAATTTGTTTTTATTCACTAAATTCATTGCTTAATAATGAATTTACTATTTTTTTTATACTTAATTTATCAGTTTGAAATCTGTAGTCAGGGTTTATTGGTTTCTCATAATCGCTGTCAATTCCAGTAAAATTCTTAACTAACCCTTTTCTAGCTTTTTTATACAAGCCTTTTGGATCTCTCTTTTCAGCAATTTCTATTGGGACATCGATAAAGATTTCTTTAAATTCTTCTTCACCAAACATCTCCTTTACCATTCTTCTTTCTGCTTTAAAGGGAGAGATGAATGCCGCTATTACGACTAATCCAGCATCAACCATTAACTTACCTACTTCACCAATTCGTCTAATATTTTCAATTCTGTCAGCATCGGTAAATCCTAAATCTTTATTTAAGCCATGCCTAACATTATCACCATCCAATACATAGGTTCTAATACCTCTTTCATATAACTTTTTTTCAAGTTCATTTGCAATTGTAGATTTACCAGAGCCGCTTAGTCCAGTGAGCCAAAGTATTTTACTTTTATGGTTGTTAAGCTTATGTCTCAGATTCTTATTAATCGCTAAATTTTGTTCAAATATATTTTTTGCACGTCTCAAAGAAAATTGAATTAATCCCGCAGCAACAGTTTTATTGGTAAATCTATCAATTAAAATAAAGCCGCCAAGGAACCTGTTTTTTGTATACTCCTCAAATACAATATCTTTATCAAGATTTATATTCACCGTAGAAATGTCATTTAGCTTGAGCATATTTCCAGAAATATCAGACAGATTATTGATATCTATTTTAGATTTTATTTTAGATATTTGAGCACCAGCAGTTTGATTATTAATCTTGAAGATATAAGACCTACCAGTATGACCATCATTCTCATCTAACCAGATAAGCTTTGATTGAAATTGATTACTAATTTCACAAGGTTCCTTATATTTTGTAAATACGTTGCCTCTACTCACATCAATCTCTTTATTAAGTGTGATCGTGATAGCATTATCTGTGCGGGCTCTATTTATCTTTCTTCCTGAATAAAAAATTTCTTTTATTTTTGCAGTGTTCGATCCTGGTTGAATTAATATTTTATCTCCTTTAGATATAGAGCCTGAAGATACTGTGCCTTGAAAGCCTCGAAATTTTGAATTTGGACGCAGGACACTCTGTATTGGTAATCTAAAAGTTGATTGCTCCTTATGTTTTTTAATTTCACTTTTTTCTAATATATCAAGTAATGTTTTTCCCCTATACCATTTGGTTTTTTTTGATTTAATTGAGACATTATCTCCTTTTAAAGCAGAAACAGGCACTATGTTTATTTGAGAAAAGTTAAGCTTTGCTGACATAGTTTTAAATTCATCTGAAATTGAATTAAAAATCTTTTCCTTATATTCGATCTGATCAATTTTATTTATTGCAACAATAATTTTCTTGATACCCATCATTGAACATAAATATGAATGCCTCTTTGTTTGAGTTAATATTCCTTTTGATGCATCAATAAGTATTACAGCTAAATCGGCATTAGATGCACCAGTGACCATATTTCTGGTATATTGTTCATGTCCAGGCGTATCAAGTACAATGAATTTACGTTTCTTTGTATTGAAATACTTATAAGCTACATCAATTGTAATGCCTTGTTCCCGTTCGGAGGATAAACCATCAACCAAAAGCGCTAAATCTAAATTGTCGCCCTGTGTACCTACTTTTATTGAGTCATTTTTTAATACTTCAAGTTGGTCATCTAAAATAAGCTGCGACTCAAATAATATGCGGCCTATTAAAGTACTTTTTCCATCATCAACACTGCCACAAGTAATAAATTTAAGTATATTCTTATTGTTAGCCATTCTTAGAAATATCCATCTATCTTCTTTTTTTCCATTGATGATTTTTCATCAGTATCTATAAGTCTGCCTTGTCTTTCACTGACCATTGAAGATGATAATTCACTTATTATCTCATCAAGGTTAGCCGCTCTCGACTCTATTGCCCCAGTCAATGGATAACAGCCAAGCGTTCTAAATCTTATATTTTTTACAAGTACTTTTTCATTTTTCTCAATCTTCATTCTTTCGTCATCAATCATGATGAGGGTGTTATTTCTCTCAACCACAGGATAAAAATCTGAGAAATATAATTGAACAATTTCTATATTTTCTCTTTTTATGTAATTCCAAACATCAAGTTCTGTCCAATTTGATATTGGAAACGCCCTTATAGACTCTCCATCATTAACTTTAGCATTGTATAAATTCCATAGCTCAGGTCTTTGGTTTTTTGGATCCCACTTATGCGATGAATTTCTAAATGATAACACCCGTTCTTTAGAACGACTTTTTTCCTCGTCCCTTCGAGCTCCACCAAAGGCAATATCAAATTTATATTTTGTGAGAGACTTAAGCAAGGCTTCAGTTTTCATAATATGAGTATGTTTCACCGACCCATGATCAAAAGGATTTATATTTGCTTTAACTCCTTCCTCATTTGAATAAACAATCAATTTCACCTTATATTTTTTTTCAATGTAATCTCGAAATTGATACATCATGTCAAATTTCCATATCGTATCCACATGTAGAAGAGGGAAGGGTATTGGTCCAGGATAGAAAGCTTTGGCAGCCAAATGAAGCATCACAGCACTGTCTTTCCCGATAGAATATAGCATTATAGGATTTTTGGACTCTGCGACAACTTCTCTAATTATATGAATACTTTCTGACTCTAAGTCATCAAGATAATCAAGTTCCTTTGAAAATTTTATATTAAATGAGAGCGTTGTTTCAGATTTTTTTAGGTAGTTGCGATAACAAGTAAATGGAAAGTATCCTTTATTATTTTTTAGGTTTATAAATTCCTCAGATGCATTTTTATCAAGTAGCCTAAAATATTTAGTAGCATTATTATGTGGAAAGAACACAACATTATTGTTTTGTTTTTTAAGTAAAGCCTCACATAATGGAATAAGGTTCTTTTTGTTTATATCTTTTCCTTTATGCCATAACCATCTTCTACCTCCTCTAAGATCATTTACAAAAAACAACCAAAGATCTTTTTTCACTTCTTTTATTTGGATAATTAAAATTTGATTTCTCTTTTTTTTGGACTCTTCAAGCACTCTTTTAACCAAATTACTCTTTACTGGATTATTATTCTCATCTTTTACTTCATCTAAACTTACAACAGCTGGAAGTATTTTACTTTTCTCAATTGTTCTCTCAGTAGCTCGCAAAGATAGTTTTGATTTACTATAAAGGTGAACTAATGAAGTGTCCCACGGAATTAATTTGCCAGATTTATTCTTTTTATTAATAAAAGGTATCATTGTCGTAAAATGTAATTAATATTAAAAAAGTAAAAAATATATAAACAAATTTTTATATTTTTACAAATATATATATTATTTGCATATTGCGACAATCTTAAATATGATAATAAATGTTGAAAATTGGTAAAAAAACTGGTTTTCTTGGTTAATTAATAATTTATATGTTCAATAGCATCCCTGGTCTTCTGTTATGTATTATCGTCGCAATTATAGGTTTTGTGGCTAGCAATTTTATTGGTAAGGACCTCCTAGGTTTTGAGAAAAGTCCAATTTCCTCAATCATGCTTTCGATTTTGCTTGGTATGCTTATTGCAAACCTCATAAATTTGAAAGAGTCATTTAATGCAGGGTTTAATATCAGTTTAAAATATATTTTAAAATTTGGGATTATATGTTTAGGAATGCGATTAGGCTTATCTGATATTGCTCGAATAGGATTTTTGGGACTACCTGTTATCATATCTTGTATCTTTTTTACTTTATTGCTCGTAAATTATTTGAGCAGACTTTTAAATGTTGAAAGTAAACTTGCAGCATTAATAGCAGTTGGAACCAGCATATGTGGCGCAACTGCAATTGTTGCTACTGGCCCAGTAATAAAAGCAAAAAAGGAAGAAATTACTTACGCAATTACAAATATCACAATTTTTGGAATTATCGCAATGCTTGCTTACCCTTACTTAGCGCATTATTTATTTTCAGGAAATGATCAATCAATAGGTTTATTTTTAGGTACCGCCATACATGAAACAGCACAAGTGGCTGGGGCAGGCTTAATCTATGCCCAGCAATTCGATTCACCTCAAACTCTCGATTTTGCAACCGTGACTAAACTTGTCAGGAATGTGAGCATGATAATAGTGATACCGCTGATAGGATATTTGTATCTTAGTAATGAGGAAAAGAAGACAGGTAGCAGTTTTTCAATTCTTTCAGTTTTTCCATTATTTATATTAGGATTCATCTTATTAGGTCTTGTAAGAACTTTTGGTGATTATAGCATAGCAAATGAACAAAGAGCCTTATTCTTCCTAGATGAAAAAACATGGCTTGCGACGATCAATTTTATCAAACTAATTGCTGAAGTTTCTCTTGGTATAGCAATGTCTGCTGTTGGATTAAGCACAAAATTAAGTTCCTTGAAGGAACTTGGAATTAAGCCTTTTTACGTAGGTTTTATTGCTGCATTCTGTGTAGGCGTAATCAGTTTTATTGGAGTAAATCTTTTTGTCTTCTAGTAAAATTTTTCTTTATTTCATGATACATAAAACTTAAATTTTTCACATTTTTAATTGATTTCTGCAGCTCCATTACTCCGGTATTAACTTTTTTGTTTTGAAATTTTGTTATTCCGTTGATAAAGCATTTTCTTTTTTTTAATCGTTCATAGTAGCTTTCAATATTTGAATAGGTATGAAGTATATGATCAAGAAGTTGTAATTCTTCTAGCCTGTGCAATATAACCGCCCAAGAAACATCCGCTAAGCTAAAGTCATTTCCCATTATCCATTCTTTATTATTGATTTGAGCATCTAAATCTTTCATGTGTTGATTTAAATTCTTACTTGCCCTAAGCGATATTCGATATAATGGAGTACTTTTTCTATATGAAAAGTATCCGAGTACTTTAAATAATAAAAAATTTATTGCTCTAAACTTTATTGGATGTTTTAACACATAGGGAAAAAATTTAAAAATACTTATATTTTTTAGCATGCTTATAAAAAGTGGTGGTGTTAATAAAGAAACACAGTTGCCTGCATATTGATCTAGATTATTTATGGGTTCTCCAACAAGTGAAGCTTTCTTTACCCAGTTATTTTCATCATCATTAATAATCAACTTATCATTTTTGTGTTCATTTAAATATTTTATCTGTTCATGAGACTCATATATTGGATATCCATTGTGTAGAAGGACAGGTACCGTTACTTTTGGATTGATCTTCTTGAAATACTTGCTCAAATTTTCAGCATTACCAGTTTCAATAATATTAATGTGCTTTGATTTATAATGAATGTCCGCTTCAGACATACAGATCCTAACTTTTCTTGAACAAAGTGAAAATTCGTTATGATAGAGAACCCACTCATCATCGGTCTCAATAACTTTAAATGATTGTTTACCTGAAAGAGGGTTTAAATTTTTATTGTTTATTTTCATCAGAGTCCCAGACTCTATTTAACAATTGGCTTGCTGATACTGCTGTTGGAAATCCACTGTAAAATGCAACGTGAGTTATCATTTCTTCAATTTTCTCTTTTTTTATACCTAAATTTTTTGCCCCTCGTAAATGAGATTTTAATTCGTTCTCCCTATTTAGAGCCACTAAAACAGTAAGCGTGATCATGCTTCTTTCTTCTAATGTTAGTTGCTCAGTTCTTGACCAAATTGTTCCATATAACATGTCTATTATTTGTTTGAGTAAAGTTTTTGAAACTGGGGTCTCTTCGTTTTTAAGGAGATCCATTTTCCTTAAAATTTCCAATCCTTTTTTTCTATCTTGGTCGTCTAGTGGCATATTTATACTTTAATCCTTAACAAAAGAGTTTCAATTAAATTCAATTTTCTCTCTTATATTATCGAATACTTCATTGATTATCATTTCAAGACTATCGTTACTTTTGAAGTTGATTAGATCAAAAACATACTTATCTGGTCTCAAAATAACTCCATTACATTCATATTTATCACAATAAATTTCCATATCCGTGTGCGTTTCTTCACAAGCAATGTATTTTTCGCAGTTTGAGTCCTCAAAGCCGTTAGTAATATTTACAATCTTAAAGTTATGCTTATTTATTAGCTCTAAATTATTTTCTGAAACTTTTGTATTACCGTTAAAATTATTTAGTATTATTCCAAAATTCTTCTCTAAAATTCTGTCAGTACTCAAAATTTTTCCATCATAAAGACGAACATTTATCTCATTGAAGTAATATCTTTCTATAGAAACATTCTTAATTTTTGGCATTTGATGAACACCGGGGCCTAGACGGTTGCCATTTAAAACAGGGAATATATTTTCTTTGCCTTTTAAATAACTTTGTGTTCTTAGCAGCGCATTCCTGATAAATGCTTTAAATTTACTTTTAGCATTAATGACACCCCCCATTTTTATTGCCCCTCTGGTAATTCGGCCGACGTGCGGCCTTCTTTCTGATTGGTAGGTATCTAATATTTTAGGCGAGTATAGTCCCTTTAGTACTCCATTAATTTTCCACAATATATTTTCAGCATCTCTGCAACCAGAATTCATTCCTTGACCCATAAAAGGAGGCATTTGATGTGCAGCGTCACCGAGTAGAAAAATATTTTCATTTTGCCATTTAATAGCATCAGCTGCATGAAATGAGTAAACTGCTGTTCTGCTAAATTCAACTTCATTATCTCCGATCCATTGGTCTATGTATTGTCTAAAAACTTCTTCTTTTTGAATTTCATCAACAGTATCACCTGGCATAAAGGCTATTTCAAATCGAAAGCAATTATCAACTCCTTGAATAATTGTTGTTGGTCGTGACGGATTACAATATTGAATCGCATCAATATCTGCGAAACAGTCAAATTTACTTTTAGTATACCCGTCCACTACCATCCAGGTCTCATCAGCGTCTAAACTTTTAAGTTCAACATTGCTGAGTTTTCGAATTGTACTGTTTGCTCCATCGCATGCCAAAAGATATTTACTGTTTGTTTTAAACTCTTCTCCAGTTTCAATATTTTTGTAGGAACAATTCACAACGCCATCTGATTGATCAACACTTAAAATTTCATTACCTGTTTTAATAGTATTAGTCTGATATTTTTTCGCATTTTCTCTATGCGCTTGATCAAATTGAGGTTGGTGAATGAATAGTATTGAGTGTTGATAATTATATGTATCAAAACCATCCATCGTAATTTTTAAAATTGATCTTTTCTTAGCATCTTTGTTATCAACGCCTCTAATTTTTCTTGTTTTTACTTCAGTTAGAAAGTTACAATGAGCCATTGCTCGTTGGCATTCAGCATCCCATGTAATTGCTCTGGGCAAGGGGTAGGTTTCTTTTTCCTTATCTAAAATTAACGCTTTAATGCCGTAATACCCCAGCAAGTTTGCGCAAGTTTCACCTACTGGTCCATAACCGGCTACAATGACATCATATTCAGTATCACTCACGCGACTTAGTATGCAGGTGTGTCTTCTGGCTCTTCAATAACTTTATTATTAATGAATCCCAGTTTTTCAATTTCAATTTTAATTTCGTCACCTGCTTTAAGCCAATTTCTCGTCATCACTGCAGAACCAGCCGGTGTACCGGTTGGTATCAAGTCTCCAGGTTCTAGCGTAAAAGCAGTTGATAAGTACTCAACCAATGTAAAACAGTCAAAAATTAAATCACTTGTCGAAGCTGATTGCCTTAATTCTCCATTTATATATGTCTCAAGCTTTAGGTCATGTGGATTGCCAACTTCATCACTGGTTACAATATAGGGACCAAATGGACAATGGGTGTCCCATGACTTTCCCATAGTCATTGTCATAGGAGGACCACGCATCTGCCAATCTCTGATTGTAACATCGTTAACGACTGTATAGCCGTAAATAACTCCAGCTGCTTTGTCATAAGGTACGTGACGACATTTTTTTCCAATAATGAAACCAAGTTCGCCTTCATAATCTAAAAACTCTGAAGCACGCGGCCGATGAACATCATCGTATGGACCGTTAACAGAGCTATTTTGCTTGTTAAATATATTTGGATATTTTTCTTGAGCTTTACCTATTGTTTTTGCAGCCGTTTGCGCAACTTCATCTTGATGTTCTTTATAGTTCAATCCAACTGCAAGAATTTTACTTGGTTTAGCAATAGGAGCTTCTAAATGAACTTTGCTTAACTCAATTTTATTTTCACTTTTATCAATGAGGTTTTTTGCAGTGTCTAGACCCTGATCTCCAAGAGCGATAAAATCTATCATGTTGTTAGGTAATGAACTATTTGAGAAATCCACTAAATGATCTCCATTTATTGCGCCTATGGATGTAGTGCCATTAAATGTAAACGTAACTAATTTCATAAAACTGTACTAATAAATATCTAAAAGCTGGATTTGTAACAAGTTTAAATAATGTATATTATTTTATCATATATATGAAGAAATCTATATCAAGACGCTCTTTTATTAAAAAGTCTGCAGCCTCAATTGCTTTAGGCGGCCTTGCATCTATTCTACATTTACAAAATGTGCCTGCCTATATTAAGCCTAAGAATTATAATATTTTATTAATATTAAATGATCAGGAGCGGGCATGGCCATACATTCCAAAAAGCATTGATTTGCCAGCGCGTAGGTACTTGGAGAATGTCTCTACCTATTTCAATAGATCTTATACCTCAACACCAATATGTTCACCTGCACGTAGCTCTGTCTATACGGGGCAGCATGTTCAATTTACTGGAGTATGGGATAATACAGTCACTCCGTGGGTTCCAGGTTTATACAATAATGTAAATACAATAGGCCATCTTTTAAAAAATCAAGACTATGAAACAGGTTATTTTGGCAAATGGCACTTAACAAATATTACTGAAAGCAACGTAAATGAAAATGCTCTCGGATACGAAGGTATGAAAAAAATGTTTTTAAAATATGGTTTTGATAATTCAGATCAACCAGGTGAGCGTGACTTAGGACAGGGAGGTTTTAAATTTGATGGTTTGACTGCAGAGTCCGCATCAAATTTCATCAGAGATAAAAAAGGAAATGAAAAGCCTTGGTCTGTATTTGTAAATTTTGTTAATCCTCACGATATAATGTTTTTCAGAGCATCTTCTGAAATATTAGGTACAGGATTTGTAGGTGAAAATCAAAAATTTGCACCAGATGATCCATTATATAAAAAAGAACACGATTTTGATTTTCCTAAAAATTTCGGTCCAAGATTAATAGGCACAGATGACTTTGGAACTGAGATTATGAATACGGTGTATGGTGAAATCTCATACGATCGGCCAGATTTATGGAGGAATTTTTGTAATTACTATTTCAACTGCTTACGTGATGTTGATAGGCATATGATGAAACTTATTCATTCTCTTGAGGAGACTGGTCAAATGGATAACACAATTATCTTTATGATCTCTGATCATGGAGAAATGCTTGGGCAACAGGGTTCGCGCGGAAAAATAGTTTCTTGGGAAGAGTCTATCAGAGTTCCTACTCTTGTTTATCACCCAGATCTGAAAGATAAAAAATTGTGTAACTCAGTAATATCAAATATTGATATTGTTCCGACATTATTAGAGTTTACAGGTCTTAGTAAATCTGAACTTAGAGATAAGCACCCTGAATTAAAAGGTAACAGCTATGCGGAGTTGGTTGAAAATGTCAACTACGACAACATACGCGATAAAGAAGGTCATCTAATTCATGGAGTTCAAATTATACCTGCGGTTTTTGAGGTCGCTGAAAAATTTCGACTTACTGGACTTGCTGAAGGTTTTTATGAAAAAACAAAAGCATTTATGACTAGGGGTAATTTTTTGCCAGATTTTGCACCACCTCTTAATTACAAAGGCGTTGTGGACAAAAAGTATAAATTTTTAAGGTTTTTCTCACCTCGTCAAAATAACATACCGTCAAACTTTGATGAATTGACTAAATACAATTCAGACTATCAATTATATGATTTAGAAAAAGATCCATTTGAAATGAATGATTTGGCAAAAGATGAAAATAATAGAAAATTACTAATGTCTATGAATGATAAATGCAATAGACTTGCAGACAAAGAAATTGGTTTAGAAAATCATGTCATTCACTTACCTGGCCCCGATTGGTTTTGGACTGCTTAATATATGAAAGATAATGTAATATTAAATTTTGATTTATATAAAAAATATAAATCAGAACATGCCCCAGACAGCTTTCATCATGTTGCTTTTAAAACTCAAAATTATGATGCAATGGTCGAATTTTATGAAAAACTTTTTGGTTGTAAGCCAATGTACAAAAGCAATGATATTGCTTTTTTGGCTTTTGATGAGGAGCATCATCGTATTGCAATTGCGAATACTGAGCCAGGAGTAAAGAAATTAGGATTTATTCCAAAGATTATATTAGCTTTGAGAAATTGGCTTAATAAAAAAATTCCCACAACTATTGGGTTGGATCATATTTCTTATTGCCTTAACCCAATCGATAAGTGGTTTGATTTTTATCATAAGGCAAAGGATAGGGGTCTTGAGCCTTACTGGACAATCAACCATGGATGGATAACGGGCATGTATTATAAAGACCCAGACGGTAATCTTGTTGAATTATTTTTTGAGCATTGGACAAATGATGAAGAATATAAAAATGAAATTTCTGCTAGAGGTTTTCCTGAAGAGCCAGTAGGCACGAACATGGATATCGACATACTCTATCAAATGTATAAAAATGGTGAATCACTACAAAATCTTACAAAAAAAGGAAACACGGTTCCTGAGGGTAAGAAGCCGGTTGCAGGAATTCAGGCTGCTATTAATATGCGTAAAAAATTTAAATAAATATATGGATCTTTATGATCAAAATCTTACTCCAAGAATTGTATTTACCATCATAACAGTTGTATTAACGATTGGACCCACTATTGCCGATTTTAATAAAACACACGCAACTCATCCTGATTGGACAGGACATGCTCGCTTTCATGTGGTTTGGCAAGTCTTAGGTTTTTATCCGATAATGATATTAAATTTAATTATTCTATGGATCAATATTTCAAACTTTTACTATCCATATCAGTTATTCTTTTGGCTTCTCTGGTATGTTGGCTTTGTAGGTTCTTTTTTGATCACATTATTGAGCATGCCATTGTTTAAAGGCAAACTGTCTGACCCTGGAGGAAGAACACCTTTTTTGTATACATTTGGAAGGAAATTTAAATTTCTACCTGGTAAGGATAAACACTTACCCTTCAAAATAAATGGAGAAGTGAAGACCTACAAAGTAGATGAAAACTTGCACAATTTAGTATTACCTTCAATAATTGTCATTATAACTTCTATTTATTTCATAGTTCTATAAAAGAGCATATTCATGATTGAATATTTTTTTCCATTATTATTGCTATGCGTCATTCAATCTGGCACTCCAGGCCCAAACAATATCATGCTTACAGCTTCAGGAAAAAACTTTGGTTATGTAAAAACAATTCCTCATATGGCAGGTGTTATCTTTGGGTTTTTAACTTTATTAATTGTGATGGGATTGGGATTAATATCTATTTTTACGAGCTACCCAATAGCACAAACTATTTTGCAAATGCTGGGCTCGTTATATTTACTGTACTTGTCTTATAGAATTTATTTTACTTATAGTTCTGAAAATGACGATCGATCAAAGCCAATAACATTTATAGAGTCATCTCTCTTTCAATATGTAAATCCAAAGGGTGTTATGATGGCAATAACGACTATTTCTATTTATACGGACTATAAAAACTTCGAGTTTATAGACAGTTTTCTAGAAGGAATGGTTTTTGTACTTTTGGGGTTTACCATATCTAATACTTTTTCAGTTCTCACTTGGACATCAGTTGGAGTTTTTTTAAATAATTTCATAAAGTCGAAGGCTGCAATTAGAAATTTTAATGGCTTAATGGCAACTTTACTTGTTTTAACAGTTATATGGATTAATTATGAGTTCTATGGATCTTAATAGAAAATTAATAACTTATTTAGTTTTAGGACACTGCTTTATCATCGCTATATCAAATTATTTAGTGCAATTCCCGATAAATATATTTGGTTTGGATTATACAATCGGTACATTCACTTTCCCAATTATTGTATTGGCAACAGATTTAACTGTACGACTTTCAAATGCAAGAAATGCACGTAAAGTTATTGGCTTTGCCTTCATTCCTGCTTTCATAATTTCATATATATTTGCTGACTTTAGAATAGCTATTGCATCTGTTTTAGCTTATTCAATTGGGCAGTTACTTGATGTGTTTGTATTCTCAAAAGTAAGGGACAGAGTTGGTGATGATGGGTTAAATTTGAGTTCTTATTGGTATCTTGCGCCTGTTATAAGTACCTTTTTTGCTCAATTAATTGATACATATCTATTTTATGGTGTAGCATTCTATAATTCTACAGATGTCTTCATGCGCGATAATTGGGATCTGATAGCGTTTAATGATTTCATTCTAAAGTTAGTGGTTTGCTATCTAGCATTTTTACCAATTTATGTTTTAATTCTTAATAGAACTTTTAATTATATAAGAACACGCACTTAGAATAATGATATTTACTTCTATTACACCTGAAGCTTTTGATCATAAAAATATTCCAAATGACATTCATGAAATGAATGATCATATAAAAAACTTACTAGTCAACGCACCTCCATCACATGAAATACCATTTGATGTCTTGCAAGACATAAGAAGACAAGGCGGTGGATTGCTTGCTTTTCAGCCATACTCTGATCGTGCCGAAAATAGACAAGTGGGTGATGGTGACCAGAAAGTAACGATGCGAATATTTAATCGTGATAGTCCTGATTTTATCTATATGCATATTCACGGTGGCGGTCATTGTATCGGTGCTGCAGATATGCAAGACCAATCTTTAGAAAAAGTTTCAAAAGAACTGAATTGCGTTGTTGTAAGTGTGGAATACCGTCTTGCGCCAACCAATCCTTATCCAGCCGCTCCAGATGACTGCGAAACTGCAGCTATTTGGTTGATAGAAAATTCAAAAAAGGAATTTAATACTGAAAAGATTATAATTGGTGGCGAGTCGGCTGGTGCTAACTTATCAGCAGTTACATTGTTGAGATTGAAAAGTAAAGGGCTGCTAGCTAATATCAAAGGCGCAAACCTTATTTATGGATCTTATGATGCTCGACTAACTCCAAGCGCAATCAGACAAGAAGGTTCTGATGAGATTTTCTTATTATCATATGCCATGATTAGAAAATTTAGGGACTCATATTTTCAGGGAGATATAGACAAAAGTTTACCAGACGTTTCTCCTATACAAGGTGATTTAAGCGGAATGCCTCCAGCACTATTTACAGTTGGTACAAGAGATTTATTGCTTGACGATTCATTATTTATGTTTGGTCGATGGCTAAGTTATGGTTCTAATGCTGAGATTATAATTGTACCTGGAGCAGATCATGCTTTTAATGCATTTCCATCAGAAACAACTACCCTGGTTGAAAATAAGATTAACGAGTTTTTGCAATCAGTTCTCTAAATTACTGAGATAGTTTTCAGCTACATGTTGCCCTAATTTGTAATCAGCTTTCAAAATATCAACATTTTTAGAGTCTCTTTTTGATTTTAGTCTTGTTGGCGGACATAATTGGATTACCTCACAATCTGAAGGAGGGTTATGTATGAAATCTAAGGCAGAATTGTAAGTTTTATCGTGCTTAAGCAGAGCTTTTCTAAGTTCAGGATATTCTTTAGAAAAAAATGCTCCAATATAATTTTCAAGTTTTAGTTTTCTCTTAAATTTTTCTTCATAAGTTCTAATAACTATGATGCGCTTGGCTCCGAGCTCATAAGCCTTTCTGACAGGCAGAGGATCAGCCACGCCACCATCAAATTTACGACGTCCGTCTATCATGCTGGGTGTTCTTACTAGTACAGGCAAAGTTCCAGATGCTATCATTTTAGGCATCCATTCATCGTCTCCAAATTCATGATATTCAGCTTGAGCGCTAAGAGCATCAGTCACAACAGCAATGTATTTTTTGCCTTCAACAGTTTTTCTAATTTTTTCCATATTAGGCTTAAACATTTTCTCGCCGTCTTCGTACATTTTATGAAATTTGATTATGTCGCCACCTGTGAAGATATTTTTATAATCTAAGTAATCTCCTCGCGCAGCATAAAGCATCTTCTCTAAATTATTGTCAGTTTCTCTAATGAGGTACCAGCAAAGAACCGCAACACCATTTGATACTCCAATATAAATATCGAATGGATCGTATTTTCTTTTTATAAATGTATCGGTGATTCCGAAAGAAAACACACCTCTTTGTCCGCCACCTTCAACAATTAGAGCTGTTTTTTTATTTTCCATGATATAATAAATTAACAAGGATAAATAAGAAATCAAATGTGTTCGATAGTAATTTTAAAACAAAGTGACTCTGAGTGGCCCATTATAATTGGTGCCAATCGAGATGAAATGAGTAATCGAGACGCTTTACCACCTGGTCGTCATTGGGACGACAGATCACATATTTTCGCAGGCAAGGATATGACGGCGGGCGGTACCTGGATAGGAATTAATGACTTTGGTGTCGTCGCTGCAATTATGAATAGAATGAACAGCCTTGGACCTATGGATAATAAAAGAAGTAGAGGTGAATTGGTTCTTGATGCACTAGATCATGCAGATGCATCTGAAGCATTAAATGCAATAATTGAAATCGAAAAAGACTCATATAGAGGTTTTAATATGTTCATAGCGGATAATTTAAATGCATATTGGATCAAGTCAGATGAAAAAAATTCTGTAATTGAATATTTCAATATACCTGATGGCTTATCAATTATAACAGCTTATGATCGAAATGATTTAAATTCTAAGCGTATAAAAACTTATTTATCAAAATTTGCTCTATCGTCTGATCCAAAACCAGGCAGAGATGAATGGCAGGACTGGGAAATGTTATTAGGCAGTACATATTCTGATAACAATGATCCTTTTTCAGCAATGTGTGTGAAAACAGACATGGGTTTTCAAACTGTATCTTCAACACTCATCGCTCTACCAAGTTTTCAACCCAAGACGGGATCGGCAAAGCCTGTCTACAAATTTGCCAATGGCTCACCAGACTCGGCAAGTTTTATGGAAATGGACATTTGAGTTCTGTATTTGCTCTTTAAATTATTGATTTCTATATACTATTTTTCTTAGAAATTACTAAACAAGCTCATATTTAGTATTGTTAGATGATTATGAATTATTATAATCTTCAAACTTATTAATAATTGGAGCTTTTTAATGACTGATTGCTATATTTACGACACTGTAAGAACCCCTCGTGGTAAGGGTAAAAAAAATGGAACCCTTCACGAAGTAACTGCACTGGAACTTGCAACTCAAGTTTTAAATAATATTAAAGATAGAACAAAAATTGATACAGCAGATGTTGATGATGTTGTACTAGGATGCGTTGCGCCAGTTGGTGAACAAGGTGCCTGTATTGCAAGAACAGCAGTGTTAAATGCCGACTATGATCAATCAGTTTCAGGTGTTCAGATCAATAGATTTTGTGCATCTGGTTTAGAAGCTACTAATATGGCAGCTGCACAAGTAATGTCTGGACAGTCACAAATGTCCATCGGCGGCGGAGTTGAGTCTATGTCTAGAGTACCTATGGGCTCGGATGGCGGTGCGATGGTTGCTGACCCATCAGTTGCAATAAAAAATTACTTTGTTCCACAAGGTATTAGTGCAGATTTAATTGCTACCAAATATGGATTCTCAAGAGATGACGTAGATAGTTATGCTGTTGAAAGTCAGAAGAGGGCAAAAAAAGCTTGGGATGAAAAAAGATTTTCAAAATCAATAACACCCGTTAAAGATATCAATGGCTTAACAGTGCTCGACCATGATGAACATATGAGACCTGATGCTACAATGCAATCACTTGGTTCTTTAGATCCATCTTTTGCAATGATGGGTGAAATGGCAGGTTTTGATGCTACTATTCAACAACGATACCCTGAAGTTGAAGCTGTTAATCATGTTCACACTGCTGGCAATTCGTCAGGAATAGTTGACGGAGCAGCTGGCATACTGCTTGGAAATAAAGAGATGGGTGACAAATATGGTTTGAAGGCTCGTGCTAAAATCAAAGGTTTTGCCTCAACAGGTTCTGAGCCAAGCATCATGCTTACTGGTCCTGGTTATGTTTCTGATAAACTACTAAAAAACTTAGGCATGAGCAAAAGTGACATTGACTTATGGGAGCTTAACGAAGCATTTGCTGTTGTTGTGCTAAGATACATGGAACATATGGGAATTGACCACTCAGACATTAACGTAAATGGGGGCGCAATTGCTATGGGGCATCCATTAGGTGCAACTGGAGCTATGATCTTAGGAACTGTACTTGATGAGTTAGAGAGAAGCAACAAGTCAACTGCTCTTGCCACACTTTGTGTTGGTGGTGGTATGGGAACTGCAACCGTAATTGAGCGCGTTTAATAACTTAAAATTTTAGGACAATAATCATGGCTGATGTAACTTATGAAATAGATAGTGACGGTGTTGCCGTTGTAACGTGGGATTTGGAAAATCGTTCAATGAACGTTTTAAATTTTCAATCTCTTGGTGAATATAGATCAATTATTGAGAAATTAATCTCAGATGAGTCAGTTAAGGGTATTGTTCTCAGAAGTGCAAAAGATGCATTCATAGCGGGCGCA
>CACFAO010000015.1 GCA_902564295.1 uncultured Pelagibacteraceae bacterium
AACTGTACATATCTAAAGATGAAATCGAAAAGATTGACCAAAAAGTATTAGAAAATATTTCAATCATTAGTGAATTAGAAGTTGTAAATGACAAGCCTTCAAGTGACAGTTTCATATCTGAAGTAGACAAAAACATTGGAGTGCATGTAAGTAAAACTGGTGGTGAAAAATGTGAGCGGTGTTGGAAATATTTTTCTAATTTAAAAGGTAATGTTTGCCTCAGATGCGAAGAAGTACTTTGTAAATGATACAAACTATTGGAAGATTTATATTTTTAATACTGGTTGTTTTCGCGGCTGATCAACTCTCAAAGTTTTATGTTATCAATGTTTATAACATTGATGTATCAAATCTAAGTTCACAATATTTAACATCAATAAATAAATATCTTAATTTTCATTTGATATGGAATAAAGGTTTTGCGTTTGGAATATTTCAAAATGAAATTTCGATGGTAAATTATATTTATATGTTTGTTATGGCGATTATTGCTATTGCAGTATTTTTTTATGCAATAAGTATTAATAAAAAAATTTATTATTATGGATTTAGTTTAATTATAGGAGGAGCGCTAGGCAACTTGCTCGACAGATATCAATATTCTGCAGTATTAGACTTTATAGATTTACATTATAACAATTATCATTGGTATGTATTCAATATAGCTGATATAAGTATCACGCTCGGCTGTATTTTGATTATTTTACTTGAGTTGTTCTCAAAAAAAGAAAATGATAAAACCGTTAAAAATGATACGTAACTATTTAATTATATTTTTTTTATTAATTTTTGCTGCTTGTACTAACAATACAGTCAGAGATTACACATCATTAAAGCAAAAAGCACTAGAGATACCCCCTGATTTTGAATTAACACCACCAGTTGTTGGTGAAGAGGAAGTAGAGGAGGCCGCGCCTACAGGTGAGTCAGCCAAAGATATTCAAGATATCATTACACAAGACTCATCTACCAGCGTGCCTAGTAATGCTGATACATCATCGTTAGACGAATTTATTGATAATAATTTTGGAAACGAGGATCAAAATATAAATAATTCAACTTTACCTAAGGATCCTCTTGATGAGGTAATTGAAAATTCACTTGTTGAAAGTAATGAATTAGACGTTGTAACAAATGACGATAGCATTTTAGATACAACTGATAATATTGGTTTGAGCGAGGAAGAGTTTTTGGAAGGAATATCAAACACAGATGAAATTACAACACTTTCTGAAGAAGATCAGCTTAAACCAGAAATAATTGATGAAACAATGTATGATGATGCTCCTAGTTTTGATGAAAACGAAGATCTAAATGATCTTCTTAACAGGGTGGATGACTTACTTAATTCATATTCAAATTAATTATTCTATAAATGTTTAAGTTTTTTCGAGATCCAAAATGGTTTTTATGGGCATACATTGGTTCAGCTATTATCTTATCATCTCTGTGGGTTCAGGTTCAAATTGATGTAAAAATTAATGAATGGTTCGGTGAGTTTTACGACATGATACAGGAAGCATTGTCTGCTCCTAACGCCATTACAATTGAAGAATATTGGGCAAGTTTATTATCCTTTATAACATTAGCGGGAATGTATGTAGCAGTTGCAGTCCTTGTAAGTTATTTTACTAATCACTTTTTATTTAGATGGAGAACTGCCATGGTTGAGTGGTATCACTCTGTCTATGATAAGGCGCGTAAGATTGAGGGTGCATCACAAAGAGTTCAAGAGGATACTATAAAGTTTTCAAGAATTATGGAGTCTCTTGGTACAAGTTTGATTGAAGCTTTAATGATCCTGGTAGAATTCATGCCAATACTGTTTGGCTTGAGTATTGGAATTCCAATATTTTTCTTTGGTGAATGGGAGTATGGTTTAGTTGTTGGTGCATTATTATGGTCTATAGGAGGAACATTATTTTTAATTGGACTTGGTTTAATTTTAAGGCTTGTTGGTATTGAATACGATTTACAAAAACAAGAAGCGGCATATAGAAAAATGTTAGTAATTGCTGAAGATGATGAAACAGTAAGACCAAAAACCCTTGAGGAATTATTTGATGACGTAAGGCAAATTCATTTTTTAAGTTATATAAGATATCTTTATTTTGATATTGGTCGTATCGCATTTTTACAGGCAAATGTTTTGTCAGCTTATGTATTTCTAGCCCCTGCAATTGTTGCCGGGGTAGTTACTCTTGGCGTCATGCAGCAAATAATCAGGGCATTTGGTAGAGTTGAGGGGTCAATGCAATATCTTCTTAAAGCCTGGCCAACAATTATTGAGCTTGCAAGTGTTTATAAAAGATTGAGAGAGTTTGAAAGACAAATAGATCAAGCAACTGTAACAGCTGGTCAAGAAGTGCGATGATGAGTTATCCATTTCTTGATTTTGATAAGCTTGAAAACTCATATTCCGAGTCGTTAGGAATACTGGATAAAAATTTTAATAAAATTGTAGTAGTCGGTATAGGCGGCTCTTCTCAGGGAGCAAAAGCAATTACTCATTTTTTAAATGAAAAACGTGTTCAATATGTTGATCATTTAAATTCTGTTAAGATTAATGAATTGTTAAACAGTGCTAAACTAGATAAGACTGGATTCTTTTTCGTATCAAAATCCGGACAAACATCAGAAATACTAACGATCTTTGAGTATATGATCAAAAAACTAGATGGAAATATTGATTTTTCAAAAAATTTTTATTCGTTTACAGAAAATGCATCTTCTCCACTAAGAGACTTGTCCATACAAAAATCAATAAAAACTATTGAACTAAACAAGGAAATTGGAGGCAGATTTTCAATTTTTAGTAACAATAGCCTTATCCCAAGTTTTTACTTTAATAGAGATCTGTGCAATGAGTTTTTTTATGGTGGAAGAAGAGCATTAGAAGATAAAGACCAAATAAAGAATATGGCTGAGGAAGATTTTAAAAGAATCAAAAATGGAAAGAATATATTTGCTTATTTGATTTATGGTGATGAGCTTATTGAAATTGGTAATTGGCGAAAACAATTATATGCGGAGTCATTGGGTAAAAACGCAAAAGGTGTTTTACCTCTAGTTTCTGAAATGCCAAAAGACCAGCACAGTCTTTTACAGTTTTATCTAGATGGACCCAAAAATATTTTTTTTGAAATTATGGGCATGGAATACTCAAAAATGAATTTGATTAATATCACACTTTCAAATCATCTTGATGCTATGAGTAAATCTTTATTAAACATAAATGAGACTTCTAATAAATTTATTTTTAAAGATAAAGATATGAGTAAGATCGGCCATTTCTTTGGATCAGAAATGTTAAGGGTTATCTATCTTGCTGAATTATTAGAAGTTGACCCATTTAATCAAGATGCAGTTGAACTTCAAAAGGGTTATTTAAACTAATTTAAAAAAACTAAATTTTGAATTACCTAGTTCTTTTTCACGTAAAAGTACTATTTCTGAAAGTTCGAAATGTTTAGAGTCTTTTTCTTCCTCTAAGATAATTATACTGTCTTTTTCTAATAAGTTTTTCTTAATAATATTTTTAATAGCTCTGAGTCCCAGATTTTTTCCATATGGTGGATCTACATAAGCAAGATTGAATTTTGTAGATTCAGAATACTCTTCAAATGAACAAGCATTTTCAGAAATTACAGCAATCTTTTCTAAATACCCTAGCTTGTTTGCACTTTTAAAAATTATATCTATCATTTGTTGATTGTTCTCTACCATGGTTGCGTGTTTAGCACCACGTGACAATGCTTCAAAGCTAAATGAGCCGGTGCCAGCAAAAAGATCAATTATTTTTGCTTCTTCAAGACTAAAGTTAATTTTTACCAATTCTTTTCCATGCATTAAAAGATTAAAAATGGTTTCCCTATTTTTGTCTGAAAGTGGTCTTACATCTTTGCTTTTAAAGCTAAATATTGAATGACCTTTTCTTTCTCCGCTAATAATTCTCATTTTAAGTAACTTTTTTTATTTCCCCTTTTTTCAAACTACCAAGCTTAAATTCCCCGTAAGTTATTCTAATTAATCTTGTGACTGTAATATTCAAAGAATCAAAAATGTTTCTAATTTCTTTATTTTTACCTTCAGTAAGTGTCATTTTTATCCATGAGTAAGTATTTGTTTTGCTAATTACTGAAGCTTTTATGGATTTATATTTAAGTTTTTTATACGAATAACCTCTTAATAAGGTATTAATAAATTTATTATCAATAAAGCCTTGTATTTTTACCTTATAAACCCTTTCAAAATTATTCTTGGGTAATTCCATCTTTCTTTTGAAGCCACCGCTGTTAGTTAATAATAATAGTCCCTCTGAATTGTAATCAAGTCGTCCAATTGAAATTAAATTATGATTTTTTTTAGGTATGTATTCATAAATAGTTTTGCGATTTTTTGGATCTGATTTTGTTACTAAGCATCCTCTTGGTTTGTTGAATATATAAATATCATTTAATTGCTGATCAGATTTTAGATTAATAGATTTATTGTCTATTTTTACAATACTATTGATACTTATTCGAACTCCTTGTTTTGTCACCAATTCGTTATCAACAACTACTCTTTGCTCATCGATGAGTTTATCTATTTCTCTTCTCGAAAAGTTAGTTGACTGTGCTAATAATTTATTAATTCTTACTAATTTTTGTTGTCTCAAAGTAGGCATGAATTAGGATTGCTTATATTAATTAAATATTTATGACACAAAATAAATTCATGGCAATGGCAATTGAGGAGGCAAAAAAAGGCTTAAAAATTGGAGAAATACCTATTGGATGCGTTATTACTAACAAGGAAGACAAAGTTTTAGCGCGGTCCCATAATTCAGTGGTTAGCAGAAAAGACCCAGTAGGCCATGCTGAACTAAACGCTATAAGGGAGGCGTGTGAAATGATTAGCTCTGATAGATTGGTTGATTGTAATATTTACGTGACTTTAGAGCCATGTATTATGTGTGCCAGCGCTATATCAAAAGCTAAGCTTAAGAGGTTGTATTATGGTGCAGATGATTTAAAATATGGCTCGATAAATGGTAACTTAAATTTTTTTATATCAAAAAATTGTAATCATTTGCCGGAAATTTATGATAATATTTCAAAAACTGACTGTGAAAACTTAATAAATAATTTTTTTAAAGGTAAAAGATAATGAACATTTCGCCAAAAGCAAAAGAAACTACAGATAGATTGAATAATTTTATGGATAAGCACGTTTATCCGAACAACGAAACATATCATAGTCAGATCGAAAATTTTGGAGCTGACAGATGGCAGGTGGTGCCGGTAATTGAAGATCTTAAAAAGGAAGCAAAAAAAGAAGACCTTTGGAATTTGTTTTTACCTGATAGTGACTATGGACATGGCCTTACAAACGCAGAGTATGCGCCAATGTGTGAAATCATGGGGAGAGCAATGTGGTCTGCAGAAGTTTTTAATTGTTCTGCTCCTGATACCGGTAATATGGAAGTTTTAGTTCGATATGGTACAGATGAACAAAAAGAAAAGTACTTAAAGCCATTATTAGAAGGTGAAATACGTTCTGCTTTTGCTATGACAGAGCCTGCAGTCGCTTCATCAGACGCAACAAATATTGAAAGTGAAATAAAAAAAGAAGGAAATCAATATGTACTAAATGGAACTAAATGGTGGACTTCAGGTGCAATGGATCCAAGGTGCCAATTTTTTATCTTCATGGGAAAAACAGATCCAGATAACCCTGACAGACACAAGCAACAATCCATGATTCTGGTTGATAAGGACACACCAGGTATCAAAATAAAGAGACATTTGCCTGTTTTTGGTTTTGACGATGCCCCTCATGGACATGCTGAAGTTGAATTTAAAGACGTCAAAGTTCCTCCAGAAAATATGCTTTTAGGCGAAGGCAGAGGATTTGAAATTGCACAGGGCAGGTTGGGACCTGGAAGAATTCACCATTGTATGAGAACTATTGGTCTTGCTGAAGTAGCACTTGAAGCAATGTGTAAAAGACTAATGAGCAGAAAGGCTTTTGGTAAAGAAGTGGTACGGCACTCTGTTTGGCAAGAGAGAATTGCTGATGCCAGAATTAACATTGAGATGACCAGACTATTAACATTAAAAGCCGCAACTATGATGGATGAAGTTGGAAACAAAGTTGCAAAAAATGAAATAGCTATGATTAAAGTAGCTGCACCAAATATGGCATTAAAAATTATTGATGACGCAATTCAAGCGTTTGGAGGGGCTGGAGTAACAACAGACCCACACCTAGCACAAGCTTATGCAGGAATGAGAACTCTGCGATTAGCGGACGGGCCAGACGAAGTACATAGACTCTCTATTGCAAGAAATGAATTAAAAAAATATTTATAAATTTGATAAAAAAGAAGAAAATTTACCAGAAAGATAATTACGGAAGATACGTCAAATCACACGAATTTGATCGCTATTGGGACGAGTACCACAATTTGGAAGATATTTCGATGAAAGAGTCAATAAGGCAAAGGAAAGAGCGAGAAAAAAATATAAAAAATTCTAAATAGTCTTATCCAAAAACCCTATTAATTTTCTTACCTCTTCTATGCTATTGTAATGAACCATAGAGACTCTAACTACCCCATCATTTGGCTCAATGCCCAAACCCTGCAAACATCTCCAGGCATAAAATTCACCATTTCTAATGCCGATATTATTTCTTCCAGCCTCCTGGGCTACATGCAATGAGCTTTTATCTTTAACAGTGAATGATACAGTTGGCATACGATCGCATCTAGCATGTGTTTGTTTGCCAATCATTCTTATATTTTTTTTTGTTTTGAGGAATTCAATCAGTTCTTTCATTAATACCTCTTCATGATTGGATACTAATTCAAAAACTTTTTTACCTTTGCGATGAAGATTTAAATTATTTTCACCAAAATGATGATCATATAAAGTTTCGTAGTAGTCAGTTATACCTGACAAACATCCAAGTTCTTCATGATTAGGACCACCTGGATTAAGAGTATATGGAACACTTCCTTCCAAGAATTCATGATTAAGATTTTTTGTTTCAAGTAATAAATCTCTCTTACCATATAATAGCGCTAAATGTGGTCCATAAGTTTTGTATAAGCTAAAACCATAGAAATCTATATCGAGATCTTTTAAATCCGCAATATCATGTGCCATGTAAGCTACACCGTCTCCGACAACTTTGATATTATTCTGATGCGCCAATGTAATGATATCTTTTAGATTATTAATTGATGCAACAACGTTAGATGTATGACAGACACAGATAAATTTTGTTTTTTCTGTTATGAGATTTTTTAATTCATCCAATTCTAGTTCAGCAGAGTCAGGGTTAAACTTCCATTCATTTATTTTGATACCGTATTCTGATAATTTTCTCCATGCGCCAATATTAGCTTCATGATCTTGATTTGTGACTATGATTTCATCCTCATCGTTAAGCCACGATCTCACAGCATTAGATAGTAAAAACATATTCATCGTCGTAGATGGTCCAATTATAAATTCATCATTATTGATATTTAGGAGTTCAGCAATTTTGCTTATGCTATTATCCATTTCGTTACCTGCTTCAATCGATGGACCAAAGTCGCCATACGGCTGTACTTTTTTAGTCGTCATAAAATCATTTAATTTTTCAATAACCTGTTTTGGCACATATGTGCCACCAGCATTCTCAAAAAATGCAAAATTTGAAGTTTTAGGGTTTTGAAAAACAGGGAATTGTTTTCTTACAAAATCTATATCCAGTTCTGTCATATTAATTATTTTGCTGCCTCTTCCACAATATTCCAGCCTAATTTTCCTAATATTGGAACAAAGCTCTCATAGTTTTTAGCCTCTGAACTTGAGGCTGTTCCATCTCTAACTCTACCAACAATTCCTTGCGCAATTCCAGCCAAGCGGAAAATGTTATATGCCATATAGAAATCCCAGTTTTCAATTTTACTTCTGCCTGTTTTTTTGTAATACATTTCAGCGTACTCATGTTCAGAGGGAATATTAAGCTCTTCTAAGTTTGATCCCATCATTCCAAGACCCTTTGCTGCAGCAGGCAATCGCCATGACATCATGTGATAAGTAAAATCCGCTATAGGATTTCCGAGCGTAGAAAGCTCCCAATCCAGTATAGCCATAACTTTATTATTTTGCTTATCAAATATCATATTATCAAGACGAAAGTCTCCATGTACAATTGTAGTTTCATTATCTTCAGGAATATTTATTGGCAACCATTCTATTAAATAATCCATTTCATTGATTTTTTGTGTTTCAGAGTCTTTATACTGTTTGGTCCAACGATGAATTTGTCTTGCCATGTAATTTTCGTGTTTTCCATAATCACCTAGCCCAATTTTTTGAAAATCAACGTTGTGAAGTTTTGCAATCGTATCATTCATGGATAGGTAAATTTCACGGCGTTGGTTGTTATCTGAATCTGGCAATAAAAGTTCCCAATATATGTTTCCATCAACATGATCCATTAAAAAAAATTGTGTTCCAATGACGTTTTCATCTTCACAAAAACAATAAGTTTCAGGAACCGGTACATCAGTCTTGCCAAGTGCAGTAATGACTTTATATTCTCTGTCTACCGCGTGTGCAGATTTTAGTAATTTACCAGGAGGTTTACGCCTTAACACATAATTTTTTATTTTATCCTCAATCAAATAAGTAGGATTGGATTGCCCGCCTTTAAATTGCTTTATACTTACAATATCAAACTCACTTCCAATTATTTTTTTTAAGTAATCATTGAGATTGTCACTATTAAAAACTAACTTTTCATCAACCTCCTTAGTGCCAGAAAATATTTCATCACGAGTAGTCATTTAATTGCCTTTTTTCCTATATCTCTTCTGTAATAACCATCCGGCCAATCCAGCTGACCGATGTAGGCATAAATCATATTAAGAGCATCCCTTAGATTTTTATTTTTTGCTGTTACAGAAAGAACTCTACCTCCGTTAGCTAGAAGGTTATTTCCATCATGTTTTGTTCCTGCGTGGAATACTTGAAATAGATCATTACTCTCAAAATTTTCATAGCCAATAATTTTTGTATTTTTTTTATAGTCGCCTGGATAACCTTTTGCCGCCACAACCACTGTAGCACTATTATCATCTTCCCATTCCAATTTAGTTTTACTTAGACTGCCTTCCAAGCAATTAAGAATTAATTTAATTAAATCATTTTTCATTCTAAGCATTAATACCTGACACTCTGGATCGCCAAATCTAATATTATATTCAACCAATCGGGCATAACCATCTTTAATCATTAATCCAGCATAGAGAATACCTTTATAAGGGTGTCCATTTTTTTTTAAGGCATTTAGAGTGGGTGTAATAATTTCCCTGTCTACTTGCTCTTTTATTTTAGGTGTAAAAATAGGCGCAGGTGAATATGCTCCCATTCCTCCAGTATTAGGCCCTGTGTCATTTTCACCTATTCTTTTATGATCTTGGGCACTTTCTAATGAAACAAAATCTTCACCATCACAACAAACAAAATAACTCGCTTCCTCACCATCCATAAATTCTTCAATAACTACATCCATATTTGCCCCAAACTTCTCATCAAAAATGTCATTTATTGCTTGTTCTGCCAATTTCTTTGTGTCTGCAACAGTAACGCCTTTCCCAGCCGCAAGACCATCAGCTTTAATTACAATAGGTAAAGGTTGAACATTTAAATAGTTTATGGCTTCTTCTTTATTATCAAATCGAGCATAATTAGCTGTTGGTATCCCATTTTGTTTACAAAGATCTTTCATAAAGCCTTTAGACCCTTCTAACTGCGATGCATACTTATCAGGTCCAAAAATTTTTATTTCTGTCTCTTTAAAAAAATCAACAATCCCTGCGACCAATGGCACTTCAGGGCCGACAATGACTAATTCTATCATTTTACTTTTACAGAAGTTGTATATTTTCTCAAAATCTGTTTGATCAATTTGTTCGCATTCAGCAAGTTGACTTATTCCGTAGTTTCCAGGTATTGCATAAATAGATGAAACCATAGAGCTCTTAGATATTAAATAACATAACGCATGCTCACGAGCCCCACTGCCAATCACTAAAATTTTCATAAAGTATATTTTTGATTTTCTTGTTATATTAGCACATTAATATTTAAATTAAATGGTAAGAGAGAACATCAAAGAATACACAGTTACTGAAATTTCAGCCTCAATTAAAGAGACGCTTGAGGATAACTTTGGCTATGTGAAAGTTCGTGGAGAAGTATCTGGTTTAAGCAAGCCAGCATCAGGCCATGTATATCTTAACCTTAAAGATGAAAATGCAATTATAAAAGCGATTGTATGGAGAAGCACTGTTGCAAAACTAAGCTTTATGCCAGATGAAGGCCTTGAAGTAATTTGCTCTGGGAGACTTACAACCGGGTATTCTGATAGATACCCTGGAAGATCGGACTATTCTATTATTATAGACTCAATTGTACCAGCGGGAGAGGGTGCACTAATGGCATTGCTTGAACAAAGAAAGAAAAAATTAATGTCAGAAGGTATTTTTGATCAAGACCTCAAAAAGCCTCTTCCATTATATCCCGAAACAATTGGTATTATCACTTCACCTACAGGAGCAGTTATAAAAGATATTATTCATAGACTTGAAGATAGGTTTCCGTGCGATGTTATTCTTTGGCCAGTTCCTGTACAAGGTGATGATGCTGCACATTTAATAGCAGATGCTTTAAATGGATTTAACAATTCTCTAAAAGATAGCGAAATAAAAGTTCCAGACTTAATTATTGTAGCCCGAGGTGGGGGGAGCATAGAAGATCTCTGGGCATTTAATGAGGAAATTGTTGTAAGAGCAGTATTCGCTAGTGAAATACCTGTTTTGTCAGCTGTTGGACATGAAACAGATACGACACTTATTGATTTCGTGTCTGATCTCAGAGCGCCAACTCCAACCGCAGCAGCAGAGTTGTGTACACCTAATAAAGATGAGCTTTTAATCAATTTAAAAGACTTTCAAAAAGACCTTCGTGACTCAATTAATAGTAATTTAGAAAATAAATTAAGCTCATTTAAAAATCTAAGTGATAAGTTGCCAGTCTCTTTAAAATTATTTATTAAAAGCCTGTTATCAGAATTTAAAGAAATTACTCAGTCGCTTAACTATCGTATTTTAGAGGAACAAGTAAATAATTTTCAACAAAAACTGATTTCAAAATTTGATAAATTAAATAGCACTACAAACTTATTTGTAGAAAATATGCGCAATCAAATTAATTATAATGAAAAGTTATTAGAAAGTATGAGCTATAAGTCAGTCTTAAATCGAGGTTATTCTGTTACAAAAAACTTAAAAAATAAAGTTATAAAGTCAAAAAAAGATATAGAACACGATACAGATATAATTATTGAAACAAGCTTTGCAAAAATTTCTGCTGAAGTGAAGGAAATTAAAGATGAATAATGTTGGTACAAAAGCTGAAATTGTTCTTAATCATGGTCATTTTCAAGTTAAGACACCTGGTGATTTTGTGGAATGCTCAATAACTGGAGAAAAGATTACACTTGAAAATCTTAAATATTGGAACGTAGAGCTTCAAGAAGTCTATGCATCACCTGAAGTGGCACTAAACAGATATAAAGAACTTAATGGTCTTAATAAATAGAGTTTTTTTTGTTTTATTTTATTTAAACGTATGTGCGTTTTCATCTGAACTTCCTAAAAGTTTTCCCCAAGGAAGTCTTGTTATAGGTCAAAACAATGACGCAAATGAAATCTTTGTTGATGGAGAGCCTATTAAAATCAGTCACGATGGATTCTATGTTTTCCCAATATCTCGAGAGCAGATAGAACCAATAAATGTTACGTACAGTAACAGTGATGGCATTTTCTTAATCCATCAAATATCTATCGAAAAACAAGATTATGATATTCAAAGAATTGATGGACTACCTGAACAAATGGTTACACCTCTTGATGATGATATCATAAAACGAATTATTTCTGAAAATGAATTAATAAAAGAAGCAAAGAAATTAGACTTGGATTTGACTTATTTTACGGAAGAATTTATTCAACCAACAACTGGAATTATCAGTGGAGTTTTTGGCAGCCAGAGAATTCTTAACGGTAAAGCAAAAAGCCCTCATAGGGGTATTGATATTGCTGCTGATGAAGGAACATCAGTAACGTCTTGTAATGAAGGAATAGTCGTTCATGCTGAGAGTGATTTATATTATACTGGAGGCACAATAATCATTGATCATGGTCATGGAGTAAAATCTATTTATGCCCATTTGTCTTCAGTAAATGTTGCAGTGAACCAAAAAGTTAGCAAAAAAGATATAATAGGCAAAGTAGGATCAACAGGCAGGTCAACTGGACCACATCTACATTGGGGCGTGATGGTTTTTAATACTTACGTTGATCCACAATTATTATTAGAAAATTAAACAAAAATCAGTCCAGTTTCCACCTATTATGAAACCAGAAATATTGTTCTGGGTATTTCTTAATCATACTTTCATAATAAGCAATAATCATCTCCGATATTTTCTCAACGTTATCTGAAGTATCTTCATAATCGCTGGCATGTATTGATTGATGAATTTCAAATTCAAATTTTCCATCATTCTTTCTTATTGGCCATCCTAAAAATATTTTACACCTAGATTTTAGGGCCAGTTGAGCGGGTAGAGAAGAAAACTTCATTTTCTTTCCAAAGAAATAAAGATTAATACCTGACGATAATTGAAGGTCAGCTAACAGAGCAATTGACTCACCATTTTTAAAATTATTAAGTAATTGTTTTGTACCTATTCTATTTTTACTCAAACATCTAAGGCTATATTTATCTCTAAGATTCTTTAAAACATAATTTATTAGAGGATTGTTAGGTTCTCTAACAATCGCAGATGTTCGATGCATTGTCTTTCTTATCGACATTCCTGGTATTTCCCAATTTGAATTATGAGCTGATATGATGATTGATCTCTCGCTACCCGAGAAGGCTTCTCTATAATGATCATTTTCAATTACATTAATTTTATCTTTTAATATTTTTTTGAGATGTGAATATTCAGCAACCGTATACCCCAAATTTTCCCATACTTTTTCTGTAGTTGATGTAATCCATTTTTCATCTTGATCCTTAAAAGCAATTCTTAAATTTTTTTTAACTAATTTGTTAATAGAAAATAAGGGGCCTAAGCTTGTTGTTATACTTACACCTAGTTTTCTTGCTACAGAAAGAGGTAGTAATTTGAATATAAAATAGAATATAGCAAATAGAATAAATTCAAATGGATATCTAATATACTTTTTTATAAAAATCTTCATACGTATCAATTAACCAGTTTGTGCATGAATTCGTCCATGTTGGGTAATTTTATCTCCACTTTTAAACATTCAATTCCTTTTCTTTCTTCTTCAGGAATTCTTACAAAATCTTTTTCAGTAGTAATGAGGGATAGATTATTTTCTGAAGCCATTTTTTTTAGATGGTTTAGTTCACCTTCTGTAAAAAAATGATGATCAGGAAATTCAACTGTTTTAGGTACAGTACAATTATTACTGATAAGGGTATCAAAGAAGCTTTGATTGTTACCAATACCACTAAAAGCTAAATATTTTTTATTTTTGTTGATGTATAATGGTTCAATAGAAGCGGTGAGAGTATCAATTTTTATATCATTACACATACTTTCTATTTTTGTTTTATCATCACCAACAATGATTAAAAATTGAGCTCTTTTTAATGCGGGCTTGATCAATTCTCTTAATGGTCCGGCCGGTAAACATAGCCTGTTTCCAAAACCACGCTCCCCATTAACCATCAAAATATTTTTATCTTTAAAAAGAGACTTATCTTGGAAACCATCATCAAGTAAAATAAAATCAGGGCTGATATCATTTAAAATTTTATTTACAGCTAACATTCGATTTGTTGAAATATAAGTAGGTACATGATTTGAAAAAAGCATTGCCTCATCGCCCACCAAAGTTGCAGAGTCATTTGGTGATACTTTTTTAAATGTATGTTTTTTACCACCATATCCTTTTAATAATACACAAATATTTTTTTCGCTATTTTTGAAATACTTAATAATTTCTAAAAGAGTTGAGGTCTTTCCAGTACCACCTACGTTTATATTACCAACACATAAAATTGGAACACTAATTTTGAGCTCAGTTTTAAATATTCTGAATAAATAAAAAATTATAATGTATAGTAAAGATATTGGAAAAAGTATGTAGGAGACCAATCTATAAAAAATTTTGTTGGAATACCATATATTCAATATTATTTTTTCCATGTTCAATTATAAATTTTGGTAAATAACTTTCAGTACTTTACTTACTGTATCATCACCCTCTTTTTTTAGTCTATTTATATTAATATCCTTATTTATAGATTTTGGTTTAGCTAATGCTTCTTTAACGTAATGTTCTAGCTGGCGTTCATTTTCTACCTGTTGAGTAAATTTTAATTGATTAAGAACGTCGTAAACATCTATGAAATTATCAATATTTTTGCCATGGTATATTTTTTTACCTAAATAAGCAGCTTCTATGGGATTTTGTCCTCCATGTGGCACTAAACTACCACCAATAAAAACGATGTTTGCTAAACTGTAAAATATGTTTAATTCTCCAATAGTATCAGCAAGATATAAATACGTTCGATCATTTATCTTTTGTTTCTTTGATCTGATTGATAAGCCAAGTCCTTTAGATGAAGAAAAAAACGATTTTCTAGTTACGTGTCTTGGTACAATAATTGTCAGAAGATCTTTAACCGTTTTTTTTAAATTAAGTGTAATATTTTTAATTATTTCTTCCTCTCCAGGATGTGTACTAGCCGCAAGAAATATTTTACGTTTTTTTGTGAGGGATCTTAGTTTTTTTAATTCATCTGATATTATCTCATCAGGTTTATAAGCAAATTTAAGATTTCCTGTATTGATGGTATTTTTAATGCCTAATTTTTCATAAAAAAAAGCACTATCACTATTTTGTGTACAGCATGCAGAAAAATTAGAAAAAAGTCTTTTTGACAGTCCACTTAGCATTGTCCATCTCTTAAAACTTTTAATAGTCATTCTTCCGTTAACAATTAAAGAATTAATATTTCTTTTTTTTAACTCAGTTAAAAAGTTAGGCCATATCTCTGACTCGACAAATACAGCTAGAGATGGGTTCCAGTGATTAAGAAATTTATTTACATAAGATGGAATATCAAATGGAATATATTGATGAATAATTTTTTTTGATAATTTACTTTTGAGAATATTTGCTGAAGTAAGAGTTCCTGTCGTAAGAATTATTTGATCAATAGATTTATCAGAGTTTAATTTACTTAATAAAGGTAATATTGATAAGCTCTCACCAATACTAGCAGCATGGAACCATATAACTTTACCTTTTTTTCTCTCAACATCACTTGTTCCATATCTTTCTGCTATTCGTGCTCTATCTTCTTTGCCTTTTGAAATTCTAATAAGAATATAAAAAACTATAAATGGTCTTATGAATTTGGTAATTAACTTATAAATGTAATAAGGTAGCATTATTTATTATTTCTATTTGCTCTTTTTGTTAAATTATACATTGTACTCTCTAATTTACTCTTAATCTGATTAATACTTTTTTCATTTTTTAATGCTGGAAGTGGTTCGCCCCAAATAATTGTTATTTGGTTAAATGGCTTTGGTATAATAAATTTATCCCAAGTATTTAGTACCCATTTTTTTTTAAAACCTATTCCTACAGGAAGAATTGATGCATTGCTTAGTCGAGAGATACTCAAGATGCCGTCACTGACCTTGTGACGTGGTCCTTTTGGCCCGTCGGGTGAAATACCAATTGAGATACCTTTTTTTAATGATTTTATCATTTGGCGTGCCGATAAAAGCCCTCCTTTATTCTTAGTTTTTCCAGTTTTATGAGTTGAACCTCTAATAGCTTTAAATCCAAGGTTTGATATGAGTTTAGCAACTATATCACCGTCTCTATGTTTAGAAATTAATACTTTTATTTCGAATTCACTTTGCCATGTAAGAGGACACATTAAAAGTTGATCATGCCAAAATGCATAAATAAATGACTCATTTTTTTTAAATAATGACTCAATATTTTTTCGATTCTTTAACTCTATTGTGGATGTTTTATATACTAATAATACATACATTGATCCAAGTAGGGATATTAATTGTTGAGTCAGTTTAAATCCAGCAATGTATTTAATCATTAGTTTTTAAAATTCACGTTCATAGAGTTTCTTATAAACTCCATTCTTTTTTAATAATTCTTGATGGGTGCCTATTTCTACAACACTTCCTGAATCCAAAACAATAATTTGATCTGAATTTATAATGGTGCTAAGTCTATGGGCAATTACAAGAGTTGTTCTATCTTTCATTAAAACACTTATAGCATTTTGAACAAGATGTTCAGACTCTGTGTCCAGACTTGATGTTGCTTCATCAAGTAAAAGAATTGGTGCATTTTTAAGAAAGGCTCTGGCAATTGATATTCTTTGTTTTTGACCACCTGATAGACTATAGCCTTTTTCTCCAACTATAGTTTCATATTTCTTTGGAAGTTCTGATATAAATTCATGTGCCGCCGCCGCTTTCGCTGCATTAATAACTTCCTCTTTAGAAGCCTCGGGTTTACCATATAAGATATTTTCATGAATTGACATGTCAAATAGAACTGGCTCCTGGCTTACTAAAGCTAATGATGATCTTACTGATGAAATTGTTAATTCCTTAATATCTTGATTATCTATTTTAACATTACCTTTATCCGGATCATAAAATCTTGGTATTAAGTTTAATACAGAGGATTTACCCGAACCACTTGGACCAACTAAAGCAGTAGTTTTGCCATGAGGTATTTGTAGGTTTATGCCCTTCAAGGCTGAATTTATTTGTCCTTCATAAGATAATGTAACGTCCTCAAGAGTTATATCTGATTTATCAATTGATAAATTAGGAGCATTTTGTGCTTCGTTAATTAGACTTTTCTCATCAAGCAGACCAAATACTCGTATTGCTGCCGCAAATCCCTCTTGTAAGGTTGCATTTATTTGAGCGATACGTCTAAGAGGTTGGAACGCAAGCATCATTGCTCCGAGGAATGATACAAATTCATTAAGTGCCAGTTCACCTTGCAGACCTCTTAAACCAGCATAATACAATGCTCCGGCAATTCCAAAACCTGCCAAAAACTCTGCAAAAGGGGAGGCGGCACCTCGAGCATTGGCACCTTTTAATATTTTTGTCATTCTTCTAAATACTGATTTGCTGAGTTTCTCAATTTCCTCATCTTCTTGTTGGTAAGCTTTAACAATTCGAGTGCCATCTAAATTTTCAGATAATATTGATGCTAATGTGCCAGTCTCCTCTTGACTTTCAGTTGATGCCTTTTTAATTCTTTTACCTAAGCGTCTTGTAAGAATGCCAACCAGAGGAAATGCAATAATTGAAATAGTTGCGAGTTGCCAATCTTGATAATACATGACGCCAAGCAAACAAATTAAAGTTAAAACGTCTTTTACACCATTAGCTAAACTACTGCTTACAGAGTCTTGAAGCAAAGTAACATCATATAAGAAGTTAGAAATAATCTTTGCTGAATGAACTTTATGTAACCAAGCTAGATCAGCATTAATTATTTTTTTAAATAATTTGATTTGCGTATCTGCAATTACATTTTGTGCAACTCCATTTAGCAGAACAATTTGAATAAATGTAGCAATACTTTTTATTAATAAAGTTAAAATAATCGCGATTGGGATTAAAAGCAGCATGGACTCGTCTTTATCTAAAAAGATTTTATCAATTGCAGGATCAAGTAACCATGCTGTCGCACCAGTACAAAGTGCAATAATAACCATAAAAAAAAGTGAACTGAATAACCTTAATGAATACGGTTTGATGCTATCCCTAAACAACCTCTTAAGTATTTGCATTCCAGTCATGAAGAGGTATTCATAATACTATTATCAAAAATTTAAATCTAAATATTGATAAATGGCTTAAATTCTTACTTTCCTGCTAGGGTCATGCTCTCAATAAGCACTGTTGGAGCATTGGTACGGTATTTAAACTCCAGATCGTTTGCAGCTGATAAATTCATATAGATTTCTTTTAAATTTGAGGCGATAGTTACTTCACTCACTGCGTGTGTGATCTCACCCTTTTCAATAAGCATCCCACTTGCTCCCATACTATAATCACCAGTAACTAAATTTACTCCCATACCGATTAATTCAGTTGCATAAAATCCATAATTAATTGATGACAAAATATCATCATAACTTTTTAAACCATTTGTCATATATAAATTAGATGTAGATACACCAGGGGGAGAACCAACTGATCTTGATGCATTTCCAGTAGTCTTAAGCCCTAATTTTTTTGCAGTTGATGTATTTAAAATCCACGTATTAAGTTTACCGTTTGAAACTAATTCTCTTTTCTCAACTTTAATACCTTCACCATCAAATGGTTTAGATCCAAGCCCTCTATTAATTGCAGGATCATCAATAATTGTTACATCTTTATTAAATATTTGTTTTCCCAAACTATCTTTTAAAAAACTTGTACCTCTAGCAATTGACGTTCCCGATATTGAACTTGCAAGATAACTAAGAAGATCATTACTAATTCTTTTGTCAAAAACAACAGGCAATTTTGTTGAACTGATTTTTTTTGCATTAAGTCTTTTGAGAGTTTTTTCTGCGGCTGTTAAACCAACCTCCTTTGCGCTTGGTAAGTCACTTATATGTCTTTTAACGGCATATTCGTAATCCCTTTCCATGTCTTGGCCCTGCCCTGCAAGAACTGAACAAGATACAGAACTGCTTGATGATTGATATCCCCCCTGGAAGCCATTACTTGTTGCAAGAAAGAACTCTCCTTTAGAGGAA
>CACFAO010000016.1 GCA_902564295.1 uncultured Pelagibacteraceae bacterium
GATATACAAATAAGTTCATTTTTATCTCTAATTCAAAAATCTGGAATAAAAGCTCACCATGTTAGTGGCGCGTTAGATATTATGAAATCAAAAATGATTTCGATTAATTCACCTCCTAACTCGATGGATACGTGCGGTACTGGGGGAGATGGTAAAAATAGTCTTAATATATCTACAGCTACAGCTTTCGTGCTTGCAGCAAGCGGCATACCAATAGCAAAACATGGAAATCGTGCTTTGACATCAAATTGTGGATCAGCTGATGTTCTGACGGCACTTAACATTAATATTGATATGGACATATTAAAAATAGAGGATTGTCTAAACTATGTCGGAATCTGCTTTATGTTTGCTCCAAATCATCATCCTGCCATGAAATATGTTGGGCAAGTAAGGCAGCAATTAGGAATAAGAACAATATTTAATATGTTGGGGCCATTGCTTAATCCAGCTAATGTTAAAAACCATATAGTGGGTGTCTATTCTAAAGAGGTATTTGATATTTATAAAAAAGTCTTTGAGTGTGAAGATAAAAATATTTGTTTAATTGCAGGTTATGATGGAAATGATGAAATATCACTAGATGGAAATAATTTGATCTTTACAAAGAATGAAGGTTTGTTTGATTTTGATCCTCACAATTCGCTAGATTTGCCGAGAACTTTAGATAACGAAATTCTTGGAAATGATGCTAAATTTAACGCAAATCGAATTCTAGAAATATTTAACGGAAAAAAAGATTCTTTTTATTATACTGTATGTGTTAATTCTGCTTTCGGTCTAATTTTAGGCAACAAAGATAAAATTAATCAAAAAAATATAAAAAACGCCTTTAGCGAAGCAGAACAAATCATTAAAAGTAGAATGCCATTAAACGTAATAAATAAACTTTCAGAATTTACAAATTTATAATGTCAATTTTAAAGGAAATATATGATTACAAAATAGATTTTGTCGCTAAACAAAAAGAAACTATCTCACAGTCTTCAATTGAGGCAAAAATTAATTTATCTGAAAGTGATCATAGTTCTTTTTATAAAAAGCTAAAAGCCCAAGAGAATAAAATATCAATAATTGGTGAGGTTAAAAAAGCTAGTCCTTCATTGGGTTACTTTGTGAATGAAGAAATCAATTTAGTTGATGTGGCACAAACTTATGAAAAGTGTAATATATCTTGCATCTCTGTTCTTACAGATGAAAAATATTTTAAGGGCAGCTTAGACGATTTGGTCAATATAAGATCGAATATAGCTATTCCCATTTTGAGAAAGGATTTCATCGTAGACGATTATCAGATATATGAAAGTAAGTTAAATGGCGCTAATTGTATATTAATTATTCTATCTATGTTAAACATGGAAGAAGCACAGAGATTTGCAATGATAGCTCAGGATCTTGGGATCGACAGTATTATTGAAGTCCATAATCGTGAAGAGCTTTTAATAGCAAAATCAATAAAGAATTCTAAAATAATAGGAATAAACAACAGAAACCTAAATAATTTTAAAACTGATTTAAATATTTCAATAAAACTTTCTAAGTATCTTGAGGAAAATGAAAAATTAGTAATATCAGAAAGTGGATTTCATGGAAAAAAGGACATCCACAAGATAATAGAAGCTACAGGTATAAATAATTTCCTTATTGGGGAATTTCTTATGAAATCAGATAATCTATCGCATCACATATCCGATTTATTAACTTAAAAATTAAAGTAAATTTTGCTAATTATTGTTTTAATTGAATTTTTTTTTATTGAATGTTTAAGAGAACATTGATAGAACATAGTTATTGGAAACGAATCAATGTTAACAAAAAAACAAAAAGAACTTCTTGGGTACATACAAAATTACCAGAGTAAGAATGGCGTTACACCCTCTTATGAGGAAATGAAGTCTGCTCTAACCTTAAAATCCAAGTCAGGAATTCATCGATTGATAATCGCACTTGAAGAAAGGGGTTTCGTTAGACGCCTGGCTCATAAAGCAAGGGCACTTGAAGTAATTAAAGACGGTATATCCAACATAAAACTTTCTGACAAAAATAAGAATAATTTAGTTGTTGGCAATTTTATGGATACGCCAAATAAGGACATAAATAATAATAACAAATTAAGTACTCTGCCGCTTCTTGGCAAGATTGCTGCTGGTACTCCAATTGAAGCTATTCAACAAAATGATATGTCAGTTGATGTTCCTAAGGAGATGATGCCTGTAGGGGAAAGTTATGCGCTTACTGTTGAAGGAGACTCCATGATAAATGAAGGAATTCATAGTGGTGATACAGTATTAATTAAGAAAACTAATATTGCTGATAATGGTGAGATTGTAGTTGCGTTGATTGATGATCATGAAGCAACCTTAAAGCGAATAAGAAAAAAAGGTCAAAGTATTGCATTAGAAAGTGCAAACCCCATCTATGAAACAAGAATACTGTCTTCCAATAGGGTAAAAATTCAGGGTAAATTGATAGGATTACTCAGAAAATATTAATTTATTTTACCTTTTCATAATCTTATAAATAGTTTAATTAATATCTGAATGCGTGAAAAGAAAAGAAATTTAACAAAAAACAAAGCTAAACTTTCAATAAATAACAAAACATACGAATTTCCTATATATAAATCTACTGAAGGTGAGTCAGTAATTGATATCTCAAAGTTACATTCAATAGCAAATATCTTTACTTATGACCCTGGATTCACTTCTACAGCATCATGTGAATCAAAAATAACCTTTATTGATGGCGAAAAAGGTATCCTTCGATATCGCGGTTACGACATAGAAGAACTTGCAAAAAAAAGTGATTTTATTGAAGTTGTGAATTTATTGATTTACGGCGATTTGCCAAACAATAAGCAATTGAAAAAATATAAAAGATTAATTACTAGACATACACTTCTTCACGATCAAATCATTAATTTTTTCCAAGGTTTTAGACGTGATGCCCATCCAATGGCTATGATGGTTGGAGTTATGGGAGCGTTATCATCATTTTATCAAGACACCTTAGACATACATGATGCTCACCAGAGACAGGAGGCAACTAGAAGAATTGTTGCAAAATCAGCTACTATTGGCGCAATGGCATATAAATATTCAATTGGACAGTCATTTGTATCACCAAAAAACAATCTATCATTCTCAGAGAATTTCTTACATATGTGTTTTAGTAATACAGCAGAGGAATACAAAATTTCCCCTATTCTATCAAAAGCAATGGATACAATTTTCATATTACATGCAGATCATGAGCAAAATGCATCAACTTCTACAGTTAGGTTAGCTGGTTCATCTGGTGCAAATCCGTTTGCTTGTATAGCTGCAGGAGTTTCATCCTTGTGGGGACCTGCACATGGCGGAGCAAACCAAGCAGCATTAGAAATGCTTGAAGAAATAGGGACATCAAAAAATATTAGAAAATATTTAAATAAGGCGAAAAATAAAAAAGACCCATTCAAATTGATGGGTTTTGGTCATCGTGTTTATAAAAACTATGACCCAAGAGCAAAAATATTAAAAAATATCTGTCAAAAAGTTTTAAATCACGTGGGAATTAAAAATGACCCTATTTTAAAACTTGCCATTGATCTCGAAAAAATAGCATTAAGGGAAAAGTATTTCATTGATAAAAAACTATACCCGAATGTTGACTTTTATTCAGGAATAATTCTGAGAGCGATTGGATTCCCTCCTGAAATGTTCACTGTTATATTTGCAATCGCAAGAACTGCAGGCTGGACAGCACAATGGACAGAAATGATAGAAGATCCAATTCAAAAAATTGGCAGACCAAGACAGTTATACACTGGCAATAAACCTCTAAAATATGGTAAAAATCGATCTAAAAAAAATACTAGATAGAGTCTATTTTAAAAGACTGTATATTTTAAGATTATTATTTTGAGCATACTCTAAAAACTTAGGCTTATTATGAATCATGGTAAACCTATGATTAATTAATATTCCATTTAAATTGGCTTTTTTAATTAGTTTGAGCGTTTTAACTCCAATTACTGGTAAATCAATGTATTTACTTTGATTTTTCTTTGGAATTTTTACTAATAAACCACATTTAAATTGAATTTGATCAAGTGACTTTCGAATAGACATAGTTCTTATTAATAATTTATCGGTACCCTCTGCTGCTTCTATAGCAAGAATGTAACCATTTACGACAACTATCGATTGAGCATTGTCATATTTAGATAAACTATTAAGAATTTTAACAGATTTATCTGCATCAATTCTATCTTGATTACAAAGATTATTTGTATATTCATTTTTTTTTAAAAAAAATGAATTTGAAATTTTGTATGGTGATAATATTTTAAAACCTTTTGATTTAAAAATCTCTAAAATTCCTGATAATAACGTCCCATCTCCTTTCTTATAAAGGTTAATTAAAAGAGGAATAAAATTATCAATCACACCATCACTTTTAAATTTTTTTAAGTTTGGTCTATAGATCTTACCTAAAAAAACGAGATCTTTAATTTTGTTATCTCTTAGTGTTTCTAATATTACTTTAAGTTCATAAATATGTAAATTATAAATACCCTTTCTATTAATTATCGTATTTCCAATATTTAAAAAGATAGATCTAGGGTCTATCGATTTTATTTTAGAATAAAATGATTTTGAAATTGAGTCATAACCGCCAATGATTGCGATAGGTTGACTATTTTTCATATTTACAAAGACCTCTTGATCCTTCAATTTCTAAAAAAGTAATTAGTTTTTTTATTAATTCACTTTCAGAGTTTAAAAACATTTTGCTTTCTTTTGCTATAGACTCTCCTGTAAATATTTTTTCAACTGCAGTTGAATATTCTCTTATCTGATCTTTTGTATAATTAGCTCTTTTGAGTCCTATAATATTTATTCCAGTAACCTTTGCTCTATTTCCAAGCGCAAGACTAAAAGGGATTACATCATTTTCTACTGCAGACATTCCACCAATCATTGCTAGACTACCTATTCTGCAGAATTGGTGAACTGCTGAGATTCCTCCAATGACAGCATGGTCTTCAACAATCACGTGACCACCAAGAGTTGCTTGATTGGCAAAAATAACATTATTGCCGACAATACAATCATGTGCAATATGTACTCCAGTCATAAATAATGATCCATTTCCAACTATTGTTTGCATATTATCGCCTTCTGTGCCTGGATTAGCCGTACAATGTTCTCTAAATATATTATTTTTACCAATTATAAGCTGGCTGTTTTCACCGTGATATTTTAAATCTTGAGGTATTGAACCAATTGAGCAAAAAGGGAAAAATTCATTTCCTTCATCAACATCTGTATTACCACTAATGTTTACTGATGGATGAATTTTATTGTTGTCCGCAATTTTTACATTATCTCCTATTATAGTGTAAGCTCCTACAGTTACATTATTTCCAATTACTGCCGAGTTTGAAATAATTGCTGTTGAATGTATATTGCTCATGTTTGTCTATCCATAATCATGGCGCTCCATTGTGAGTTACAAACTACTTCAGATTTTTCATTAATTGCCTCTCCCTTAAACCTCCAAACACGACCTTTTGATCTTAGTGCATTAACATTAGCTTTTATAACTTCATTAGGAAATACAGGTTTTCTAAATTTTGAGCTTTCAACATTCATTAGGTAAACAATTTTATCAAAAGTCTCGTCCCTTAAGCTAAAGGCAATTAATGCAGCCGCAGTTTGTGCCATCATTTCAATTAAAATTACTCCCGGTACAACCGGATGACCTGGGAAATGGCCTTTAAAAAAGCTATCACTAATTAAAAATTTTTTTACTCCAGTTGCTCTTTGTAACTTTTCTATATTCTCAAGCTTATCAATATAAATAAATGGTTCTCTATGTGGAATAAGTTCTCTAATTTGTGACAAATCAATTCTATTTTCAATCATACAATTTTTTATATTTTTTGAGATACAGATATTTTCTAATCGCTGGATTTCCCATGACAGATACTCCATCAGATAAACTATTGAAGACACCGCTTTTTGCGGCTATTTGCACATTATTACCGATCGTTATATGCCCAGCTATTCCAGCTTGACCACCAGTTAAGACATTGTTTCCAATTTTGGCACTACCAGCAATACCTGTCATTGCCGCAAATGCTGAATTTCTACCTATTTCGACGTTATGCGCAACATGACATAAGTTGTCAAAATAGGTATTTTCACCAATAATTGTATCGCTGAAACTTCCTCGATCAATTGTACAACATGAACCGATGGATGCGTTAGACTGAATGATTACTCTACCGGAATGATAAATATTAATATTCTTATTATTATTTAATAAAAAACCAAATCCTTTTTGGCCAATAGATGTATTATTTTCTATAGATACGTTATCACCGATAATTGCATTTGATATAAAAGTATTTGACCCTATTGTTGATTTGTTACCTATTGTGCAGTTATGACTTACAACTGATCCGTGGCCAATATGAACATTATTTCCTATCACTGCTCCATTCTCAATTACAACATTTTTACCAATTTCACAGTTTTTACCTATTAAAGGCTTATTTAAATCACTTATTTCTTTCATTGAGAAATCTCTAAAAAAAATATTCGATACTTTTGCTACGGACTCAAGAACATTATCGACAATTATAACTTTTTGATTAGGTTTGAGATCTCTTGCTTTTTTTTCAGTACAAATAATACAAGAATTTAGAGGTATATCACTAATTTTAAGTTCGTTATCATATATAAAAGATATAGAGTTATTCTTTAATTTGGTAATACCTAAAAAATCCTCAAATTTCTCATCATTTGAAATATTTACTATTTTGCAGTTAATTGTTGACCTGATACTATCTATATGAATAGGTCCTAATTTTTTACAGAAATTAGGGAGCATCTTTATTAATTGATTGTTACCTCAATACTTGGAAGTTCATTGTTAAGTATATCTAATGCTTGACTTGTAATATCCATATTTTCAGCGTTTAGTAATACAGAATTTTTCTCAAGTAAAATAGTTATACCTTTTTCATTTGAGATTTCTTCAAGGATTGGTTTCAATGCATTTAAAACATCGTTTCTTGACTCTGAAATAATTTCATCAATAGACATTAATTTTTCCTGTCTTGTTATATTATAATTTTGTACTTTTTTTTCATATTCTTTTCTTTTGTCGTCAAAAGCTGCAGGAGCCATAATCTGTTGAGATTCAATTAATTCATTCTGTTCATCAATTAAATTTTGATCACTAACTTTTATTTCATTTTCTATATCAATTGCTATTTTTTCTATTTGTTCAGTTGCATCTTTGGCTGCTTTAGACTCAGCTAATATATAATTTAAGTCAATTACACCTATAACTGTAGCAGGATATTCGGCATAAACATTAGTAACTTGTAACTGCATAAATATTAATAGAATTATTATGTTCTTAATATTAATAAAAAATTTCATTTAAAAATTATATCCTATGTCAAAATATAAATTATCAGTTGTATCATTACTTTCACTTTCAAGAATAGTTGCGTAGATTATATTAATAGGTCCAATTGCTGAGTCCCAATTAAAATTTACCCCTAATGATGAACGTGTCTCATGTTCATCGTCAATAGATGAATATGCTGGATTCTCAAGACCCCAAACACTTCCTACATCTAGGAATACCGTACTAGTAATATCAAATGTATCTAAGTTAAAATCAATATTTGTTTCAAGAGATGTCAGATAAAAATACTGACCGCCAGTATAGGAATTTCCAGTTCTGGGGCCTACCTTACCAGACTTAAAGCCTCGTAACCTTTTCCCCCCCAATTTAAAATTTGATGACAATGGCGCATATTTCCCATTATATCCACTTGAATTTCCAGCTTGAAACTTAAAAGCACCAATTAATTCTTCGCTAAGTCTTTTATAAACATTATATTCAACAATGTTTTTAACATAATAACTTGTTCCTCCCAACCCAGCTATATCTTGGTCTACTTCGAAAATAAAGCCTCTTGAAGGCTTATACCGACTGTTTCTTTTGTCATACTTTAATGAATAGCCTATAATTGAAATGGTATCTGTGCCGGCAAGTAACCTTTCATAATTGGTAGCATTTGAATCAGCTTTTACTTTTGTAGTAAAAAGTGAATATCTTGTACTGAGATTAATATTTGGAGATAGAGGAAATTGGGCATTAATTCCAATTCCTAAATCTTCAGTCTCATAGTTTACTGAACTTGGGTCATTGAAATTACTATACAGATTGCCTGTTAATGCAAGTTGCTTGTCGTTAAAATAAGGCTCTGTAAAAGATATGTCATAGGTATTTCTTGTATTAGAGAAACTTGATGTAAAGTTGAGTTTCTGTCCTTTACCAAGGAAATTAGTTTCTTTTAGACCTAAATTGAGTGAAGTGGATGATGCGCTTGAATAGCCCGCTCCTAAAGATGCTTCACCTGTATTCTTCTCCTCTACAAGTATTTCTAAATCTAGTTTATCTTGATATTCAGTTCTTATTTCTTTTACATCAACCTTAGAAAAGAAATTAAGCGCTCTTATTGAATCTCGTGAATAATTAATTGCAAATTTGTTATAAGCATCACCTTCAGAAAGAGAGAATTCTCTTCTGATTACCTTGTCAACTGTTCTTGTATTACCATTAATATCAATTTTATTGACATATACACGAGGACCTTCGTTAAGATCAAAATTTATATTTACAGTCATTAGTTCATCGTCTGTTTGCAAACGAGGAGTTATTTCAATAAAAGAATAACCACTTAACTCTGCTGCATTTTTAATTTGTTCAATAGATTTTTTAATTTTGCTTGCGTCGTACAAATCTCCAGTTTTAAAAGGTAATGTTTCCATTATAATTTCAGAATTCATTTTTTTTAATTCACTCTGAACTTTTATCTCACCAAAATTATATTTATTTCCCTCATTTACTGATAAAATAATTTCAAAGTCATTTTTATTGAGTGATAATTGTGCAATAGTAGTGACAAATGTAAACTCAGGATATCCATTATTATTATAAAACTCCGTAACAAGTTGTTTATCATATTCTAATTTATCTGGATCGTATCTATCTGCCGAAGAAAGAAATCGTAATAATGTCTTTTCTTTTGTTTTCATAACAGATTTTATTTTGGAAGAAGTAAAAACATTGTTGCCAAGAATTACTATTTTAGATACTTCAGCAACATCTGACTCTTCGATTTCATAAGTAAGATTTATTCTATTATTGTCGAGCATTTCAACTTTTGGGATGATTTCTGTAGAAAGCCGTCCGGACCTCTGATAAAGTGAAAGCATTCTTTCTGTATCTTTTTTTACCTTACTTCTTGAGTAAACTGACCTCTCTTTAAGCGAAATCTCAATTAATAAATCTTCATCTTTTATTTTACTATTGCCAGAAAATTTAACTAGGTTGATTGTAGGATTTTCTTTTATAGAAATATTTAAAATATTCTCTTGAAATGAAATTTCGATATTTGAAAAGAGGTTAGTATTAAAAAGATCTTTTAATATTTGATTACCCAATTCCTCAGAATAAAGATCTCCAATATTTATATTTGAGTAAGAAATAACTGTTTCAATATCAATTCTTTGAGTTCCTTGGACCTGAATCTCATCAATTTGATTTTCACTTCCTAAAACAATGGTATTCAGAAAAAAAATTATGATGAATGAATATAGTTTAATTTTAATAAGATATTGCATTACAGTATTTAATTACCAATATATAAATTATTATCAATCCAATAATTTATAATCTTCATATCACTTAAATTAGGCTTTGAAATGTTTGAGTTTTTAGAAAAAATCTTCTCTAAGTTAATTTCATTTAGATTTACTATATCTACAAATTTAATCTTTTTTTCCATAAATAAATGAACTAATTTTTCATTTAAATAATTAAAAATATGTGGCGCTAAACCACCCATTTTCATTACTTGAAATGCAAGTCTCAATGCCGGAAACTTTATTTCATCTATGGGAAAAAATTCTAATTTTGATTGCTTAGTTATATCGAAAGTTTTATTTAATTTCGAGTATTTATTATATTGAAAGAAAAGTGAGGATATAGGTATGCGCATATCGGGATTATTTAATATAGCCGTACTTACACCGTTTTCATAGTTTATTAAAGCGTGGATAATGGCCTGTGGATGTATAACTGCATTTAATTGATCTTCATCTAAATTAAATAAGTATTTTGCCTCAATTATTTCTAATGCTTTATTCATCAATGTTGCAGAGTCGATCGAGATTTTTTTTCCCATATTCCATATAGGATGCTTAACTGCTTGCTCTACTGATACTTTATTCAGTTGTTTTTTATTAAAATAAAAAAAAGGGCCGCCTGATGCCGTTAATGTTATTGATTTAAAATTTCCTAAATTTTGTTTTAAGAGGTGATAAATAGAGTTGTGCTCAGAGTCTAGTGGTATGATTTCTGTTTTGTATTTTTTTGATAATTTATTGAAATTGTAACCCAGAGAAATAATGCATTCTTTATTTGCAATTCCAATTTTTTTACCAGTTTTTAATAATCTAATTAACAAATCTAGCGACTGTAATCCACTTATTGCATAAATTATGACGTCAGTTTTGCTTGAAATCATATCATGGAAGGTTGAACAATCACTAAACGTCCTAAAACCACTGAAATTAGTTTTTTTTATATTTCGTAAAGATCTTTCATTAAAACCAATTTTTTTTACATTGAATTTTTTTGCTATTTTATAAAGCTTAGATACGTTAGTATTACAAGTGACTCCTTCAATTTTTATTAATTCTGGGTTTTTTTCTATGATTGAGAGCGCAGATTTACCTATGCTCCCAGTCGCCCCATAAATTATAGTATTAATTTTTTTCATATTAGTAAGTTTGCAATTCCATACACAAAAAATACAGCAATGAAAGAGTCAAATCTATCAAGTAACCCACCATGACCAGGCATTATTTTTCCAGAATCCTTAATTGAAGCATATCGTTTCAGCATTGAAACAATTGTATCTCCTGAAAAAGACAAGAAAATAATAGATAAGGTAAATAAAAATGATAGTTGAAATGTAAGATTTAAAGAATGAAAAAGAATTTCCGTTATAATTAATGTCATAAAAATTCCAGTAGCTAACCCACTAAATGTTTTACCTGAACTAATTTTTGGCATTAATTTTTTTCCTTCAATAATTTTTCCGCCAATAAAAGAAAATGTATCAAATAACCAGATTATTATTATTAGAGTCAAAAGTGTGATTATTGAAACTTTGCCAGTTATCAGTAAAAGGATAAATAAAAAAAAAGAGACAATTACAGTCAACAAATATAAATTGATTACAAGAAGTTTCCTTACTTTTATTTTCATTTCCTCAATCTCAGCCCATATAATTGAGGTAAAAAGAAGAAAAATAATGACTGTAACGTAATTACTATAAATTAGAGGCAGGATTACAATTGGTATATAAATAAATACTGAAATAACACGTTTAAGTAATTCTATATTTAAAAAGTTTTTCATTATTTGCCAAGTTTTCTAGTTCTTCTTGTGTAATTATCTAGAGCATTTCTTAAATTCCTTATTTTAAAATCTGGCCACAATACTTTTGTAAAATATAATTCAGAGTATGCACTTTGCCATAACATAAAATTACTTAACCTCAATTCACCTCCAGTTCTGATAATGAGATCAGGATCACGCGATTCAGGTATATATAAGTATTTTTTAAAATCATAGTTGAAGGTATTTAAATTTTTAATTTTTACAATTGCGTCCCTAATTTCTTGTCTCGATCCATAATTGAATAGTAGATTGACAGTTGTTCCATTATTTGACTTTGTTTTTTCTGTAACATTATCAATTATTTTAAGCAGATTTTTAGATAATTTTTTTCTGCTTCCATAATGACGAATTTTCAAATTATTTTTGTCAGCTTTATCTTTAAATTCATTATAAAATTCATCAATAAGATTAAATAAATTATTAACTTCTGATGGCTTTCGTTTCCAATTTTCAGTCGAAAAAACATAGAATGAAATTTCTTTAATGCTATATTTAATATTTTTTAGGCCAACACAAATTGATATACAGTTTTTAATTCCAAATTCATGCCCAACTTTTTTTGGGTAGTTGTTTTTTTTTGCCCATCGCCCGTTACCGTCCATTATTATTGCAACATGGTTGATTTTCTTTTTCGGAGATAGTTTTAATTTCACTTATACTTATATATTTTTTAGATCTTCTTCTTTATTTTTTAATATTTCTTCTATTATTTTAATTTGGTCAGAACTTATAGAATCAACTATATCTTGGTTTTTTTTTGATTCATCTTGACCAATTTCTTTATCTTTTTCTAATTTTTTAATACGTTCAATACCATCTCTTCTAATATTTCTGACAGCGACCTTTACATTTTCAGATATTTTGCTGGCCATTTTAAGATACTCATTTCTTCTTTCTTCTGTGAGTTGAGGTAGCGGAAGTCGTATTAAATTTCCTTCAATCATTGGGTTAATTCCGAGATCAGACTCTCTAAGGGCTTTTTCAACTAACGCAGTATTTGAACTATCCCATACATCAATATTTATAGTTCTTGGATCAGGAGTGGTTATATTTGCTATCTGATTAATTCCCATTTTTTGACCATATGCATCTACTTTAATTGAGTCAACCATACTCGGTGAGGCTCTGCCAGCCCGAATTCCTTGCATGTCTGATTTTAGCGACTGAATTGACGCATCCATTCTACTTTTAATATCACTCTTGATTTCTTCAAACATTTAGTATCTCTGAGTAACTATCATTATCATTATATATATTTTTAAAGCAATTTTTTTTTAAAATCGAAAATATTTTTATCGGTATTTTGTTCTCTCTTGCGATACTTACTGCAGCTGTATCTAAAACTTTAAGGTTCTTAGACAAATATTCATTATAGGATATTTTATTGATCTTTTTTGCATTTTTATTTTTTTTGGGGTCTTTATCATAAATACCATCGACCTGCGTTGCTTTATAAATAACATTACACTCAAGTTCAGCTGCTCTAAGGGCCGATGCAGTATCAGTAGTAAAATATGGATTTCCTGTACCAGCTGCACATATCACAAGCCTACTCTTTTCCATGTGTCTAATTGCTCGTCTTCTTATATATGTTTCACATATAGATTGAATTGGAAATGCAGACATGACTCTTGTATCGATCTTAATTTGCTCAAGAGAGTTTTGTAATGCTAAACTGTTCATTACTGTTGCCAACATTCCCATATAGTCTGCATTTGCTCTATCCATCCCGTTTGCAGAAGCTGCTAGTCCTCTAAATATATTTCCTCCACCAATAACTACACATATTTGAACATTTTCTTTTTTTAGGGTCGCTAGGTCTTTTGCAATTCTATTAACTGTATTTAGTTCAATACCATAGGTTTTTTTCCCCATCAAAGACTCTCCAGATAATTTAATCAGTATCCGGTTTAGTTTCTTTGATGCCATTATTAAGATCCTATTTCGTATCTTATAAATTTATTAATTGAAATTTTACTTTTATTTTTTTCAGAAACTTGATCAATATATTGCTGTACTGTTATAGATGGATCAACAACAAATTTTTGACCTAATAAGGTATTCTCTTCGAAAAATTTTTTTAATTTACCATCCATCATTTTTTCTAAGATATTATTAGGTTTACCAGTATCCTTAAGTTGCTGTCTAATAATATCCTTTTCCGCATCGATTGTTTGATTGTCTAAATCATTTTCAGAGATTGATTTAGGACTCAAAGCCGCAATATGCATGCATATATTTTTTCCAACTTCGCTTAAATCGCTTACATCTGTATCTATATCAACAATTACACCAATTTTACCAAGTCCATTACTAACTGCATTGTGAACATAACTATAAATATTACCGTTTAGGATCGCACACCGTCTCAAAACTATATTTTCTCCAATCTTACCAACAGCATTATTGATAAGGTCTGATACATCTTGATTATTTTCCAATGCAGGATCGTTACTTTTAATTGAAATATCTAATATTTGATTCACTAGCTTATGAAACTCTGAATTTCTTGAAACAAAGTCTGTTTCAGAGTTAATTTCAATTATAGAAGCCTTGTCTGAATTAACTTTTATTCCTATCAGACCTTCATTCGCATCTCTGCCTGACTTTTTTTCAGCTTTTGCAATACCCTTTTCTCTAAGTAGTTTAAATGCTTCATTAAGATCACCTTTTGATTCAGACAAAGCAGTCTTGCACTCCATCATACCAGCACCAGATATTTTTCTTAATTCCTGAACTTCTTTAGCGCTAATTGTCACTTCTTTTTTCCATATTATTATCTAAATCTGAATTTTTTGAATTTTCTTTTGGCTTATCGATTTGGTCATTAAGATTTTCTTTTGTTTTATTTTCTTGATTTACTTCAAAATCAATATTGGTTGCAGACGAAATGATTGTTTCCTTAATCAGTGAGCAATATAAATCTATTGATCTTCTGGAATCATCATTTCCTGGAATTGGATAATCAATTTTGTCAGGATCACAATTAGTATCTACAATCCCAATAATAGGTATGTTTAATAGCTGAGCTTCTGAGACAGCTATATGTTCAAGCTTAGTATCAATAATGAATACCAAGTCTGGCGACTTTTTCATTTCACTAATACCACTTAGAGACTTAACCAATTTTTCATGCTGATTAGAAATTTTTAGAACTTCTTTTTTTGTATATTCGTTATCAGGATTAGATTTTAGTACTTCTAATTCTTTCATTTTTTTTATTGATTTAGTTATAGTTGACCAATTAGTTAACATTCCTCCAAGCCACCTATGGTTTACATAGAATTGATTTGTTTCGCTTGCCAGTAATGCAATCTTATTTGCTGCTTGTTTTTTTGTAGCTACAAATAAAATTTTTCCTCCTTTTGATACAACTGACTCTATCACTTTTAAGGCTTCACTCAGCATCTGCACAGTGTAATTTAAATTAATGATGTGTATATTTTCTTTAGTACTATGTATATACTTTGACATCTTAGGATTCCATCTTTGAGACTTATGTCCGAAATGTACTCCTGCTTCAACAAGCTCTTTTAGATTAATATTTGGTATAGTCATTTTTTTCTCCGGTTATTCATCCACAGCAATTTGACCTGATTAAGGACCGGACAGCATTAGCTATCGCTGTATGATATTTTGAGTTTAATTATATTAAATAAACAAGCTTTACAACAACTTATTCTACAAAATCAATTTTCATTACGCCGTTGAGGCTTTTCATCTTATCAACCATCTCAGAGGTAATATTGAATTCACCGGGTATCTTAAGTAGTTGATTATTAATGATAATCTCTATTTTATTATGCCCTTTAACCCAATTTAATTTTGCTAACTCATCCTTTGAAAAACTATTATCGGCATAAATCTTTAGTGTTTGATTGTTTAGTTTATGATTTTCTTTGTTGTTGAGATCATTTGTCTTATTAAGCTTTTCAACTTCTTCGAAACTAAATAGTTTTTTTAGCTCGCCTCTTAAACTTCCATTTTGTGATGAAAAATCTACACCTAAGACAAATGACTCGCCTTCTAAAAGTAGCTCACGGTATTTTCTAAGATTACTTTCAAATATAATTAGCTCAAAAATTGATGACAGGTCAGAAAAATTTAAAAATGCATAATTATTACCCCTGGCTGATCTCTTTTCTTTTTTAGAAAGTAAGGTACCGCCCAAAAGAAGATTTTTTTGATTGTGCAGTTCTGAATTATCTTTGATCTCTGAATATTCTCTTAACATTAAAGATTTATAGTTTTTTTTGTGTGTTGACAGAGGATGACCTGATAAATAAAAACCCAGCATCTCATATTCTTTCATTAATTTATAATTTGACTTCCACTCTTCTTCCTCTGTTAGTTTAAAACCTGATATATTCATATCGCCGAACATATCTTTTTGATGATCTATGGA
>CACFAO010000017.1 GCA_902564295.1 uncultured Pelagibacteraceae bacterium
TTTTAGAGTTTAAAGAAGGCTGGGGTAAAACCCTCATAACAGGACATGCAACTATTCAAGGTTATAAAGTTGGAATTTTAGGGAACAATGGACCGATATTTTCTGAGAGTGCAAACAAAGCTACTCAATTTATACAAATTTGTTCTCAATCAAATACGCCGCTAATTTTTCTTCAAAATATAACTGGTTTTATGGTGGGAACTAAAGAGGAAGCAAAAGGAATGATAAGACACGGATCAAAGATGATACAGGCGGTTACTAATTGCACCGTTCCTAAAATAACACTTAGGATTGGAGCCTCTTTTGGTGCGGGAGAATATGGAATGGCGGGAAGATCTTATGATCCTCGATTTTTGTTCTCATGGCCAAATGCAAAAATGAGTGTAATGGGAGGGGAACAGGCTGCTAGAACAATGGCTCAAGTAGCTCTTGAAGGTGCCGAACGAAAAGGTCAAGACCCCAAAAAAATTTACGGAGAGAACCTTGAAATGCTTGAAGGCATGAAGCAGAAAATAATTGATCAGTACCGTGAGGAAGGTGAGGCAATATTTTGCTCAGCAAGATTATGGGATGATGGAATAATTGATCCAAAAGATACAAGAAAGATTTTAGGTGAATGCTTAAACATCATCAGTGATGGCGATAAAAGAGAATTAAAGCCAAATACTTTCGGCGTTGCAAGAATGTAATTAATTTTTTCCTGGAAGAATGTCGAGATATTTTGAGATAATGCCAAGCATTACTTCATCTGATCCACCCCCAATTGAACCTAAACGTCCATCTCTATACGCTCTTGAAATAGGCGACTCATTCATATAGCCCATTCCACCCCAATATTGTAAACACTCATCATTTACTTTTCTAGAAAGTCGTGTCGCCTTTAACTTTGACATTGAAGCCAGCTTTGTGCAATCACCACCATTAACATGTATCTCGATTCCTTTCCATGTAAGAGCCTTTAAAGCTTCAACCTCCGTCATCAGCTCAGAAAGTTTGTAATGAACAATCTGATTGTCTAGAATTGGCTTACCAAATGTCTTTCTTTGTCTTGTATAATTAATAGTCTCATTAATAGCTAATTCACAGCCAGTATAGCCAGCAATAGCTGCATAAAGTCTTTCTTCTTGAAACTGCATCATTTGATAAATAAAGCCTTTACCTTCTTCTCCGACTAAATTTTTCTGCGGCACCCTTACATCGTCAAAAAATATTTCAGCAGTATCAGACGAATGCATGCCCATTTTTTTTAGTTTACGATTGATTGTGACACCTTTTGCTCTTTTACCATCTTCCTTAAGGGGTACGCAGATAAGAGATTTATTTAAATGTTTATTTTTATTGTCACTTTCAGTGTTTGCAAGCATACACATCCAATCTGCTTGAGTACCATTTGTAATCCACATTTTTGATCCATTGATTACGTAATCATCTCCATCCTTAACCGCATGAGTTTTAATAGCAGCCACGTCAGAACCAGCACTTGGTTCAGAAACACCAAGGCAAGAAACAAGATCTCCAGTAATAGATGGTTTTAAAAATTCATTGCATATTTCCTCACTGCCGAAGCGCGCTAATGCCGGAGTTGACATATCTGTCTGTACGCCAATAGCCATAGGAACACCGCCACATTTAATATGCGCTAATGCTTCATTAAGAACCGCCCCATAAGAATAATCCAAACCTGATCCACCGTACTTTTCAGGTTTAGTTACCCCAAGAAAACCTTGATCACCTAATTTTTTGAATAGCTCATGAGCTGGGAAAATTTCATTTTCTTCCCACTCGTCTACATAGGGGTTGATTTCATCTTCAACGAATTTAAGAGCTGATCTCTTTAATTCTTCGTGTTCTGTTGTTAGTTCCATTCGATTATATTTATAGCATTTTATTTACAAAGGTCACACTTTAGATTTTAATTAATTGTCACACACTAAAATAGTTTTTGTATTCTATAGGGTGAGGAGAGTGTTCTAGATCATATACTTCTTCCATTTTGAGGTCTATATATGCATCAATTTGGTCATCAGTGAAAACTCCACCTTCAGTCAAAAAAGCCCTATCTTCGTCTACTGTCTCAAGTGCCTCTCTAAGAGAACCACAAACAGTTGGCAATTTTTTAACTTCTGCCTCTGGTAATTCATAAAGATCTTCATCGGCAGCATTGCCAGGGTCAACTTTATTTTTTATACCGTCCATCCCCGCCATTAGCATTGCTGAAAATGCCAAATAAGGATTTGCTGAGGGATCTGGAAACCTTACTTCAACTCTTTTTCCTTTCGGATTATCTGAAACAGGTATCCGACATGAGGCAGATCGGTTTCTGGCTGAGTATACAAGTATAACAGGAGCCTCAAACCCTGGTATAAGTCTTTTATAACTATTCGTGCTAGCATTTGTAAACGCGTTAAGCGCTCTTCCATGTTTGATGATCCCGCCGATATAGTGTAGCGCCATCTCAGATAGGCCAGCATATTTATCTCCTGCAAATAGAGGTTCGCCATTTTTCCAAATCGATTGATGTGTGTGCATTCCAGTTCCATTGTCGCCTTTAACTGGCTTAGGCATGAATGTAGCAGTTTTACCAAATGCATTTGCAACCATGTGCACACCATACTTATAAAGCTGCATAGCATCACCCTGTTTGAGTAAAGTATCAAACTTCAGTCCTAATTCATGTTGACTAGGAGCGACTTCATGATGATGCTTTTCCATCCTGAGTCCTAAATTTTTTAATTCTTCAAGAAATTCTGTTCTTATATCTTGAGCGCTATCAACAGGTGGTACAGGAAAATATCCTCCTTTTACACCCGGCCTGTGTGCTAGGTTACCACTTTCATAAGAGCGTCCAGAATTATATGGACCTTCAGTACTATCAATTTCAAACATCGATTTGTTCATATCAACTTGAAATTTTACATCATCAAATATAAAAAACTCTGCTTCTGGACCCATGTATATAGTATCGCCAATTCCACTTGCTTTGACATACTCTTCTGCTTTCCTTGCAGTTCCTCTTGGATCTCTCTCATATGGTTCTTTTGAAACTGCATCAAGAATATCACAAAATACAATTAACGTTGGTTGAGCTGTAAAAGGATCCATCACTTTTGTGGACAGATCCGGCTTGAGTACCATGTCCGACTCATTTATTGCTTTCCAGCCCGATATGGAAGATCCATCAAAGAAAACCCCGCTGTTTAGGAGATCATCGTCTACTGCTGTACCATCAATTGTCAGATGTTGAAGCTTACCTTTTGGATCTGTAAATCTCATATCGAGATACTTGACTTCACCATTTTTAAATTTCTTTAGTACTTCATTTGCAGTACCCATATGATCCCCTAATTGTGGAATTTATTTAGTCAAAGTCCCAACTATATGTGATACAATTTTGTATGGATCAGCATTCGATGCTGGCCTTCTATCTTCAAGGTACCCATTCCAATTATGTTCAACAGTATAAACTGGAATACGTATACTAGCACCTCTATCACTTACACCATATGAAAATTTATCGATACTTTGTGTTTCGTGAAGTCCAGTAAGCCTCATATTATTGTCAGATCCATAAGCTGCAATACCTTCTTCATGAACTTTTCCAAGTTTGTCGCACATTGATGTAAATAATTCTTCTGATCCAGAAGATCTCATTTGTTCATTAGAAAAATTAGTGTGCATGCCAGAACCGTTCCAATCACCAGTTTTGGGTTTTGGGTGAAAGTTCACTCCAACGCCGTGTTCCTCAGCAGTTTTCATGAGCAAATATCGACTTACCCATAAATCATCAGCTGCTTTAATACCTTTTCCAAAGCATTGATATTCCCATTGGCCAAGTGCAACTTCTGCATTAGTTCCAGTAAGTGTAATCCCAAGATCTATACAAGCTTTAAGATGCGCATCTGATATCGCTCTACCAACAACATTGCCCGCTCCAACACCACAATAAAATTCACCTTGTTCTCTTGGAGTACCATCTTCCCAGCCAAGCGGTTCACCAGTTTTAGCGTCAGTTAAAAAGAATTCTTGTTCAAAACCAAACCACCATTCATCAGAAACAACCTCCGCTGCAGCAGCTCTAAAGTTTGATGGATGGGTTGTATGGTCTGCAGCCTGTACCTGAGTCATTACTAAATCATGTCCATTTGGATTAGAATAAGTTTGAACAGGTAGAAGAAGACAGTCTGAGCTTCCCCCCTCTGCTTGTTGAGTAGATGAACCATCAAAAGACCAGTCCGGTGCTGATTTTTCCTCGGTTGCTTTTACTTTGCTTCTCATAAAAGGCTCTGGTGTATAACCATCAAGCCATATGTATTCATAAGTTTTCATATCTGACATTCATTTCTCCCTGAATTAAATTTATAATGCGTCCGAACCAGTCTCGCCTGTACGAATTCTCATAACTGTTTCAACGTTAGAAACAAATATTTTACCGTCACCTATACGATTTGTGTTTGCCGAAGCCCTTATCGCTTCGACAGCCGTATCGACAAGATCATCTTGTAAGATTATCTCTAATCTAATTTTCGGAAGAAAATCACCATACTCAACACCAGTATTAACTTCAGTAAAACCTCTTTGCCTTCCTAAGCCTTTAGCTTCAGATATGGTGATCCCACGAACCCCAACTTTTTCAAGCGCTTCTTTGACATCATCTATCTTAAATGGCTTTATAACAGCTTCGATTTTTTTCATAATGAGTTAACTATAGAGTTTTATACATTAATTTTCTGAAAGAAGTTAAAATTAATGATAGAATGTATATATAATGTTTTTATGCCAAATTGACATATAGATTTAAATATAAATATTTATAAAATTTACATATCCTTATTTAAAACATGCACTTAGAGGCGAATTCTAATAAATGACTCAATACATCCTAAGCAATAAAGAAATGGCAAAGGCCGACCTTTTAACTATTGAGTCTGGTATTTCTAGTTTGGATCTAATGTTTAACGCGGGTAAAAAGGTTTTCAATAATCTTCCTATTAAAAAAGGTAAAAGGGTGCTCTTTATTTGTGGCCCGGGAAATAATGGTGGCGATGGTTATGTTGCTGCAGACCTTCTTTTAAAGCATGGCATGGAAATTGATATTTACTGCCCTGTCAGTAAAGCCAAAGAAAGCAATGACAATTTATATTATAAACAAAAACTTAAAAACTCATTATTTGTTTCCAAAATTAAAAGTATATCAAATTATTGTTATGTAGTTGACGCTTTGTTTGGCACAGGACTATCAAGGACAATGTCTAATGACTTAATTTCGTTAGTAAATGATGTTAATCAATCTAAATTAGATGTTTTCTCTGTAGATATTCCATCTGGAATTAATGGTGATACATCTGCTGTTCTTGGTAAAGCTTTTAATGCTTCAAAAACAATTACTTTTTTTAATAAAAAAAAATGTCATTATTTATATCCTGGAAAAAAATATTGTGGAGAAATAGTAGTTGAGGATATTGGAATTAAAAAAGATGTATTTGAGAAAATTATGCCGAGTATAAAAAAAAATGATCCATCATTATGGATTAAAAATTTTCCATTCCCAGTTTCAAGTGATCACAAATATTCAAGGGGCATGCTTGTTATTAGTACGGGTCCAAAATTTCAAACTGGAGCAGCTCGGCTAGCAGGTCGATCAGCTATGCGAGTTGGAGCAGGAGCAGTAACTATGGTCTGCGATGAAGAGACAGCAAAAATATTAGAACCACAAATCTCAGTTGAATTACTTTCTGTGATAAAAGAAAAAAATGATTTTCAAAAACTTTTAAAAGATAAAAGAGTTTCAAGTGTGCTCATAGGTCCTGGGAATGGAGTAAACGACGAGACAAAAGCTAGAACTTTAATGGCACTGGCTTTTGTGGATCATTGTGTTATTGATGCAGACGCAATTACATGTTTTGAAAAAAATCCAAAAGAATTATTCATAGACACTTATCCGCACACAATACTCACGCCTCACGAGGGAGAATTTAAAAGACTATTTGGTGAAGGTATCGCATTAATGGACGATAAAGTGCTCAAGTGTATTGAGGCAGCTAAATTAGCAGGAAGCATTGTTTTACTCAAAGGAGCTGATACAGTTATTGCCGACCCTGAGGGCAATGTTGTAATAAATACAAGCGAAGCTCCGTATTTAGCAACGGCAGGATCGGGTGATGTTCTTGCCGGAATCATCGCTTCACTCGTTGGAGATAATAAGATGAATGCTTTTGATGCGGCTTGCGCTGGAGCATATATTCACTCAAAGCTTGGAGAAATGATAGGTCCAGGACTAATTGCAGAGGATCTTATTGACAACATTCCCCTGATGATTAAAAAGCTGCAATCGTATGTCAAAGATATTAAATAAAACAATTGTAACCTTAGTTTTTCTTATGCTTCTGCTAGTTAGCACACTTTATGCAGATGAGTCATACATTTTTAAAACAAATAAAACTGAGTTTATTGGATCGGTAGCAAAAGAAAAGGGGGACAAAAAAACAATTTCCTTTGTCGGAATTCCTTTTGCAAAGCCTCCAATAGGTGACTTGAGATGGAAAGCTCCCAGGGAATTAGATAGCCATCCTGATACATTTAAAGCAACCACTTTACCAAATAGGTGTATGCAGGTTAGTAACTTTTATGATGCAATGGATGGCATTGAGGGTGGTTCAATCATAGGTTCAGAAGATTGTTTGTACTTAAATATATATCTTTCTGAAAAAGCGTATATGAGTAAAGAAAAATTGCCAGTTGTTTTTTGGATTCATGGTGGCGGCAATACATGGGGATATTCAGCTTCAAATATATTTACATCAGGTGATTTTATTCTAGATCACGATGTAATATTGGTCACAACAAACTACAGACTAGGACCTTTTGGATGGTTTGCGTACAGTGGGTTAAATCAAGATTCAGAAAACGTATTAGATAATACCGCCAATTTTGGAACATTAGATATTATAAAATCCCTTGAATGGGTGAATAAATATATATCCTTTTTTAATGGTGATCCGGAAAATATAACAATTTTTGGCGAGTCTGCTGGAGCTCGAAATGTGATTTCTCTTATGTCTTCGCCATTAAGCAAGGATTTGTTTCAAAGGGGTATTTCTCAAAGTGGCTATCTTGGATCAGACTCACTTGAATACTCTGAGAACAATGAAAGGGCTGGTTCTTTGAGTTTACTAAAATACCTTATTAAATCTGAAAACCCAAATATTGCGGATGAAGAACTCTCTAATTTTATGAGCGATAAATTACTGTCTAAAGAATTTTTAAGATCAGCAAATGCAAACGATATAATTTCTTATTATCGAGTAAGAAATGATACGGGTGGATTAATTGACGTTCCAAATGTCATCCCAGACGGTGTTGTTATACCATTGAAAGGTATATACGGAGTATATCGTGATGGCGAAATGCATGATAAACCGATGATATTTGGCTCTACAAGAGATGAAGACAAACTCTTTATGTTTGCAAATGATGTATTCGTTGAAAGACCTCTTGCTTTTCTTAGGCCTATTTCAGAATATTTCGATTTATACGTAAAGCCAAAAGATCCTAAATTCTATGACGTATATGCAAGATACATGGCAGAGTCATGGAAATATGGTGCAGTAGATCTCCCGTCCGACTTCACATCTTTAAATAAGAGTTCAAATGTATACGCATATAGATTTGATTGGGATGAGCAAAACAGCGACTTAGGTTTAGACCAGATTCTTGGTTTTCATATTCCAGGTGTGAATATAAATCTTGATTTGCCTCGGTTATTAGGTGCTGGACATGCAATGGAATTAGCATTTATTTTTAAGTCTGGCGGTTTATTAGGTGAAAGTTTTGATGCAATTAATGACATAATGTACGATGAAGATAACAGAGAGACAGATTTAGATTTGGCAACAAAAATGGGGAAGTACTGGGTAAATTTTGCATATGATGGAAACCCAAATTCTACACCTTACAATGTAGATACAAAATGGAACCCTTGGGATGCTAAGGAGGGGAATGAGAGATTCATAGTTTTTGATTCAGTAAATGATAAAGGTATTGCAATGTTTAATAATACTTTATCGGCTAATTCTATTCTTCAAGGAATATCTAGTGAGAGCATAACCGTCGACCAAAAATGCTATATTATTGATAGAATGTTCAATAGAACCACTTTGACTGATGAAGAAGTTAATGAAATATACAGGACATTTATGAGCGGTAAATGTATGAAGGCCTAAATTTTATTTAGCTTAACTTTATAGTCATCCACGATAGTTATTTCCTGAATGCCATCAATGTGCATTTTGAATTTCTTATATTCTTCTTTTTCTTTCACTTTTTTTCGAGCTTCTTTTTCATCTTTTGCACAGACAAAAATATTAGTGTGCCCTTCGTAAAAGCCATCTGAAATATTAGGATCATAAAAACCTGTATGGACTTGAAACAATTTCATATTATTTAATAATTAGATCATGAAAAAAGAAAACTTGCCATCTAAAATATGCCCAGTTTGCAACCGCCCTTTCAACTGGAGAAAAAAATGGAGATTGAATTGGGATAGGGTAATTTACTGTTCTAAAAAGTGTGCTGAAATAAAAAAGGCTTAAACGATATTTCTTTTTCTACCTTTATAAAAATAGTTTATATTTTTTATCAATTGATTGATTGCTTCCTGCAAGGTTTCATTTGATGCCCAAGCTGTATGTGGTGTCCAAATGAAATTTGCTTTATTTAATAAGCTATAATAAGCATGAGACTTTTTTGGTGGTTCATTAGTTGTGACATCAATTCCGGCCCCTGCAATGATTTTTTGTTTTAATGCTTTTGCTAGATCATTTTCATTAACTATACCACCCCTGGCAGTATTAATTAGGATCAAATTTTTTTTCATTATTTTTAATTCTTTGATTGTTATCAGGTCCTTTGTTTTCTCATTCAAGGGACAATGAATAGATAAATAATCAAGAGATGATAAGAATTTTAAAAATTCAGTTTTTTTATAATTTCTTACTGAAAAATAATTAATATTCATTCCAAATGCCTTAGCTATTCTTCCAACTTTCATGCCAATAGAACCTTTTCCAATTACGCCAAATGTTTTGCCATATAGGTCATTTATTTCTCTGCTAAGTAATGCAAATACTTTTCTTTTTTGCCAAAGTTTCTTGTCTATATCTTTCTCGAGACCTTTAATATTTTTAGAAAGTGCAAGCATGAGAGTTAAAACGTGTTCAGCAACCGAAATAGAAGCATAGTCTCTTAGATTGCATATAGAAATGTTGTGTTTTCTACAATACTCTAAGTCTATTATATTAGTTCCCGTTGCAGTTATCGCAATTAGTTCTAAATTTTTTGCACAAGATAAATTATTTTTATTCAGTTCAATTTTGTTGGTAACAATTATATGTGCTTTCTCAATCCTTTTTTTGACTTCTTTTACCTTCGTAAAATTATGGTTTTTCCACTTATGATTAAAATCAAGTTTTGGAAATAAAATATTAGATGGAAAAGTGGACCTATCTAAAAATACAATATTTTTTCTCATAATTAATGGTCAAAACTATAGCATCAAATTTAAATATTTTACTGTAATCATCTAAAAAATAGTCTATTTTGCATTTTCTATTAAACGCGGATATGGTGGAATTGGTAGACACGCTGGTTTTAGGTACCAGTGAGGCAACTCATGGGGGTTCGAGTCCCTCTATCCGCACCAATTTGTTTGTAAGAGCATAATATGAGTTATAAAGAAGTATTGAATAAGGGTTTGAAAAGAGCTTACGAGTTCACAATTGCATCTGCAGATTTTAATACAAAGCTAGAGTTAAAGATTGAGGAAGTTAAAAAATCAGTAAAAATTGATGGCTTTAGACCAGGTAAAGTTCCAAATAATATCATCATGCAAAAACATGGTGATGCGATTAACAATGAAGTTTTGAATGCTGTAATAAATGAAAATGTCTCAAAAATAATACAAGAAGGAAAACATCGTCCTGTTTCACAGCCGAAAGTTGATTACAAAGATAAAGAACAAGAAAAAAAAGATGTTGATAAAACCTTTAAAATAGAATTTGAAGTTTTTCCAGAAATAAAATTAGCTAACTTTAGTAAAATTGAAATTGAGTCAACCTCGGTAAAGCTTGACAAAAAAGAAATTGATAAACGAATAGACTTAATTGCTAAATCTCAAAGAACATATAAAGAACAAGGCAGTGATTATAAAGCTAAGAAAGAGGACTCTGTCTTGTTAGATTATGAAGGAACCATCGATGGTAAGAATTTTGACGGTGGTAAAGCAGAAAGCCAGACAATTGTAATTGGCTCTGGACGATACATAAAGGATTTAGAGGACGGCCTTGTGGGTCTAAAGAGCGGAGATAGTAAAAAGATAAATGTTAAATTTCCTGCAGATTATTCAGCAAAAGAATTACAAAATGCTGATGCAGTGTTTGATTGCAATGTTAAAAAAATAAGTTCACCCGTTGAGTCAAAGGTAGATAATGAATTGGCAAAGTCAATGGGCGCAACTGATTTAAAGGATCTAAAAAGTAAGGTCGAAAATCAAATGCAAAGTGAGTACTCAGATCTCACAAAAAATCTCGATAAAAAAGTACTCTTTGAAAAGCTCCAGTCAGCCCACAAATTTGAGTTACCTGAAGATCTCATAAATGTTGAATTTCTGAACTTATCTACAAATTATTTAAATTCACAAAGTCCATCATCGATTGATCATCAAAAGGAAATTAAAGATAAAAAATTAACTCCTGATAATGAGACTAAATTTAAGGAAGAAGCAAAAAATAGAATTGAATTGGGCTTAATACTTCAGGAGGTTGGGAAAGTAAATGAAATCTCAGTGACGCCAGAGGAGATGAATAAAGCCCTTTTTGAATATGCAAGTAATTTTAAAGGACAAGAACAAAAAGTAATTGATTACTATAGAAATAACCAGGATGCAGCGATGCAAATTCAAGCTCCTCTATATGAAAATAAAATTGTAGACTTTATACTTTCGAAGGTTAAATTGAAAAAAAAGGACGTTGACGTTGATTCGTTCATCAAGATGTATAATAACGTCAATACAGTTGAAAAGACTGAAGTGAAGAAAAAAACGACAAAGAAAAAGACAGTTAAGAAAAAAACTAAGAAATAATTATGATAGATAATAAAATTTTTGATCAATTGGTTCCAATGGTCGTTGAACAGACGGGAAGAGGAGAACGTGCTTTTGATATTTATTCAAGATTATTAAAGGAAAGAATAATATTTTTAGTTGGACCAGTTAACGATCACATGGCCTCTTTAGTTTCAGCACAGCTTTTGTTTCTTGAATCTGAAAATCCCGAAAAAGAGATATCATTATATATTAATTCACCTGGAGGAGTTGTAAGTGATGGATTGGCAATTTACGACACAATGCAATTCATACAGTCTCCAGTCTCAACACTTTGTTTTGGACAGGCTGCTTCGATGGGCTCATTCTTACTTGCAGCAGGTGAAAAAGGAAAAAGATATGCTTTACCTAATAGCCGCATAATGGTGCACCAGCCATCTGCTGGTTTTCAAGGTCAAGCAACTGACATTGAAATTCATGCGAAAGAGGTCTTGGCAATGAAAGCAAATTTAAACAAAATATATGCAAAACATACAGGCCAACCCGTTGAAGTAATTGAAGAAGCACTTGAAAGAGATAACTTTATGTCACCGGAAGAGGCCCAGAAATTTGGCATAATTGATAGCATTCAGGAAAAAAGAGTTGAGCCAAAAACTGAGAAATAGCCTCAAATAGTCAATTTAATCCACTGTTTATAAACACTTTTTTTTAAAATTAATTGTTTTTTTTCTACATAAATGTTTTTCTAAGTAATTAATGATTCGCAGATTGTTAAAAAATTGAATTATGAGTGAAAATAATAACGAAAGTAAAAGCAAGAATACGCTCTATTGCTCTTTTTGCGGCAAGAGTCAGCATGAGGTAAAGAAGTTGATTGCAGGGCCAACTGTATTCATATGTGATGAGTGCGTTGAGTTATGTAACGACATTATCCAAGAAGAGAATAAGGAGACTAAGGCAAAATCATCAAGTAGAATTCCAACTCCTAAAGAAATCTGTGCAACTTTAGATGACTTTGTAATAGGACAAAAAGATGCCAAGTACAATTTGTCTGTAGCTGTGCATAATCATTATAAAAGAATTGAGCATTCAAATTTCAAGTCTGATGTAGAATTATCGAAATCAAATATTCTCTTAATTGGACCTACTGGTTGTGGTAAAACTTTATTGGCACAAACTCTAGCACGTATCTTAGATGTGCCATTTACTATGGCAGATGCGACAACTCTCACTGAGGCTGGATATGTTGGAGAAGATGTCGAGAATATCATTTTAAAATTATTACAGGCATCTGACTATAATGTTGAAAGAGCACAGAGAGGCATAGTTTACATCGACGAAATTGACAAAGTAAGTAGGAAATCAGAAAATCCTTCAATTACAAGAGATGTTTCCGGTGAAGGTGTGCAACAAGCTTTGCTTAAGATAATGGAAGGAACGGTTGCAAGTGTGCCACCACAGGGTGGAAGAAAGCATCCACAGCAAGAGTTTTTACAAGTAGATACAACAAATATTTTATTTATATGTGGTGGAGCTTTTTCTGGGTTAGATAAAATAATTAATAAAAGATCAAAAGGGTCAGGTATCGGCTTTCAAGCAAATGTAAAAAGTTATGAAGAAAAATCTGGTGGCAACAGTTTAAAACATATGGAGCCTGAAGACTTGCTTAGTTACGGGCTGATACCAGAGTTTGTTGGAAGACTTCCTATTGTCACAACTCTTACGGACTTAGACGAAGAGTCACTAGTTAAAATTCTTCAAGAGCCTAAAAATGCACTGGTGAAGCAATATCAAACACTATTTAACATGGAAGATGTTAAGTTAATACTCTCTAATGAAGCCCTTAGTGTTATTGCAAAAAAAGCAATTGAGAGAAAAACTGGCGCAAGAGGACTTAGATCTATACTAGAGAGTATCTTACTAGATACTATGTTTGAATTGCCATCCCTTGATGGCGTTGAAGAGGTTGTCATTAATGCTGAAGTAGCAGAGGGCAGAGCTCGACCACTGTACACGTATACAGATGGCAAAAAAGCTTCAGAAACAAGCGCTTAGCTTATAAATCTTTTATTTCTTGAAAATTAGGAATTTATACACATTTAAAGTGTAGATATATAATAAATGACTTTACTAGTTTTAGTATAGAACATCTTATTAATTAAAGGATTGACGAGTCGAATATGATTGAAAATAACATTCCAGTCTTGCCACTAAGAGACATTGTTGTATTCCCCCATATGGTAGTTCCATTGTTTGTTGGTAGAGATAAATCAGTTAAAGCTCTTGAAAAAGTCATGGCAGGCGATAAACGTATAATATCTTATCAATCCAGTTATCGCACTATCATCCAGTATAAGCTCACCGCTCTTTAGACCATGCTTCTCTAACATCTGCGGGGCTAAATGTTGTTTTACAATTTCTACTTTTTCATCTTCTGTGTAGCCTGCAATTCGAATAATTTCCATTCTGTCTAAAAGTGCAGGAGGCATCCTTAATGTATTAGCAGTTGTAATAAACATTGTATCGGACAAGTCATAATCAACTTCTAAATAGTGATCGTTAAATGAATTATTTTGCTCTGGATCAAGCACTTCCAATAAAGCTGATGAAGGATCTCCTCTGTAATCAGCTCCT
>CACFAO010000018.1 GCA_902564295.1 uncultured Pelagibacteraceae bacterium
TGGTACATCGCTATCTCATAATGTTCTATCATTACAAAGTCAACAATAAGAAGCATGTAGGTCAACGCTTAGACAAATATATTGCTTTAAATTTGAGAGAATTTAGTAGATCAAAAATAATTCAATTAATAAAGTCCTCAAATATTACAGTAAATAATAATCTTGTAGATCCTGATTATAAGATCTCATTTGGCGATCATATTTCAGTAAATATACAATTTGCAAAAGAGACACCAATAATTGGTGAGAACATTGAATTAAATATTGTTTATGAAGATAAAGATTTAGTTGTTATCAATAAACCTGCAGGCATTGTAATGCACCCCGGTGCTGGAAATAAGTCAGGTACAATTGTTAATGCTTTGATCAATCATTGCGGAGATGAATTAAAATTTGTCGGTGATGCTCAAAGGCCAGGAATAGTTCATCGAATTGATAAAGATACGAGTGGACTAGTTGTAATAGCAAAAAATGATTTCACTCATAAACATTTATCTGACCAATTTGCCGCTCACTCTATCAAAAGAGTTTATATTGCCATATGCTGGAACAAAATCTCACCAGCAAATGGAAAAATTAAGTCACTCTTATCTAGAAGTAATAAGAATAGAACAAAAATGATGAGTTCTGTGAGCAGAGGTAAAGTTGCTATCACTCATTACAAGACACTAGAAAATTTAATGAACAAAAAAAATCAAATTGTCGCTTCAGTATTAGAATGTCGCTTAGAAACTGGTAGAACTCATCAAATAAGAGTTCATCTAACGGAAAAGGGAAATCCACTGATAGGAGATCGTACTTATGGTCGATCGCCTCAAAGTAAACTAAGATCACTTTCAGAAAGCGCAGTTCAATCGATTAAAATGTTGCCAGGACAGGCTCTGCATGCGCAATCTCTTGGATTTCTTCATCCTAAAAAAGAAAAAATGCTTCATTTTCAGTCTGTTATACCGGATTACTTGAGCAAATTGGTAAATTCAATTAAAAGCTGAACATTGATTTCTAGAAAAAAGTAACCATATCTTGAATATGAGCAAAAACTACAATTTACCAGCATTGTCCAATGAAGGTAGTCTTAGTCATTATCTTCAACAGATCAAGAAGTTTCCCATGCTTACAGAAAAGCAAGAAATTAATCTTGCTAAGAAATGGAGAGATGAAGGGGATACGAGTGCAGCTCATGCACTTGTTACAAGCCATCTCAGGCTCGTTGCTCGAATTGCCATGGGTTATCGAGGATACGGACTTCCTGTTACAGAACTTATATCTGAGGGAAACATAGGCCTCATGCAAGCAGTTAAAAAGTATGACCCGGATAAAGGGTTTAGATTAGCAACTTATGCTATGTGGTGGATTAGAGCTGCTATTCAGGAGTATGTACTTAAATCATGGAGTTTAGTAAAGATTGGCACTACTGCAGCTCAAAAAAAACTTTTTTTTAATCTTAAGAAACTTAAAAATAGACTAAGTGACTATAGTGAAGGATCACTTAAACCTCATCAAGTTACAGAAATTGCAAACCAACTAAATGTTTCTGAAAAAGAAGTTTCGGAAATGGAAGGAAGAATATCTGGGAACGATTATTCTCTTAATGCAGTAGTTAGTGCAGACGGTGAAGAAGAATGGCAAGAATGGCTAGTTGACGAGGATGCGGATCACGAAGTCAAAATAGCTGAGAAAGAAGAAGTTTCAAAAAGAAAGGCTCTTCTCAACAAAGCGATTAATGTATTAAATGATAGGGAAAAACACATTATCCAAGATAGGAAGTTATCTGAAACTCCTAAAACTCTAGAAGAACTCAGTAAAGAGTATAACATCAGTAGAGAACGAATTCGACAAATAGAAGAAAGAGCATTTCAGAAGCTTCAAACAGAAATGTTGAGCCTTGCAAGAGATACTAAATTAATTCAGGCTTAATTAAATAATTTGTTTATTAGTATTGTGTCCTCACGTCTAGGGCTAGTCGAGATTAAATCTATCTTTGTCTTTGTGAGCTCACTAATACGATTAACATACTTTTTTGCGTTTTCTGGTAACTCATCGAAGCTGTTTATGCCAGTTGTTGTACTCATCCATCCCTGAAAAGTCTCATAGATTGGCTCAATTGTTTCCTGATCTTGTTCAGAGCTTGGGTAGTAGTCTATTTCTTTTCCATTTAAATTATATCCCACGCACATTCTAATTTCATCAAATTGATCTAATACGTCGATTTTAGTAAGAGCAATACCTGTTGCTCCAGATTGAGTTAAAGCTTGACGAACTAAAACTGAGTCAAACCAACCACATCTTCTCTTTCTATTTGTCACTGTTCCAAATTCATGGCCAATTTCACCAAGTTTATTGCCTATTTCATTATCTTGTTCTGTAGGAAAAGGACCATTGCCGACTCTCGTAGTATATGCTTTTGTAATTGCAAGAATATGATTAATAACTTTTGGATTCAATCCACTGCCGATAGATGCGTAACTAGCGTGAACATTTGATGATGTTACAAAGGGATAGGTTCCATGGTCAATATCTAAAAGAAATCCTTGAGCTCCCTCAAATAAAATTTTTTCTTTACCGTTGTTTATTACGTTAGTTATGTCATTTATTGTTTTTGTATAAGGTTTAGCATACTCTCCTAATTTATATATTTCATTGACTACATCTTCTAAATTGTATTCATTCAATCCAAAACCTCTCATTATCGCATTATGATGATTGAGTAAAATTTCAATTTTTTTGTTTAGTTTTTCCTTATCAAATAAATCACATAATCTTATCGCTCTTCTTCCCACTTTATCTTCGTAAGCAGGTCCAATTCCCCTTTTTGTTGTACCAATTTTTATTAAGTTGTTGTTTTCCCTTAATTCATCCAGTGATTGATGAAGAGGTAAAATTATTGTGGTTCTGTCCGATATGTATAAATTCGAAGGGGTTATATCTACTCCTCTTTCTTTTAACCCAGCTACTTCTTTTTGAAAAGCGGCTAAATCTAAAACCACGCCATTTCCAATTATCGAAATTTTACCTTTTCTTAAAATTCCGGAGGGTAGAACATTTAATTTAAATGTTTCGTTATTTATTACAAGAGTATGACCTGCATTATGACCTCCTTGAAATCTAATTACAATATCAGCCTGACTTGATAACCAATCAACAATCTTTCCCTTCCCCTCGTCTCCCCACTGGGATCCAACAATTACAACACCTGTCATTTAATACCTTTAATTTATGAAAAATATTTTGTTAAGCTTTCAGTTAATTCATCAATCGTATGCTGATTTCCACTTTCAATCATAACTCTTAAAAGTGGTTCAGTGCCAGACATTCTAACTACGATTCTTCCATCTTCTGAAACTTTTTCTTCACAAGATTTGATAAATAACTTCGTATTCTCGTGATCTAAAATATTTCTTTCTTTTACGGTGAAATTAATCAGGTTTTGCGGTAGAGGAATGAATAAATGAAGGCAGTCACTGGCTTTTGCTTTTTCTCTACATAAGATAGATAGGACTTGAAGAGCAACTACTATTCCATCTCCTGACGAAGTAAAATCACGTAAAATTATATGTCCAGATTGTTCACCGCCTAAGTTTAAATCTTCTGAAATCATTTTTTCCTTTACATATCGATCACCAACTTTTGCCCTGATTAATCCAATGTTATGTTTTTTCAATAGGTTTTCTAAGCCCATATTTGCCATTGAAGTACCAACTACCTTGTTATTTTTTAATTTTTTATCTTTTGACATTTCAATAGCTAGTAATGCTAGTATCTGATCGCCATTAACTAAATATCCTTTTTCATCAATAACAGCTAATCGATCACCATCGCCATCTAAGGCAATACCAATATCAGCCTTCTCCTCCAATACTTTTTTAGCAAGTTTATCAGTATTAGTAGACCCACATTCAAAATTAATATTAGTTCCATTTGGTTGAGTAGCTATTTGGATAACTTCTGCGCCAAGCTCCCATAGAATTAAAGGTGCAGATATATAAGAAGCTCCATTTGCACAATCTATAACAATTTTAAGACCATCAAGCCGTTGAGATTTTGGAAAAGTACCTTTTAGGAATTCTATATATCTACCATTTGCATCTTCGAGTCTTTTTGCTCTGCCTATTTTTTCTGGACCCACTAACGAATTTTCCAATTCAGACTCCATAAGAGACTCTATTTCAATTTCAGTTTCGTCTGATAATTTATTTCCGTTTTTATCAAATATTTTAATACCATTATCTTGATATTTGTTGTGTGAAGCAGTTATCATTATCCCTAAGTCTGCTCGCATAGATTTAGTTAACATTGCGACTGCGGGTGTAGGTATGGGGCCAAAAAGGAAGACGTCCATCCCCATGGATAATAATCCAGAGGTTAAAGCCTGCTCAATCATATATCCTGACAGTCTTGTATCTTTACCAATAACGACCTTGTGACGATGTTCGCCAACAGTAAAGTGTTTACCTAGTGCCATTCCAAGTTTCATAAGTGTCAGACCATTAAGTTTTTGACTATTTGAACTTGCTCTTACTCCATCTGTTCCAAAAAACTTTTTCATTTTATTTTAGAATAAACCTTAATTGATTGTTTTGTTGCATAAACATCGTGCACCCTAAATATTTGAACCCCTTCAGCTAATCCATGCATAACTGTTGCTATTGAACCACCTAATCGATCTTCGTATAATTCATTTTTTTCAATCTTACCAATAAAACTTTTTCGAGAGCTTCCCAATAACACAGGATGGCCTAAGGAATGAAACAATGCGATGTTTGAAATTAGTTTCAAATTTTGTTGCAAAGTTTTACCAAAACCAATTCCAGGGTCTATTATAATTCGGTTTTTAGATATACCATATTTCTCACATAGACTGATTTGCTTTTCAAAGAAATCATAAATATCAAGAAGTACATTTTTGTACTTAATAGTTTTTTGCATCTTTTCAGGAGTTGAAATTGAATGCATTAAGACAAAAGGAATTTTATTCGAACTTAAAAATTTTATTGAATTCTTATCAAATCTAAGTCCTGAAACATCATTTATTAGATTTATATTAAACTTGCATACTTCTTTCATTACTAGAGATTTTCTTGTATCTACTGAAATAAATTCTTTCTTATATTTTTTTTTGATTTGAGAAATTATTGGAATAATTCGTCTAATTTCCTCATTAACTCTAATTTCTTTTGATCCAGGCCTTGTTGACTCTCCGCCAATATCGATGATATCTGCGCCTTCTTTAATTAGTTTCTTAAACTGTTCAATTGCATTATCGCGTATTAAATATTTTCCGCCGTCAAAAAAGCTATCAGGTGTTACATTAAGAATACCCATTACAAGTGATTGCTCAAAGTTAAAATTTCCTAATTTTTTTCTTTTCTTTGTAATATTTGAAATTTTTTTATTAATATTTCTCTGAATATCAGGTTGTAAATATTTTATATCATTAATTTTCAAAAACTTTGATTGAGTTTTGGTTTTGCCTCTTGTTATCAATTCAATTTCATTGAAGAATAATCTGGAGGACCCAAGAAAAAGTGAGTCTTTTGTTTTTATTTTACTAAATATTGGTCGTACGTAATATCTATTCGAATTACGCACATGGGACACTGTAATTAGTTAACTTGTTTGAGGTTTAGGCTTAAAACTAGGGCCAGCAGGAGCTGATTTACCACTTTTGGGAACGGATGGTCCAGCATTATTAATTTCTTCCTCAGGATTGGATCTGTCAATCTTACCCTCTTTTAACAATGTGGTTATTTCATCTCCATTTAAAGTCTCATATTCAATTAAACCTTTTGCAAGAGCATGTAGATCGTCTATTTTTTCATTTAAAATTTTCTTTGCTAAACCATAACAACTATCAACAATTAGCCTGATCTCTGAGTCTATAAGTTTAGCTGTTTCTTCAGATACATTTTGATGTCTTTGGACTGATCTTCCTAGAAATACTTCTTCTTCATTTTCACCATATTGTAATGGTCCTAATTTTTCGCTCATTCCAAATTTAGTCACCATATTTCTAGCCATCTTAGTTGCCATTTCGATATCTGATGAAGCACCGGAGGTAACTTTTTTATCACCAAAGATTATTTCTTCAGCTACTCTACCGCCCATAGCAACTGTGATATCTGCTAACATTTTTTCCCTAGGTAAAGATAATTGGTCTCTTTCAGGTAGCCTCATTACCATTCCAAGGGCTCTACCTCTTGGTATTATTGTAGCTTTATGTATTGGGTCTGAAGCGGATTGATTTAATGCAACAACAGCGTGGCCTCCTTCGTGGTAAGCTGTAAGTTCCTTTTCTTCTTGGCTCATAACAAGAGATCTTCTTTCCGATCCCATCATTACTTTATCTTTTGCTTCCTCAAAATCTACCATAGTAACAATTTTCTTATTTTTTCTTGCTGCCAACAATGCTGCTTCATTTACAATGTTAGCTAGATCTGCACCAGAAAAACCGGGTGTCCCCCTTGCTATTGTCCTAATATCTACATCAGGAGCGACAGAGACTTTTTTAATGTGAACTTTTAGAATCGCTTCCCTACCCAAGATGTCTGGATTAGGGACAACAACCTGCCTGTCAAAACGACCTGGTCTTAAAAGAGCCGGGTCAAGTACGTCTGGTCTGTTAGTCGCGGCAACCAAAATAATGCCTTCCTGAGTGTCAAATCCGTCCATCTCAACTAATATCTGATTAAGTGTCTGTTCTCTCTCATCATTTCCACCACCGAGACCTGCTCCTCGGCTTCTACCAACAGCATCAATTTCATCAATGAAAATTATACATGGCGCGTTTCTTCTTCCTTGCTCGAACATATCCCTAACTCGAGAGGCTCCAACACCAACAAACATTTCAACAAAATCAGAACCCGAAATTGTAAAGAAAGGTACACCGGCCTCCCCAGCTACTGCTCTGGCAAGCAAAGTCTTTCCTGTTCCTGGAGGGCCAATTAGTAAGGCACCTTTTGGAATTCTACCTCCAAGTTTTTGAAATTTTCTAGGATCTTTTAAAAATTCAACAATTTCAACAAGCTCCTCTTTTGCTTCATCTATTCCAGCTACATCATTAAAAGTAACTTTATTCTTATTTTCTGTTAATAATTTGGCCTTGGATCTTCCAAATCCCATTGCTCCGCCTCTTCCACCTTGCATCTGACGCATGAAAAAAATCCATACACCAATAAGTAAAAGCATTGGGAACCAGGAAATTAGAACGCCAAGAAGTGACGGATAGCCGTCGTCAAGTGGTGCAGCTGAAATGTTTACACCTCTATCATTAAGTCTATCAACGAGTGTTGGGTCATTAGCAGCATAGGTTTTAAAAGATCTACCATCTTCAAATGCCCCTTTGATATTATTACCACGAATAATAACATCTTTGATTGAGCCAGCTTCAACTTCATCTAAAAATTGTGAGTATGTTAAATCAACTGTGTTTCTCTCACCGCTGGTATTGCTAAATAAATTAAAAAGTCCAAAGACGATTAAAGCAATAAAAAACCAAAGAACTATATTTCGTAAATTCATCATATTAAAGATATTGATAATATTAGATAATTACTATTTTTCAGCATACAAGAAAATATATCAATAAAATTTAACATTATATTCAATAGCTTAGTCTAGTAATGCTCTATCAATTTTGTCCAATTTTTAGAAAATGCTAAATTTTCAGTCTTATTAGGATTAGCTACGCTGTTCTCAGACTTAATATTTACAACTCCATTCTGCCCAAAAAAAGTACAACTATTTAAGGTACGCTTAAAACTTTTTTCTGTCACAATTGAATTTATCAATTCTTGTATTGATCGTGATCTAGGCACTTTATTGCTTTTTCCTGCAAATCTACACAGTTTTACAAGTACTCTATGTTGGATTTCTTCCGGTAAGTTTATAAATTCCTTAGACTTAAAACTAATAATTTTCTTTTGATTAAGTTTAACTTGTTCTTCTAAGTAATTACTAACTGCAGTATTAATTGCGGAATCTGCACTTTTTAAATTCTTTAAAACGTTTTTAAACCTAACTTTACTAAGACCTTCATGTATTAATTGTTGTGATAGCTTTCGAATACGAGACCTATCATACTTATTATTATAATTCGTTCTGTCGTTTATATAAGCTTGCTTTTGCTCACATAAATACGCAACAAGAGATTTTTTTGAGTACTCGAGTAGCGGTCTAACTAAAATTAACTTTGTATTCTTATATCTAGATTTAACTTTCAATGATGAAAGTCCTTTTACCCCACTGCCCCTTATTAATCTCATTAAAAAGTTTTCTATTTCGTCATCAAGATGATGGGCTGTTAATAAGAACTTAATTTTTTTTTTGTTACAATATTTGGATAAGGCCTCATATCGAAGTGTCCTTGCCTTAAAGAGGGTGTTAGAGCTATTGATCTTTTTTTTTAATTTAGTTGAGTAGAATTTAATTTTATTCTTTTTTGCAATTTTTTCTAACCACACAATTTCTTTTGATGACTCTGTTCTAATTCCATGATCAATACTTAATACAGTTAAATTAATGTTATTATTTAATGCATATCTATTAGACAAATGCATGAGTGCTAAACTGTCTGGACCACCAGAAACTGCTACTGCAATGTCTGAATTAACTCGAAGTTCTTTCATCTTTGCTTCAAAATCTTGATTAGTTATTTTTACGACTTTTTTATGATTAATTGGCTTAACTAATTTCACAGCCATTTTTTTCGATTTCTAATTTACCCCTGTTTAATACAGCAGTATTTGCGTTTGGATAGGTATCTTTTAATTGTATAAACGTTACACACCCTTGTTCCTTTTGATCCATATTAACCAAAGATATTCCAAGTTTTAAAAGTGCATCTGCGGCTTTCTTTGAGTCTGGATAAACTTGATATAGGCTCAAATAATTTTTAGCTGCGTCTTTATAATTTTCTCTAACATAAAAAGTTTCTGCTAGCCAAAAGTTTGCGTTACTTAAGAGGCTGGAGTCATTTCCAACAGTCATAAATTCTTGAAATGCTTTTTCAGCGAGTTCATAATCACCTTGCTTGAGAAGTCCCATTGCGTATTCATATTGACCTTTTTCATCTCCTTCAGGTAGCACCGCTAGTACAATTTCTTGTTCTTCAAAAGCGACAATATTGTCCTGAGAAATGGTATTTATTATTTCTTGCTCTTCCTCTTCATCAACATTTTTGATTTCAAATGGAGAAGTAGACGATTCCTCCTCTGAAGACACATTTATTGTTCCAAGTGACTGAGGTTCTAAATTTACTTCCCCGCTCGTGTTACCTACTAGGTTGTTAGTTTGTGTTTCATTATTGGGTAACGCCATAGATAATTGGTTTTTTTCTATACTTTCAGTTTTAGAGTTTATATCGATAAACCTAAATTCAGTATCTTCTCTAAATGTATTAAAATTATTCACTGTAGATTGCATTGTAAATATCATTTCTTCGATTTTTGCTGTCAGTGATTGAACTTCATTTTGTAATTCAGCTATCTGAATAGATTGTTTTGTAATAATTGATTGGTAATCATCAAGACTCACATTATTACCAACGCCAGAGGTCGTCTTGCTAAATGTTGCCTTTTCAAGAACCTTTATTCTGCTTTCAATTGAGTCCAATTTTTGCAACAACTGATCTACATCTAGTTCTTCTGATTGAACATGAGCAATCTGTACTAAAGAGATAAGAATAAATAAGAAAATAAATTGAATTCTATTGAGCATTAAATTAATCAAACCTAACCTTAATTAAAAGATTAAGCTTATCTTTTTGTCTAAAAAAAGGCGTCTTGTAAATTAGTTAGTTCTTACTGTTACAGAACGTCTATTTTGAGCCCATGCTTTATTATTAGATGCACTGTTAACTGGTCTTTCCTTACCAAAACTAATAGTAGTAATTCGACTAGCGCTTATGCCTTGCGTCATTAAATAATCTTTAGCTGCATTTGCTCTTCTATCACCTAGGGCTAAGTTATATTCTCTTGTACCCCTTTCGTCAGCATGACCTTCAATAGCAATAGTTACTGATCCATTTGCCTTTAACCATTTTGCTTGTTTAGCTAAAGTTGTTTGGGCTGCATTAGTAAGTGAATAACTATCATATGCAAAGAACACTCTGTCCGGCACATCAACAGCAAGCATTTCTACTGTATCAGTACCAACATAAACTCCGTCTACGACTTCAACTTTAGAAGCTGAACTTGATGATGATGATGTAGATGCTGTATCTTGCGGTGTTGTTGTACATGCAGCTAGAATGATTGCTGCAAAAGATAAAACTAAAAATCTATTTAAACTTTTAAATGTTAATAACATTATAAACTCCCGTAATATTTGATCGCCCAAGTCCTAGTACTTTATTAATTTAAGTTACGCAAGTCTATAATAAAATAGCTGCGAATTGACTAAAATGGTCCTATTTTAGTCGAAAAATTGCCTATTGTATCAATTTCGACCATGATGGGTCTGACGCATCAACTGGAGTTTCAAGCTTTCTCTCATTAAATCCTGTAAGATCAATTGACCAGATTGCCGAGGAATGGCCCTGACCTGCGTCATTAGACTTAGTTTCTCTATAAAATATCAAAACTCTTCCATTAGAAGACCAAGAAGGAGCCTCTTGATACCAATTTTCAGTTAAAAGTCTCTCTCCAGTTCCATCTGTTCTCATAACTCCAATAAAATATTGTCCCTGAAAATTTTTTGTAAAAGCAATAAGATCACCTCTTGGTGACCATACAGGTGTTGCATAATTGCCTGTTCCTTTAGAAATTCTTTTTTGGTTTCTACCATTACTATCCATTACATAAATTTGTTGCGATCCGCCTCTATCAGAGTTGAATGTAATTCTTTTTCCATCTGGAGAATAACTTGGTGATGTATCAATTGCGGGGCTGTCTGTTAACCTTTCAACTACTCTGGAAACTAGGTCCATTACATATATGTCAGAATTACCTTCTCTAGCTAAACTCATGATAATCTTATTTCCATCTGGGGAAAAACGTGGAGCGAATGTCATACCTGGAAAGTCTCCTACAACTTCTTGAATACCTGTTTGGATGTTTAATAAATATACTCGCGGAAGATTTTTAAAATAAGATAAATAGGTAATCTCTTGTCTTACTGGATTAAATCTTGGAGTCAAAACAAGTTCTTTACCTGTAGTCAAAAATTTATGATTTGCTCCGTCCTGGTCCATTATCGCAAGTTTCTTAATACGTTTATTTTTTGGTCCTTCTTCAGCGACATAAACTATTCTGGTATCGAAGTAGCCCTGCTCACCAGTTAGGCGCTCATAAATCTTATCTGCAATCATGTGACTAATTCTCCTCCAATTTTCAATTGTCGTAATTAAGACAAGCCCCTCGATTTCCTTTTCTGCTAGTGTATCCCAAAGTCTGAACTCTACTCGAAGCCTTTCATTTTCAATAGATAGTTCTCCTGTTAATAAGCCCTGAGCCTTTATCAATCTCCAATCTGCAAAACGTGGATTTAAATGCATAGCTCTATTTTTTTGAATAAATGCATTTTCATCTACAGATAAAAATAATCCACTTCTCTCTAAATCATCAGCTATAACCTTACGGATGTTTGATGGTATATTTTGATCCTCCAAAGTACTATCTGTGTCATGAAAAAATTTAGTAATGGCAATTGGTAGAGGTTCTCTATTACCTTCAGTAATATCAATTTCAATAATAGCAAATGAAATAGATGAAAAATGAAGAGCTATTACTATACATAAAAGTATTTTTTTCATAATAAATTATCCTCTTAGTATCTCTCTAGGATCAAAATTCAACTGTAAATTTTTCCAATTGTCATATCTTTCAACATCTGGAACTTTTATAGGATCACAACGTCTTACTGCTCTAAGGGCACTTTCAGCAAGAGTTCTAAAATATTTTTCGCTAGGTTTATTCATCCTTTCGTGTTGAACAACCTCTGGGGGTTTGAGTAAGGAACCATCTGTATTTAAGTAAATCTTTATTTTAACAATCATTGTATCATCATATGGAATTCCAAGAGGTATGCTCCAGCATTGCATGAATTGAGATCTGATAGCATCCTCCTCTGATAAAGTAAGTCGTTTGTCGAGA
>CACFAO010000019.1 GCA_902564295.1 uncultured Pelagibacteraceae bacterium
TTTCCTTGCATTTTCAATCACACTTTTCATGATAGGTGAAGTTGACGCCATCGCGCCACATCGTAAATAATCACCATATGAAAACCCACCTGGAACAGCAATCAAATCTGATTGATTTATTGTCGTGTCTTTATGCCAAACCATTTCAGGTGAAGAGCCAATAATATTTTGAATTGCAACAGCTACATCTCTATCGCAGTTCGAACCTGGAAAAACAATTACATGTGTCTTCATTTAATTTTCAATTTTTACTGAGTAATCTTCAATAACTAAGTTAGCCAATAGTTTCTCACACATATCAATACACTGCTTCTCAGCTTCCTCTTTACTGTTACTGTTGATTTCGAGTTCTATAAACTTTCCCTGTCGTACATCTTTAACGTTGTCGAATCCGAGAGATTTCAGTGAATTTGCAATAACTGAGCCTTGAGGATCAAGTACATCTTTTTTTAATGTGATATGAATTTTGGCTAGCATCAGACTTTAATGCACGATTCCTAATCTTGAGGCAACCTCCTCATATGCACTTAATAAACTGCCGAGGTTTCTTCTGAACACATCCTTATCAAGTTTTTTATTAGTTCTTTTATCCCATAATCGACAAGAATCAGGACTTATTTCATCAGCTAAAACAATTTTTTTGGGGTTTGACGATAATCTACCGAATTCAATTTTGAAATCTACAAGTATGATATTCTTTTTGAGAAAAAGATTTCTTAAGTGCTTATTAATTTGAAGAGACATTTTATCTATTTTTTTTAGCTCAGAGTTTGTTGCCCAGCCAAATGTGATGAGGTGATCTCTAGAAATCATTGGATCATCCAAACTGTCTTCTTTGTAGTAATATTCTAATAGTGGTTTTTTAAGTTTTAATCCTTCTTTAATCCCTAATTTTTTAGCAATTGAACCAGCTGTAATATTCCTTACAACGAATTCAATAGGAATTATTTGACATTTTTTTATTAGTTGCTCACGGTCATTCAGTTTTTCTTCAAAATGCGTAGGGATACGTTTTGACTTAAGGTATTGCATTATGTAAGCAGAAATATGATTATTCAACACACCTTTGCCTTTAAAAATTTTATGTTTCTTTTTATTATAGGCAGTAACATCGTCCTTAAAAATTTGAATGAGTGTATTTTTTTTAGGCCCTTTAATAATTTTTTTAGCCTTACCTTCATATAAAGTTTTAGATGATCTCATTGCAGGTAATAAAAATATTTGTTAAGATAACTGCTTAAATTAAATTAATTTCATTCAAAAGTACAAAAAATCATGAAAAAACTTGATGAAAGAAAAAAAGGTTTCGAAGGTAAGTTTGCTCGTGACCAGGAACTAGAGTTTAAAATATTAGCCCGTAGAAATAAGTATTTAGGTGTGTGGGCAGCGGAAAAATTAGGCATATCTGGCCCTGCTGTTGAAGAATATTCTGCAGAGGTTGTAAAATCAGATCTTGAAGAAGACGGGGATATGGATGTTTTCAGAAAGGTTAGAAAGGATTTTGACGATAAAGGTATTTCAATTTCAGACGACGAATTGAGACAAAGTATGGATCAATTTTTACTTCAAGCAAAAGAAGAAATTATTGGTAAAGACAATATATAAGAGTTTTTTATGAAATATCAGTTTGCTCAAAAAAAGAATAAGTCAGTAAAAAAAGAGTAACCAAAAAAAAGAAGCAGGTTACTAAAAAAAGGTTTGTTAAGAAATCAACAAAAAAAAAATCAATTAATAAGAAGAAAGCTTCTTTGGCAGATATGATTGATCGTTCTAATTATGTTGTATTTTACTATGCAGGAGCTTATGCGCTGATTTTTGGTTTATTTGCAGTCGCAATTTACTATTCAAATTAAATTACTTAAAAACTTTTTTGAAAATATAGTCAGTTCTGCGAGCCGCGTGTTTCAAATCTAATATTTTTGATATTTCTTTTTTGCTTAGGTATTTTTTTAATTCCTCATCTTTGTTAAGTATTGCCTCAAAATCATTATTCGTTTTCCATACTTCCATTGCATTACGTTGAACAATTTTGTACGCATCTTCTCGCGATAAACCTTTTTGTGTCATTGCAAGCATTAAACCCTCAGACATTGGCAATTTTTTTAATCTATCTAAATTAGTTTTCATATTTTTCGGATATACAACAAGATTTGATATCACATTATTCATTCGTGAAAGTGCAAAGTCGATTATTATATTTGCATCTGGTGCCATTATTCTCTCTACACTTGAATGAGATATGTCTCTTTCATGCCAAAGAGTAATATTTTCCAAAGCAGGAACAGTATAACCTCTAATCAGTCTTGCTAGTCCAGTTAAATTTTCAGTAAGAACTGGGTTTCTTTTATGAGGCATTGCTGATGACCCTTTTTGTCCTTGCGAAAAAAATTCTTCAACTTCTAAAACTTCAGTTCTTTGTAAATGTCTTATCTCAGTAGCTAAACGTTCAATCGAACTTGCAATTACTGCAAGAGTATTAAAATATACTGCGTGACGGTCTCTTGGAATTATTTGAGTTGAAATCGTTTCTGCTTTCATGCCTAACTTTTTTGCGACGTGCTGTTCAACACGTGGATCAATATTTGCATAATTGCCGACTGCGCCTGAAATCGCGCATATATTTATTTCTTCGATTGCTTTTAGAAAACGCTTATGATTCCTTTGAAATTCTGCGTAAAAAGACGCCATTTTAACTCCAAAAGTTGTGGGTTCCGCATGAATCCCATGACTTCTTCCAATGCAAGGTGTGTTTTTGTGTTTTATTGCAATCTTTTTTAATGATTTTAGTAAATTTAATAGTTCCTTCTCAATAATGACTGAAGATTGTTTTAGTTGAACATTAAAAGCCGTATCTAAAATATCTGAAGAAGTCAGACCTTGGTGAAGAAATCTTGCAGGTGGACCCGCGAATTCAGAAATTGTTGTTAAAAAAGCAATTACATCGTGTTTCACCTTTTTTTCAATTTGATCAATCCTCTTTTCATTAATCTTTGCTTTTGATCTAATTTTTTTACTTGTTCCTTTAGGAACAGTTCCTAATTTTTCCATGGCTTCACAAGCGTAGAGCTCAATATCAAGCCATATTTTAAATTTAGAGTTAGAGCTCCAGACGTCAGTCATCTCGGCTCTAGAATAACGAGGGATCATATAAGTATGGTTTTAATCTTTAATTTACGGTTTATCAAGCCCAGCAGGTGATTTTGTAAAAATTTCTACACCATCGTTGGTAATGCCAATACTATGCTCAAATTGTGCTGACAAACTTTTATCTTTTGTGACAGCCGTCCAACCATCGCCTAACATTCTAACGTCATATTTTCCAAAATTTATCATTGGTTCCACTGTGAAAAACATGCCTGGTTCAATTCTTTCACCTTTACCTTTATCCCCGTAGTGAAGAATGTTTGGAAACTCATGAAAAACTTTTCCTAGTCCATGTCCACAAAAATCACGAACAACACTGTAGTTTTGTTTTTCTGCATACGTTTGAATTGCACTACCAATATCACCTAATGTTGCATCAGGTTGAGCAGCATTAATGCCTTCATACATTGCTTGAAATGTGCAATCAATTAATTTTTGTGCTTTGGCATTTATTTTTCCAACAGGAAACATGCGGCTAGTATCGCCATGCCAGCCATCAACAATTACTGTTACATCGATATTAACAATATCTCCATTTTCTAAAATTCTTGATGAAGGAATTCCATGACATATTACGTGATTAATTGAAGTACAAACTGACTTAGGATAGCCCTTATAAAATAAAGGGGCAATAAGGCCTCCATGACGAACTATATAATCAAATGCAATATTATCTAACTCTTCAGTGGAAACACCTGGCTTTACTTTTTTAACAAGAAGATCCAATGTAGATGCTGCAAGATTACCTGCTTTTCGCATCCCTTCAAAATCATCAGAGCTATGAATGGTGTTATTCAATTTAATATCTTTATTTTCCTATTAACACTTATACCATTTCTGTCAAAAGAACAGTCATAACATAAAGGCTCAACACCCATTTTTTTTACCTTATTAAATGCATCTGCATATTTAGTATCAATATCTGCAGCGATCTTAAACTTATTGCAATCATCTCTTTGAACTAAGAATAGCATGACTGCTCTAACAGTCTTGCTTGGTAAAGTGGATAGCTCAATTAAATGCTTTAGCCCTCTATCAGTGACCGCATCAGGAAATTCTGCAATTGATTTATCTCTCGATAAAGTAACATTTTTAACTTCTACATATATTTCTTCTTTTTTTGTTTGAACTAAGAAGTCAATTCTAGAGTTTTGTCCGTACTTAACTTCTCTTTTGAATGATACAATTTTCCCCAGCTCTGAAATTTTGCCATTACTTATTGCTTCCTCAACAATTCGATTAGCTCGATGAGTATTTACTCCAACCATTGCCCCATTTGATTGAATTGCTTCTAAAGTAAATTTTAGTTTCCGGTTAGGATCATCTGCTTCTGTTAAATGAACTAAATTATCTTTTTCAAGCAGTCCCATCATAGAGCCTGTATTAGGACAATGAGCCGTGACAATTTTTTTACTATCAAGTTGAACATCTACAAAAAATCTCTTATATCTCTTTATGAATTTGCCAGTGAGGAAATTTTTCGAATTTTTTGACATAAGTTTATGAGAGCATCATTGATTATTATAGGTAATGAAATTTTATCAGGTCGTACACAAGATAAGAATCTATCATATCTTGCAAATTGGTTGAATGAAATAGGTATTCAATTAACAGAAGTCAGAGTAATTCGTGACGAAGAAGATGTAATTGTTGAGACAGTTAACCATTTAAGAAAAACTTATGACTATGTGTTTACCACTGGCGGTATTGGGCCAACACACGACGACATTACTTCAGAGTCAATTGCTAAAGCATTTTCTGTTGATTTGGAAATAAATCAGGGAGCGCTCTCAATATTAAAAGAGTATTATAAAGATGGGGAGCTCACAGAAGCTCGTATGAAGATGACAAAAATGCCAGTTGGTTCAGAGCTCATTGAAAATCCAGTTAGTAGAGCGCCAGGGTTTAAAATGGACAATGTATTTGTTTTGGCAGGTATACCAGGTATTATGCAAGGCATGTTGGAAGGAGCTCGTCAATTCCTTAAGAAAGGAGATGTAGTAAAATCTAAATCAGTCGATATATTTACGCCTGAAAGTAATGTCGCTGAGATACTCACTAACCTTCAGGCAAAATATAGCTCTGTGGAAATAGGCAGTTATCCATTTAGCAAGGAAAATAGATTTGGAACATCAATTGTTATGCGTTCAACGAGCGACGATCAGCTGTCAAAATGCGATGCAGAATTAAAGGAATTAGTTAAAAATTATGATACAAAGTATTAGCAATTTTTATCCACAAATCCCTAAATAATTGATTTAATTGATTATTATTATTTTTTTAATATTTACTTAAGAAGGATTCTCAATAATAATTGCCTAATTTTATAAAATTAAGGGGAAAATAAACATGAAAGTATTAATGCTAAATCCCGGAGATCAGGTAGCCATTTCGTTTTGGTTGATCTCTATGGCCATGGTTGCCGCTACTGCTTTCTTCTTTCTTGAAAGAGATCGTGTAGCTGCTAAATGGAAAACGTCCCTAACAGTTGCTGGTTTGGTTACTGGTGTGGCGGCGTGGCACTATTTCTACATGAGAGATGTATGGGTAGCTACAGGTGATTCACCAACAGTCCTTCGTTATATTGACTGGTTAATTACTGTGCCTCTACAAATTGTAGAATTCTATGTAATTCTTGCAGCGATGACTGCTGTTGCTTCAAGCCTTTTCTGGAGACTACTAATTGCATCAATTATTATGCTTGTCTTTGGTTATCTCGGTGAAACTGGAGCGATGAATGTAACTCTAGCCTTTGTAATTGGTATGGCTGGATGGTTATATATCATCTACGAGGTTTTTGCAGGTGAGGCGAGCAAGGCAAGTGCTGGTAGTGGAAACGCTGCCGGTCAGACTGCATTTAACGCATTGAGATTAATTGTTACAGTCGGATGGGCAATTTATCCAATTGGTTATGCTGTAGGTTATTTCGGTGGCGGCGTAGATGCTGGCGCATTGAACTTAATCTATAACCTTGCAGACTTTGTTAATAAAATTGCATTTGGTATGGCTATTTATGTAGCTGCAGTATCAGACAGCAACTAATTAACTGCAAAGTAAATAATAAAGAAGGGGCCTTCGGGCCCCTTTTTTTTATCCGTTGTTAAAGTTCTGGAACTTAATTACACATAGAGTTATAAATCATTGTATTGGCCTCATGGCGGAATTGGTAGACGCAAAGGACTTAAAATCCTTTGGGATTTATTCCCGTCCCGGTTCGAGTCCGGGTGAGGCCACCAAATATTTAGATAATTTTTATCAGTGCTATTAAACATATTTTGGTTATAATCACACTTATATGAGAAATCTTAGGGCTTACATCTACTCAGTAATAGGTATTTTTTTGCTAATAGGTATTTCAAATGCCTCTGATTTAGAAAATAGAGTTACCTCATATTTTAATGGTTTAGCTAATAGTTTTGGTAATAGTATTTCATCATTATTAAGCGAAAATAGTAGAGTGAAGTATCTCGATTTAAATTTGGGCGTACAAGAACATTTAAAGCCAACGATATCTCTCACCAATGTTAATATGATTTCTGAGTATGGTAACAGCGCAATATTTAACCAGAACTCTTTGAACCTTCACAACAATGACCAAACAATTAACCTGGGTATTGGACATAGAACTCTCCTTAATGATGACAAAGTTATTTTTGGATTAAATATATTTTTTGATTATGCATTTGATGACTCACACCAGAGAAACGGCGCAGGTATTGAAGTGATTAGTAGTGTTTTTGATTTACGCTCAAATATTTATGACTCATCCTCTGGAATACAAATTGTTTCTGCAGGTGTCACAGAAGAAGCTATGGATGGTTGGGATGCAAGATTAGATTATCATTTGCCTATAGATGCTAACGCAAGAATATTTGCTGGGCTTTTTGAATTTGAGAATGGAACAGGATCATTCGAGGTTGAAGGAGAAAAATATGGCCTCAATCTGATCGGCAGTAATATTGATTTAGAGGTAGGATATATTGATGATAATAAAACTGGTGACGGCACATTTGCTAATATTTCATATGTTATTCCTTTAAACGAAGATACTAAACCCTTTAACCATACATACGGTTATTTAAATTATGTTTCAGTTGAGGATAGAATGTACGAACCTGTGAAAAGAGAAAATAAAATTAGAGTAACCAAAACTAGTTTAAACGTAACAGCAAGTGGTTTTTAAGAATATGAAAAGAAATATTTATATCTTCTCAATAATATTTGGATTTTTTGTTACTTTGATTTCAATAAACAAATCATCAGCTAGTTGCACCATAACAGGTGGTGTAATTGATAACGGTTTTTTAACTGATGCTGAAAACGATTTTAGCTGTTTTACTGCCCCCGATCTTTATGAAATCGTCGCTTATGAAATGTATTTGTGTTCTAGCGCCCCAACTGCACCAAATGTCACAACAGCTGCTGATCTTACAAATTGTACTAAAGTCTGGGAGAATACATCAGGAAATACGATTAGTGTTACACAGGGAGGTTCATTCGATATGTCAGGGTCTATATCAAGACCTGCTAATGGAACTTATACACACGGGGTGATGTTGTTAAATAATACTTTCGGAATTACTATATCGGCCGAGTTTAGTGCATCGATGACAGGTTCAGATGGTACTACCGGTGCTTATTGTGCATCAAAAGAGGTTGATACCACTTTTAGAGCTCAACCTGAAGGAGGAAGTATTCTTCCTTCTGGAGGTACTTCTACATGTGCGGACTCCGCACCCACAGCGGGAAAAACAACAGAAACATTGCTTACTTTTGACTTTAGCGCGTTCAATGCAACAGCTGTAGCCAATAACATTAATGGAACTAATTCTGATGTTACAGGATATTTGATTGATAGTAATAGTATGTTAGCTAGTGAAGGCAGTGAAGTGAATCAATTACTAGGTGTAGTCTCATTTGATCCATCGATTACATTCACAGATACCACAACCAGACTTGATATGTCAATGAATGTAGGGGAAGGAATGACACTTGGAAACAATGGTTCTAACCAATTATTTATTGGAAGTGGTCCATTTCAATCTTTGATATCAGTTGATTAAAACTTGAATTGCTCGTTTAAAATTCTTTCATCGAATGAGTGATCCTCATCAAAAAGAAGCTCAACAACTTGATCTTTACTTTGATGTACTTCAACAGAACTGATATCTCTAAACTCAGTACTATCAGCGACAACACTTACGGGTCTTTTCTTACTTTCAATAATTTCAAATTTCACATTTGACTCATTATTTAGTATTGCACCTTTCCATCTTCTTGGTCTGAAAGCACTTATTGGAGTTAATGCAAGAACATCAGCATTTATTGGCAGTATTGGACCATGAGCAGATAAGTTATAAGCTGTGCTTCCAGATGGTGTTGAAATTAATACACCATCACAGATAAGTTCATCTAACCTAACTTTGCCATCAACTGAAATTTTTATTTTTGATGCTTGATGTGTTTCTCTAAGCAATGAGACTTCGTTAATTGCTATCGCTTCATGAATTGAGCCATCGACACTCACTGCTTTCATCAACAACGGAGAAATTTTAATTGCTTGAGATTGATTAATCCTATTTATTAAATCATTTTGATTTGAAGAGTTCATTAAAAATCCAACACTACCATAATTTAATCCAAAGATAGGTAACTTTTCATTCATATGAGATTTTATAGCCTCAAGCATAAATCCATCGCCACCTAAGACCACTATTACATCAGCTTTATCAAAGTCGTTCTTGCCATATTTGTCTTCTAAAATTTTTTTCTGAGAACTTGCCTCATCACTGCTAGAAGCCAAAAAAACTGGTTTGCTTAAATTCATTGTTTTTTACCTACAAAAAAGTATTCCTTTATCCTAAAATCTTCTCTAATTGAACATAATTAATTATTTATTCTTATTCTTATGTCTTTAGATGGGTATTTACTGTCAATAGATCAAGGCACAACCAGTTCACGGGCCTTAATTTTAGATATTAATGGAAATATCATTAGCCAAAAAAACTATGAATTTAAGCAGTATTTCCCAAATGATGGTTGGGTTGAACATGATCCAATAGAAATTTTAAAGACAACACAAGACGCTATTAATTTTGTGATTAAAGAAATAAATATTAGCCCAAAAGATCTCAATATTGCAGGTATTACAAATCAGAGAGAGACGGTTGTTGCATGGAATAAATTAACAGGAAAGCCAGTTTACAATGCCATTGTGTGGCAGGATAGACGAACAGAAAACTTTTGTGAGACATTAAGACAGAAGAATTTAACAAAACTCATAAAATCAAAAACTGGGCTCATAATTGATCCTTACTTTTCAGCAACAAAAATTAAATGGATTATTGAAAATATTGAAGAAGCTAAAAATGTAATGAATGAAAATAATCTGTTGGTCGGAACTATTGACTCATGGCTTATCTGGAATTTTACAAAAGGCGAATGTCATTACACCGATGTTACAAACGCATCCAGAACAATGCTTTATAATATAAATGAAGATTGTTGGGATGATGAATTATTAAATATTTTTAATATAAACAAAAATATTTTGCCTGATGTAAAAAATTGCGTTGATGATTTTGGAGCAATAGATTCTAGTTTCTTTGGAGAAAAAATTTCAATAGGTGGTGTAGCTGGTGATCAACAGGCAGCAACTATTGGACAGGCTTGTTTCAAAGAAGGAATGGTTAAATCAACTTACGGCACAGGTTGTTTTTTATTAATGAATACTGGAAATAATTTCATAGAGTCTGAATCCAATTTATTGTCCACTACCGCTTATAATATATTTAATAAAAAAGATTTTGCTTTAGAGGGCAGCATCTTTAATGCAGGTACTGTTGTTCAATGGATGCGTGATGAAATGAATTTCATTAATGATGCAAGCAAGGTTGAAGAGCTCGCAAATAATAGCACTAACGAAATACAATTCATTCCTGCTTTTACTGGTTTGGGTGCACCTTATTGGAACTCTGATGTAAGGGGTCAAATTACAGGAATTACTCGAGATACTACTAAGGCTGATATTGCCATGGCAGCATTAAAATCAATATGTTATCAAACAAGAGATCTTCTTGAGTGCCTGCTTAACGATACTGAACTAAAGCGATATGATTTTACAATTCGCGTTGATGGAGGCATGTCTAAAAATAATCTCATGATGCAATTATTATCGAATATCACTCAAGTGAGAATTCAAAGGCCTTTGAGTCAAGAGTCGACTGCTATGGGCGCAGCTTACTTAGCTGGAATGAAATCTGGTGCTTACAAAGATGTTGCAGAGGTCGAGAAATTGTGGAAGACTGATCGCGAATTTGAACCTTCTATTTCCTTGGACGAGGCAGATCAACAATATAGTAGATGGTTAAAAACTGTAAAAGGACTGATTAATAATGGTTGATGTAAAAAATAGTGTTTCAAAAGAAGAATGGGAAACAAGACAAGACTTGGCGGCATTCTATAGAACAATTCCATATTTTGGTTGGGATGATTTAATATTTACTCATATCTCTGCAAAAGTTCCAGGGGCTGATGATGAATTCCTAATTAATCCCTATGGGTTTTTATTTGATGAAATAACTGCCTCAAACTTGGTAAAAGTTAACCTAAAGGGAAAAATACTTAGCGATACAAATAATTTTATAAATCCTGCAGGTTTTACTATTCATAGTGCAATACATGAGTCAAGAGGGGATGCACATTGTATTGTTCATCTTCATTCAAATGACGGTGTAGCTGTAGCTTCACTGAAAGATGGTTTGTTACCTTTATCTCAAACAGGGATGTTAGTGAGAAGTCAGATCGCATACCACGATTATGAAGGAGTTGCCCTTTTTGAAGAAGAAAAAGAAAGATTGGTAAAGGATCTTGGTGAAGCACGTTTAATGATACTCAGAAATCATGGAACATTAGCTATAGGTAAAAATGTTGCAGAGGCATTTACAAATATATATTTCTTAGAGAAAGCATGCTCTTATCAAGTGAGGGCTCTTTCCGGAAATCTTGAATTGAACTACCCCTCAGAGGAATCAATTGAAACAACAAGGCAACAAGGTGAGGGAAGAGAAATGGCTGCGGCTTTGCTATGGCCTGCAGTTAAAAGAAAGATGGAGCGACTAGACTCATCTTTTCTTAACTAATCAAAATAAATAAGGAGATATAGATGAAAGTATTGTGTATTTTATACGATGATCCAAAAGGGGGAATGCCGTCAAGTTATCCTGTAGAAACTTTGCCAAAAATTGAAAAGTATCCAGATGGACAGACATTACCAACACCAAAAGGGATAGATTTTAATCCGGGAGAGTTGCTTGGATGTGTTTCTGGTGAATTAGGTCTAAGAAAATTTCTTGAGGATGCTGGTCATA
>CACFAO010000020.1 GCA_902564295.1 uncultured Pelagibacteraceae bacterium
AAAGAGAACAAAAAGAGTCCAAAAACTCGTTTTTTTAATTTTTTTTAACATTATTAGATCTAATCAAATTGTGCTGATTAGTAAAATATGATTCTCTGCTAGCTCATGAATAGTCTTGAGAAATTATCTTTAGTTGTAAAAAAGTATTATTCTTACTTTTTTCTACCTTTAATTTTAATCTATTTACTGTTTAATATTTTTGACGGCAACAATGGCCTATTATCTCATACTACGCTAGATAATGAAATTGCTTCTCTCCAAAAAAGAATAAATGATGTCAAAAAAAGTAATAATTTATACGAAATAAAAATCACGTCACTACAAAACCATGATAGCAATGATGACCTTGTCGATGAGCAAATCAGAAATGTACTTGGTTTTGGCAAAACTAATGAATTTGTAATTTTTTTCAATAATTAGTATCTACTTGAAATTTAGATAATTTACCTTTAATTATTCTAGAGGTACAATGAATAACAGTATATCTAAATCACTTCTAAGAAAACGATTTTCGGTCATTGACAGTCCTATCAAACCTGATTGGATTAAAGTTAAAGCCCAATCTGAAAAAATTAAAATTGTAAAAAATACTATCAAACATAATAGAGTTGTAACTGTGTGCGAAGAAGCAATGTGCCCCAATTTGTCTGAATGCTGGGAAAAAAATCATGCTACTTTTATGATCCTTGGAGATACATGCACAAGATCTTGCAGTTTTTGTAATATAAGTACTGGAAAACCAGGTGCAGTAGATAATTTAGAGCCACTTAGAGTTGCAAATTCTGTAAAAACTCTCAACTTGTCGCATGTAGTTATTACATCTGTTGACCGTGATGACCTTAAAGATGGTGGGGCTATGCATTTTTCAAATACAATTAATCATATTAAGTTAAGATGCCCAAACACAACTATAGAAGTATTAACTCCAGATTTTAAAAATAAAAAGAACTCAATCGAGATTTTAGCTAAATGTCAAATAGATGTATTTAATCATAATTTAGAAACAGTAGAACCTTTATATAAAAATGTAAGACCAGGTGCCAATTATAATCATTCACTCAAAATTCTTAAAAATATCAAACAACTTAATCCAAAATTATTTACTAAGTCAGGAATTATGATTGGATTAGGAGAAGAGCTAGATCAAATTCTGAAGTTAATGGATGATTTACGGCAGCACGATGTAGATTTTATTACAATAGGTCAATATTTAAGGCCAACAAAAAACCATTACCCTGTAATTGAGTATCATACTCCAGACTATTTTGAAAAACTATATATTGAAGCAGTGAGAAGGGGATTTAAGATTGCTTCATCATCGCCATTTACAAGATCTTCTTTTCACGCAGAAGACGATTTTAAAAAGTTAAAAAGTTTAACTGTAGATGCCTAAACAAGAAGAAAGAAAAACTGTCAGTTATGCAAAAGATCAAATGTTTGATTTGGTTGCAGATATAGACAGCTATAGTGAATTTCTTCCATGGTGCAACCGTTCTAAAATAATTGATACAAAAATTGAAGATGATAAAAAAATTCTTATAGCAGATCTAGAAATTGGCTATGATCAATTCGTCTATACATATCGAAGCGAAGTAATACTTCATACTGATAAAAGCGAAATAAATGTTCGTAATCTAGATGGACCATTTAAGTATTTAGACAATAATTGGAAATTTTTAGCCATTAGTGAGAGTGAATGCGAAATACAATTTATCATTGATTTTGAATTAAATATTTCATTATTAGATATTTTAATGAAAAGGTTTTTTGATCTTGCATTCCAAAAAATGGTTGACGCATTTATCAATAGAGCTAAAGAAATCTATTAAATCTTTGAAACGTTATTGATTATTTGCTTTAATACATATTCAGTGCTTTTAATTTGGATATTTCTTCTAGAGTTTTCATTAAAAATTTTTTTTATAGTCTTAAAATAATATTTATTATTTATCTTTAATCCAAAACCAAAATATATACACCCAACAGGTGTTTTAGAAGTACCTCCTTTTGGGCCAGCAACACCAGTGATAGAAATTAAAATTTCACTTTTACTAATTTTTTTTAAACCTTTTACCATAGATAATGCTGTTTGATGACTAACTGCTCCATATTTATTAATAATTGTATTTGGAACTCTTAAAAGGTAATTTTTAAAGTAATTTGAATATGATATAATAGAACCTTCAAAGTAATCTGAGGATCCACTCATACTTGTCAATTTGGAGCTAATCATTCCTCCGGTACATGACTCTGCAACACAAATACTAAAAACTTTCTCCTTACGTAGCCGCTTTATTTTTTCAATATGTTTACGCATTTATGAACATGATAATTTTATAAAACATAACGACTATTAAAGAGTAAATGCCTGCAACAATATCATCCATGACAACTCCTGTTGAACCTTTAATATTTTCAGCTCTATTAACTGGATATATTTTGTATATATCAAAAAATCTAAAAGCACAAAAAGCTAATAAAACTTCAAATATATTGAATTTTAATAAAAATATTAAGGGTAATGATTGTCCAATAAATTCATCAATTATAACTTCAGATGGATCTTCTTTTTTTTGAATGTCTAAGTAAATATCAATTAATATAAAGGAACTTATTAATGCTAAAAAAAATATAAAGTAAAAAAAATAAATATTTAATAATGAAAGTGATAAGTACCAAACCAAAATCGCAAGTATAGAGCCCAATGTCCCAGGAGCAAATGGCACAAAACCAACACCAAATAGAGAGACTACATATTTTGATATTTTTTTCATAAATTAACTAATTTTAAAGTTGTCCAGCAAGCGATAGCTTTTGACTTTCCAATAATTCCCACTTTATCTGCCGTCTTAGCCTTAACACTAACAATTTTAGGTTCACAATTTAGCAATATAGAAATATTTTTTGCAATTTCTTTTTTGTATTTCTCTAACCTTACGACCTGACAGATAATAGTACAATCCACATTAGTAATCAGAGAGCTTTTAGTTTTAATTTTTTTCGTTATATCATCTAGCAATATTGTAGAAGAAATATTTTTATATCTATTTAAAGCAGGAAAATGTTCACCTATATCGCCCCTATTATTAGATCCCAGTAAAGCATCTATAATTGAATGTAATACAACATCTCCATCAGAGTGACCAATCGATTCAAATTTACTTTTAATTTTTAGCCCAGCTAAAGATAAGAATTTTCCATTCCTAAGCTTATGAATATCGAAACCATTTGAAAATCTTATATTATGATTAATGATATTTTTTAAAATTTTAATATCATCCTTCTTTGTGATCTTTATATTTTGCTTACTTGTTTCAATATATTTAATTTTAAGGTTTTTACTTTTTTCAATTACACCTAGGTCGTCAGTAGGTATAAATCTTATTTTATTAATCTTACTTTTAAAGAAATCTAAATTAAATATTTGAGGAGTTTGATAAGCCATATAATGATTTCTTTTAAGCGTAGTATTTTTCTTTCTAATCGTATCTTCAACAAAAGAAGCAGGAACTGATCCATGATATTTTTTGTTATCTATGCTAAACAAAAGTTTTAACATTAAACTTTTAGGCACAAGAGGTCTTGCAGCATCATGCGTCATTAAAAAATCATATTTATTAGTGTCTATATTTTTTAAAGCATTTTTGAGACTTTCAAATCTGGTTTTTCCGCCTAAAATCAATTCATTTTTACTATACTTTGATAATAAATTTATCTCATTTTTTGTTATTTTTTTTGGAATAGTAATATATATATTACTACTGTTTAAATATTTTGAGATATTTTTGAGAGTAATTTCTATAATTGGAGTTCCATACACTTTATAAAAAAGTTTTGATTTTGTGCCACTAAAACGTTCACTGTTCCCAGATGCCAATACTACACACGCAATTTTTAATTTTTTATAAGACATTTTCAATATATATAGCTTAATAGTTCTTTAGAATGAATAATAAATACAATAAAATTTCTATTTTAAATCTGCGTATTTTTTCACTAATCTCAGGTTCAATAATATTTTTAGGTTTATCTTTTGCTCTTTTGTTTAATCAACGTACAAATGTATTAGAGTCATTAAATTACTCATATGTTTATATAATATTTGCTTTGTTTTTAATCATTATATTATTTTTCTCTTTAGTTTATTTGTTGTTGCCTATATTTCTAAGAGTTAGAAGAAAAAAAATTAGTACTTTAAATAGCAAATTTACACTTTATTTTATTCTAATTGCTCTTACACCTTCTGTATTCCTTGGGATTATAGGCCTTGCTTTAATCAATTTTGGAATAAACGATTGGTTTAATTCAAAGATAAATAACGTAATTAATAATTCTGTGTTTGTCGCTGAAAGTTATTTAGAAGAACACAAAGAAACTATAAAAGGCGATGTTTATGCAATGTATAACGACCTAAACTCATCGAGTGATATTTTCTCAAAAGATTTAAATAAACTCACTATTGCTTTACGAACACAGTCATTGGTAAGATCACTAACAGAAGCTTACGTTATAGATAGAGAATTAAATATAATTTCAAAGGCTTTCGAAACTAATAGTCTTTTATATAGTCCACCAGAAAATTCGTTTATTAGAGCAGATAATGGTGAAATGACAATTATGTCATCAACCCAAGTAAATAAGGTTTACGCGTTAGTAAAGTTAAAAAATTATAATAATTCATATTTATTTGCTGGTAGATCAATGGATAGAAACGTTATAAGCGCATTAAACGATACGATATCTGCAAGAAATGAATATACCTTTTTGGAGACAAATAGAAATCAAATAAGTCTTATTTTTGTATTAATTTACATAGTAATTTCTTTAATATTAATACTTCTTTCTACTTTTATAGGTCTTAAATTTGCTGAAAGAATTGTATCGCCTCTTTCAAGTGTTATAAAAGCAACAAATAACATTAGTAAGGGATCTTATGACGATAAAATCAAAAAAACTAATGATTATATCGAATTGAATAGACTCGCTGATTCATTTAATAAGATGAGCAGTGACATTCTAAAGCAACGAAAACAAATATTGATTTCAAAGAAACATGAAACGTGGTCTGATATCGCAAGACGAATAGCACACGAAATCAAAAATCCACTGACACCTATTCAGTTGTCCTCTGAGAGGTTAGAAAAAAAAATCAAAATAGCTGATATTGATAATCAGGAAATTAATGAATGTTTAAATACTATAAGGCGTCAAGTGAACGAAATTGGATATTTGGTAGATGAATTTTCAAACTTTGCTCGCCTGCCGGAACCAAAACTAATAAGCACAAATATTATAACAATAATATGCGATATAGTTAATGATTATAAAAGTAATTATAAAAATATCAGTTTTGAATTAGATTATGATAACGATATGGTCGAGATAAAAATTGATAAGTCACAAATTTCCAGAGTTTTTCAAAACTTAATCATAAACTCAATTCACTCAATACAAGAAAAAGGGGATTCAAAAGGGGAAATTTTTATTAAGTTAAGTTTAGTAAAAAATCACTTTAATGTATTAATATTAGATAATGGAATTGGATTAAAATTTGAAAAAGACGAAATAATCAAACCATATTTTACTACAAAAAAGAAAAAAGGAGGTTCTGGGCTAGGACTTGCAATAGTAGAGAAAATTCTATTTGATCATAATGCTGATTTTTCAATTGAAAATCGTGATGATGATAAAGATGGTGCTCAAGTAGAAATTAAATTTGATTTAAAATTATGAATGAAAGAAAGATACTTATAATAGACGATGAATCTGATATTGCTAATAATATTAAAGCAATTTTAAATGATGAAAATTATGAAACTTCGATAGCACATAATTCAACCGAAGCATTTAGCTGTATTACAAATAATAACTATAATCTTATAATTTTAGATGTATGGCTCGATAACTCAGAATTAGATGGGATTGGAGTACTAAAAAAAATAAGGGAAATGAGTTCTACTCCAGTTGTGATTATTTCTGGTCATGGAAATATCGAAATGGCGGTCAAAGCAATTAAAGAAGGTGCGAATGAATTTATAGAAAAACCGTTTTCTACTGAGCGATTGTTGCTTTCTGTTAGCAGATCTATTGAACTTCATGAAATAAAATCTGAAAATGATCAATTAAAGCAAAAAGGAATATACGATTATAAATTTATTGGTAATTCAATATCAATAAATAAAGTTAAAAATTTAATAAAAAAGATTGCACCAACTACAAGTCGCGTAATGATATATGGTGACTCTGGAACTGGTAAAGATATAGTTGCCCGGGAAATACATAGAAAGTCAAATTTTAATAAAGGCCCGTTTATAGCAATTAACGCCGCATTAATGGAACCTGAAAACATTGAAAGAGAATTCTTTGGTTATTATGAAAATGAAGTTAGCAAGATAGGCTATCTAGAAGCTGCATCTGAAGGAACAATATTTATTGATGAGGTTGGTGAAATGCCTCTGCAAACGCAAGCTAAAATATTGAGAGTTCTAACTGATAAAAGTTTTACTAAAATGGGGGACAATAAAATTATAAATCTTAATTGTAGAATTATATGTTCCTCAATTCAGAATTTAGAAACCTTAATTGAAGAAGGTTCTTTTAGGAAAGATTTATTTCACCGCCTGAATGTTGTTTCAATCCAACTTCCTAAACTAGTTGAAAGATTAGAAGATCTAGATGATCTTATTCAATATTTTGTAGGGATATTTACAAGTGAAAACTTAAATAATATGAATTTAATACCTATAATAAAATCAAAATACATTAATTATGATTGGCCAGGAAATGTAAGAGAATTAAGGAATATAATTGAAAGACACATTATTTTAGGTGAAAAATATGATGAGGAAAACAATAATAATAAAGAAAAGGAATTTTCTGATCAAAATGTAATATCTTTACCTCTTAAAAATGCTAGAAAAGTTTTTGAAAAGCATTATCTTCAGTCTCAGATAAATCGTTTTGATGGAAATATATCTAAAACTGCATCATTTATTGGAATGGAAAGATCTGCATTGCATAGAAAACTGAAGCAACTCGGTATAACGGAAGATATAAAAAAATGAAGGTTATAGTATGCGGTGCTGGTAAGGTTGGTACTAGTATTGCGAGGCATTTAGTATCACAAAATAATGATGTTACCGCAATTGACCAATCATTAGATTTAATCAATGAATTGAAAGAAAAAGTTGATCTTAAAACTATTATTGGATCAGCATCTAACCCTTCAATTTTAAAAAGTGCTGGTGCCGAGGAGGCAGATATGATTATTGCTGTTACCCTTCAAGATGAAATAAATATGGTAGCCTGTCAAATGGCACATACCTTTTTTAAGATACCAAGAAAGATAGCTAGATTAAGGTCAGAAGATTTTTTAAATCCTATCTGGAGAGATCTATACAATGCAGATAACATGCCAATAGACCTTATAATAAGCCCTGAATTAGAAGTAGCAAAATCAATTGAAAGGCAACTCAAAGCTCCTGGAGCATATGACGTTGTTCCATTCTTAAATGACGAAATAGAATTACTAACTTTGCCTATAAAAGAAAATTGCCCCCTTATAGATACAAATTTAATTAGCATTCATGAACTATTTCAAGAAAACATGAATAAAGATAAAGACTTAAGAGCATCTATTTTAGGTATTAACAGGGGTGATAATTTGTTTATTCCAAAAAAAAATGACGTATTACTAAACGGTGATCTTGTATATATTTTGTCAGATAAAGATCATGTCAAAAGGACGATGAGCGCTTTCGGGTTAAATGAGAAACCTATAAAAAAAATCATAATAATTGGCGGTGGAAATATTGGATTTAATTTAGCAAAGGACATTGAATTATTACATTCAGATATTTCGGTCTCTATAATTGAAAGCAATAATGAAAGAGCTAAATTTATAGCCGATCAACTTATGAATACACTTGTATTAAATGGAGATGGACTAGATCAAAACATTCTTGACGAAGCAAATATTAAGGATGCAGATATGATGCTTGCTTTAACTAATGATGATGAAACAAATATAATTATATCAGCAGTTGCAAGAAAAAATAATTGCGAACCACTTATTTTAGTTAATAATTCTGAATATAATAAATTAAAAGATGTTTTAGGTATAAGCCAAGTTATTGATCCCAGGAAAATAACAGTATCAAAAATATTAAAACATGTTCATAGAGGAAGAATAGAGTCTGTATATTCAATTGGCAATAATCAAGCTGAGTTAATACACGCGCAAGTTCTCAAATCTTCAAAATTATTCAATAAAACAATTAAAGACTCTAATCTACCGATAGGTATGAGAATTGGATTAATAAAGAAAAAAGAGCAGATTATTATTCCTAATAAAGATACTATTATAGAAGAAAATGACCAAATTTTATTTTTCTGTATGACAGAAGACTTAAAATATGCAGAAGATTTATTTAAAATAAGAGAAGCTTACTAATGTCAAGAATATCATACGTAAATGGTGCATATTGCACGCACAATTCTTCAGTAATTCACATCGAGGATCGTGGCTTTCAATTTGCAGACGGTGTATATGAGGTTTTTGGTGTAATTAATAAAAAAATTTTAGATTATCAAGGTCACTTAAATAGGCTATTCGATTCACTTAATGAAATAAAAATTAAATCGCCGATACATAAATCGGCTTATGTTTTTCATATAAAGAATCTTATATCAAAGAATCAAATTAAAAATGGACTTATTTACTTACAAATTACAAGAGGAGTTGCATCTAGAGATTTTAAATTTCCAAAAAATGCCAAACCATCTTTAGTCATTATTGCAAAAAATTTACCTGACGATGAGTATCAAAATACTTTTCAAAAAGGCATAAAAGTTAAAACGACAAAGGATCTAAGATGGAAAAGAGTAGATATAAAAACTATTAACTTATTAGCGCCTGTATTAGCTAAACAATATGCGGTAGATAACAAATGCCAAGAAGCGTGGCTTGTTGACAATGAAGGATTTATTACAGAGGGAAGTTCTAGTACCGCTTGGATATTAAAAAATAAAACTCTTTATACAACGCCCTTATCTAATTCAATTCTAAATGGTATTACGAGAAAAACTTTAATAAGAGGGCTGAAAAAAAATAAATTAAAATTAATTGAAAAAAAATTTAATATTAAAGATATTAAAGCGTGTGATGAAGCATTTATTACGAGTGCTACACAATACATAATGCCAGTCATTCGTGTAGATAGTCATAGAATAGGAAACGGTAGAGTAGGTAAATATGCTGAAATATTCAGAAAAGTTTATATGGAGGCAGTAAAATTATCTTAAAAAAAAATATAACAAGAAGCTTAATTGTACATCCTGAAATAGGAAGAGTATTTAAAAATAAAACTTTTGAAATGTATAATGAAATTCAGAATCTTGTTTTAAATCTAAATATAGAAATA
>CACFAO010000021.1 GCA_902564295.1 uncultured Pelagibacteraceae bacterium
GAAGTATTGTCGTCTGGCCAAAATAAAATAGGTATAGGGTTAGCAGGTTACGCTGCAAAAGAAAGTATTAAAATTATGGGACACAAAAGTGATGAAATAGCTAACATTCTAAGTTACTCTTATAGAGAAGAAATGATACATAAGGACGATTTAGTTTTGATATGAGCATTGAATTAGAATTAGAAAAGATGGGCAAAAAAAGTCTAAGGGCCTCAAAAGACATTAGGTCATTGAGCGAAAGAGATAAAAATAACATTTTAAAATCAATTATAGTAAGTTTAGAAAAAAATAAAAAAAATATTCTAGATGCTAATTCATTAGATATTGGTAATTCTGAAAATAGTCTTTCAAAAGCAATGATTGATCGACTGATGCTAGATGACGAACGATTTGATGGAATATTGTCGTCAATTGAAAATGTTATTTCTTTAGAAGACCCAGTTGGAAACAAACTTTATTCTAATAAACGGCCAAATGGAATGTTAGTTGAAAGAGTGTCTGTTCCTCTTGGTGTTATTGGAATTATTTATGAAAGCAGACCAAATGTTACAGTTGATGCGACAGTTTTATGTCTTAAAGCTGGCAATAGCGTAATACTAAGAGGAGGATCTGAGTGTTTTAACACTAACTCAGAAATGGTAAAATCTATACAAGGGGCTTTAAAGGAAAATTCTGTTAGCGAACATATTGTTCAATATGTAAGCACCACAGATAGAGCGGCAGTAGATTATATGCTTGCTAAAATGGGAAAATATATAGATGTTGTAGTACCTAGAGGCGGTAAAGGTTTAGTAAAAAAAGTTCAAGACACCGCAAAAATACCTGTTATTGGACATCTCGATGGAATATGTCATTTATATGTTGATGAAACATCAGATACAAAAATAGCAAGCAAAATCATTGAAAATGCAAAATTGAGAAGAACTGGAATTTGTGGTGCAGCTGAAACTATATTAATTGATGAAAACTGTGTCGATACTCATTTACCAAAAATTATTAATGATTTAATTGATGGGGGCTGTGAAGTAAGAGGGGATAATGTATGTATGAAAATATCAAATAAAGTTCTAGAAGCATCCGAAGAAGATTGGGGTACAGAATATTTAGATGCAATAATATCTATAAAGACTGTTAAAGGGGTAGATGAGGCAATAGAACATATTGCTACATATGGATCAGGTCATACAGAGAGTATTATTTCTGAAGATAAAGAGAAAGTTGAAAAGTTTTTAAATACCGTAGGTAGTGCAATTGTTATGCATAACACCTCAACCCAATTTGCAGATGGAGGCGAATTTGGTTTAGGTGCTGAAATAGGAATTGCTACCGGTAAATTGCACGCCAGAGGGCCAGTTGGATTAGAAGGGCTGACAACTTATAAATATATAGTGAGAGGAAATGGACAGGTTAGACCGTAAATGAAAATTGGCATTTTAGGAAGTTCATTTAATCCAGCACATTTAGGACATTTAAAATTATCAGATAAGGCAATTCAAATTTTTGATCTTGATGAAGTCTGGTGGATGATCACAAGGCAAAATCCATTAAAGAAAAAGGATGATTATATGTCATTCGAAGACAGAAATAATCAAGCAAAAAAACTAATAAGCAATAACAATATTAAACTGAAATTTTTTGAGGATATTACTAACTCAAATTATTTAATTGATAATTTGAAGCATATCAAATCTAACTTTACCGAGGATGATTTCATATTTTTAATGGGCAGTGACTCTTTTGAAGAAATGGATAAATGGAAAAATTATTTAGATATTTTTAATCAAATACCTATTGCTGTATTTAATCGCAATGAAAAATTATATAATCCACTTACTTCCATAGTTGCGGAAAAATTTAAAAACAACCAAATAAAATTATCTGATGCAAAGTTGATATTTACCAAATTACCTGCTTGGATATTTATTCGTGACTTCAATGTGAGTGAGTCATCAACTGCCATTAGAAATAATAAATGACGAAAATACTAAAAAAAATATTAAGTGATTTAGAGGATAATAAGGCTCTGGATATAGTCTCAATTGATATATCTAAAAAAACCTCACTAGCTGACCACTTAGTATTTGCAACCGGAACATCAAATAGACATATAAACGCGATTTCCCAATCAGTTCATAAAATGCTTAAAAGTCTAAATATTGCACTGCCATCAATTGAAGGAAATCAAGACAGTGGCTGGATAGTAATTGATAGTGGTGACGTTATTATACATTTATTCAAAGATGAAATTAGAAAATTTTATAACTTAGAAAATATGTGGTCCGCAGAAATTGAATAATTGATCCTTGAATGAAAATTGAAATTCTACATTTTGATAAATTTAAATTTGATCATGAAGAACAACTTCATGATATTTATATAAAACGTATTTCACAGTTTAGAAATATTATAACTGATATAAAAACAGTAAAAATTAATAATAAAGGAATTGAAAATAGAATTGTTAAAAGAAAGGCCAATGAGTGTTTTGTAAGCCTTGACGAGAAAGGTGAGCATTTTTCAACTGAAGACTTAAAAGTATTCTTATTTAATAATAATTTCAAAAACCTGAAATTTATTATTGGCAGTACTGATGGTATTCAGAAAGGTATACTAGAAAAAAGTAATAAGGTTATTTCCTTAAGTAAAATGACATTAACGCACTCGTTTGCTCTAATAATTTTATTAGAACAAATATATAGATCTGCTACTATTATATCTAATCATCCATATCATAGAGTTTAAAAATGAAAATTTTGTTTATTACGCTATCGTTTGTTATATCACTTTTTAGCTTTAATTATATCTCAGCAAATAACCAAGATCTTTATAAAAAATTGGATGTTTTTGGGGATGTTTTTGACATTATAAAAAGTAATTATGTCGAGGATATAGATGACGAGAAGGTAATTGAATACGCAATTAACGGTATGCTTCAATCATTGGATCCATTTTCAAGCTATATGGACTCAGAAATTTATACTGATATGCAAGAAGAAACTAAAGGTGAATTTGGGGGACTTGGAATTGAGGTAACTATGGAAAACGGTTATGTAAAAGTAATTTCCCCAATTGATGACACTCCGGCTGCGAGAGCAGGAATGCGTCCTGGTGATTATATTACACACATTGATGAAATTGACGTACTTGGATTAACGCTAAGTGAAGCTGTTGAACTTTTACGAGGGCCTGTAGGTAAATCACTAACAATAAAAGTGGTTAGAATCGGGGAAGAAGACCCCATAGATGTGACATTAAAAAGGGCGGTTATAACTGTGCAAGCAGTTAAATTTAAGGCTGAGGGTAACATTGGATACATAAGATTAATATCATTCAGCGAACAAGCCGATAAAGGCATAAGAAATGCTGTAAAAGAATTATCAAACAGTATCGGAAAAAATAATATTGAAGGCTACATAATTGATTTAAGGAATAATCCTGGTGGTTTATTGGATCAATCGGCAAAAGTTACAAATAACTTCCTAAAATCTGGTGAAATTGTATCAATAAAGGGAAGAGATAAAAATGATATATCAAGATTTACAGCGTCAGGTGGGGACATTGCTAACGATAAGCCAATTATTGTTCTTATAAATCAGGGATCTGCATCAGCATCCGAAATTGTTGCGGGTGCGCTTCAAGATCATAAACGCGCAATTATTCTTGGAGAACAATCATACGGAAAGGGGTCAGTTCAAACGATCTTTCCATTAAAAGACTCTAGTGCCATCAGAATGACAACAGCGCTCTATTATACACCCTCCGGTGACTCTATTCATAGAGTTGGAATAACTCCAGATATTAAAGTTGAATATATTTATGATGAGGACGAAGAAACCGATAATCAATTAAATTATGCTCTTGATCTTTTTGATAAAGAAAAGATAGTTGAATAAAAATAATATTTTCAGCAACAGAACGGAATGGATCAAAAACCAAGATATAGAAGAGGAGTTGGAATGATCATTCTCAACTCTAAGAAGCAAATTTTTATTGGACAGAGATTTGATAAAGATAAATCAGCTTGGCAGATGCCACAAGGTGGAATTGATAAAGGAGAAAGCCCTGCAAAAGCTGTTATACGAGAAATGAAAGAGGAAACTGGAATTAAAAAAAATTATAAAATTATATATGAATGTAAAACTTGGTATTTTTATAAACTTCCTTCCTATTTAAGAAAAAAACTTTGGAAAGGTAGATTTATTGGTCAAAAACAAAAATGGTTTATAATAAGTTTTACTGGAAAAGATGAAGATATAAATATTAAAACAAAAAAACCGGAATTTAAGAAATGGGAATGGTCCACACAAGACGATATACTTAAAAAAATCGTTCCCTTTAAAAGAAGACTCTATACAAGCATATTTAGAGAGATTAATAATATTGATGGCTAATTTAAAAGAAGTTTTAAACTATCAATTTTTTTCTGAATTTTCATTTTTTGAGCTTCGTCAGTGGCATCAAGAGCTGAAGAATAATTCTCAATTTTATCATTAATAAAATCATTATTCAGAGCAGCTTCTTCATCCAAACCTACGGCTATAACAAGTAGCTCGTTGTTAGAGAATTTAATAAAGCCCTCTTCAACAAATAATGACTGTGTTTGATCTGAATTAGTTACTTTTATGACTCCTGGCCTAAGAGAGGTAATAATATTTGAGTGATTTGGAAGTACTCCAAGATCACCTTCCGCACCAGGCAAGACGACCATTTGAGCATCTCCCTCAAGGTATATTTTTTCAGGCGTTACTAATTTATAGTTAAATTGATCAGACATTTAAGTTACGCAGCGGCTTCTTCGGCCATTTTTTCTGCTTTTTGAATAGCCTCTTCTATTGTACCAACCATATAAAAAGCTGCCTCAGGTAGATGATCATATTCGCCCTTACAGATCGCATCGAATCCTTTGATCGTATCCTCTAATTCAACATATTTTCCAGGAGTTCCCGTAAAGACTTCGGCAACAAAGAACGGTTGGGACATAAATCTTTGAATCTTACGTGCTCTGGCCACTGTTAATTTATCTTCTTCAGATAACTCATCCATGCCTAAAATTGCAATGATGTCTTGTAGAGACTTATAAGTCTGTAGTACAGCTTGCACATTTCTTGCTACTCGATAATGTTCATCTCCAACAACGCGAGGGTCTAATATTCTCGAAGTACTATCTAACGGATCAACGGCTGGATAGATACCAAGCTCTGCAATCTGTCTTGAAAGCACAGTTGTTGCATCAAGGTGTGCAAACGAGGTTGCAGGAGCAGGATCGGTTAAATCATCAGCAGGAACATATATTGCCTGCACAGATGTAATTGAACCTTTATTTGTAGATGTAATTCTTTCCTGAAGTGATCCCATATCAGTTGCAAGAGTAGGTTGATAACCTACGGCAGATGGAATTCTACCAAGCAGGGCTGATACTTCTGAACCAGCTTGAGTAAATCTAAAAATATTATCTACAAAAAATAAAACATCTTGGCCTTCCATGTCTCTAAAATACTCAGCAACTGTCAAGCCTGTTAAAGCTACACGAGCTCTTGCTCCCGGAGGTTCGTTCATTTGTCCATAAACTAATGCACATTTTGACTCTTTACCTTCTAAATCAATAACGCCAGACTCAATCATTTCGTGATAAAGGTCATTACCTTCTCTAGTTCTTTCTCCAACACCAGAAAATACTGAATAACCGCCATGAGCTTTTGCAATGTTATTTATTAGTTCCATGATAATAACTGTTTTACCAACCCCTGCCCCTCCAAAGAGACCAATTTTTCCTCCCCTAGAATAAGGTGCTAGTAAATCTACAACTTTAATACCTGTGACAAGAATTTCTGTTTCCGTAGCTTGATCAACAAAGTCAGGGGCATCTCTATGAATTGACCATTTATCTGTAGATTTAATTTCACCCCTTTCATCAACAGGCTCGCCAACAACATTCATAATTCTACCCAAAGTCTCAGGGCCTACTGGAACCTTTATCTGATTACCGGTGTCAACAACATCGTCGCCTCTGGTCATTCCATCAGTCGACTCCATAGCAATAGTTCTAACTGTGGACTCACCTAAATGCTGTGCGACCTCAAGGATCACAGTTTTATCACCAACTTTACATTCTAATGCCGCAAGAATTGGCGGCAAGTTTTCTTCAAAGCGTACATCAACTACAGCTCCGATAACTTGTGATATTGTACCTTTATTATTTGTTGTCATAGTTACTCCTTAATTAAACTGCTTCTGCTCCAGAAATTATCTCAATAAGCTCTTTAGTAATCACAGCTTGTCTGGAACGGTTATAAAATAGTGTTAAATTATCAATCATGTCAGATGCATTTCTTGATGCATTATCCATAGCGCTCATTCTAGCACCTTGTTCGCTAGCCGCGCTTTCAAGTAAAGCTTTGAATATTTGTATTGTAAAGTTCAGGGGGAGTAGTTCATCGAGTATTTCACTCTCACTAGGCTCAAATTCAAAAAAAGTATTGTCATTTTTTGTTGTATCCGACTCATTTTCAGGAATATCAATAGGAACAATCTGCTGTTCAGTTGGAATTTGTGATATCACTGATTTAAACTTATTATAAAAGATAGAACATTTATCAAATTCTTCGTCAAAATACATTTTTATTATTTTGTCAGCTATATTTTTTGCATCCTGATAGGAAGCAGACTTTACAGATCTCATATCAACAACTTCGACAATTTTATCTTCATACTGTCTTTTAATAATGTCATATCCCTTCTTACCGACACAAATAATCTTAACTTGTTTACCTGACTCCTCAAGACTTACTATTTTATCTCGAAGTGATTTAGTCACAATTGAATTAAATCCACCACACAGTCCTCTCTCAGATGTAAAGAGGATCAGCATATGAATTGAATCTTTATTATCTCCAGTTAATAAATTTCTCTCACTTGAAGTTGGAGAGTACCCTGATGATATAGATGATATAAGATCTTCCATGGTCTCAGAATAAGGACGACTTGACTCAGCAGACTCTTGGGCACGCCGAAGTTTCGCAGCCGCAACCATTTTCATAGCTTTCGTTATTTTCTGAGTAGACTTAACGCTACCAATTCGTTTTTTTAAATCGTCTAAACTTGGCATTTACCTATTTTTTTTAAACTCTTCTATTATTGATGTTAATTTACTGGAAGTATCATCATTTAAGTCTCCAGACGAATTGATAGACTCAATAATATCTGAAAAAGATGATTTTATTAGTTCAAATAGGTCTTTTTCAAAATCCCTTATCTGATTCAACTCCAGATCATCTAAATAGCCATTCACACCAGTAAAAATTGAAACGACTTGCTCTGCAATTGTCATCGGTGAATACTGGTTTTGCTTTAATAGTTCTGTAAGTTTTGAACCTCTATTTAATAGCTTTTGTGTTGAGGCATCTAGGTCTGAACCAAATTGGGCAAATGCTGCCATTTCACGATACTGGGCCAGTTCAAGTTTTATCGAGCCTGCTACCTTCTTCATTGCCTTGGTTTGCGCTGCAGATCCAACTCGGGACACACTTAAACCTACATTAACCGCAGGTCTGATACCCTGGTTAAACAATTCAGTTTCTAGAAAAATTTGACCATCAGTGATTGAAATCACATTTGTTGGAATAAATGCACTAACATCATTTGCTTGTGTTTCAATTACAGGCAAAGCTGTTAATGAACCACCTCCATTTTCATCATTCATCTTGGCTGCTCTCTCAAGCAATCTACTGTGAAGATAAAATACGTCTCCTGGAAACGCTTCACGTCCTGGAGGTCTTCTAAGAAGTAAAGACATTTGTCTATAAGCTACTGCTTGTTTTGATAAATCGTCATAAATTATCAGAGCATGCATTCCATTATCACGGAAATATTCACCCATTGAACAACCAGTATAAGGAGCAAGAAATTGTAGTGGAGCAGCGTCACTTGCTGTTGCTGCAACAACTGTAGTATATTCCATAGCACCAGCGTCTTCTAAGGCTTTCACTGTTTGAGCAATCGAAGATCTTTTTTGACCTATACCGACATAAATACAATAAAGTTTCTTAGATTCATCGCCAGACTCATTAATAGATTTTTGATTTATAATAGTATCAATAGCAATTGCTGTTTTCCCAGTTTGTCTGTCACCGATAATTAATTCACGTTGTCCTCTGCCAATTGGAATTAAGCTGTCGATCGCTTTAAGACCTGTTTGCATTGGTTCGGATACTGATTTTCTTGGTATTATACCTGGCGCTTTAACTTCAATACGACTTCTATTCTGTGACTCAATGTTTCCTTTTCCATCTATAGGATTTCCAAGAGCATCTACAACTCTTCCAAGCAACTCTTTACCTACTGGAACATCAACAATAGAATTTGTCCTCTTAACCGTATCACCTTCTTTAATATTTGCATCACTTCCAAATAGAACAACACCTACATTATCATCCTCCAGGTTAAGAGCCATTCCCCTTGTACCATCATCAAACATTACCATTTCACCGGCCTGAACATTATCAAGTCCGTAAATTCTTGCGATACCATCTCCAATTGAAAGAACTTGACCAAC
>CACFAO010000022.1 GCA_902564295.1 uncultured Pelagibacteraceae bacterium
TCGGTGATACTAATACGATTCTAAAATATGGACATAGCGATAGCTGATTATTTGCCAATACTAATTTTTATGTTTGTCGCGTTAGCGATTAGCTGTCTATTTGTTTTGGCAAATTTCTTAGTTGCAGTAAATAACCCTGATCCTGAAAAGAATTCTGCCTATGAGTGCGGATTTGAGCAGTTTGGAGACTCTAGAATGAAGTTTGATGTTCGTTTCTATTTAGTCACATTACTCTTTATTATTTTTGACCTAGAAGTCGCGTTTCTATTTCCTTGGGCTGTTACATTTGGAACCTTGGGCTTATTTGGCTTTGTTTCAATGATGGTTTTCCTAGCTATATTAACAATTGGTTTCATATACGAGTGGAAAAAAGGAGCATTGGAGTGGCAATAAATACAAACATTGAAGAGACAAGTCCAGAACTAGAAAGACTAAAGAAGTTGTATGCTGATAAGGGGTTTGTTGTCACCAGTATCAATAACCTTATTAACTGGGCTCGAACAGGCTCTCTGCATTGGATGACATTTGGATTAGCTTGTTGTGCTGTCGAAATGATGCATGTAGGAACACCGCGCTACGACGTTGAGCGTTTTGGCGCAGCTCCAAGAGCATCACCAAGACATGCAGACGTTCTTATAGTGGCAGGTACGTTGACAAATAAAATGGCAGCGGCATTAAGAAAAGCTTACGATCAGATGCCAGAACCTCGATATGTTATTTCCATGGGAAGTTGTGCGAATGGTGGAGGATATTATCACTACTCATATTCTGTTGTTAGAGGTTGTGATCGAATAATACCTGTCGATGTTTACGTGCCAGGGTGTCCACCTACAGCAGAAGGCTTGCTTTATGGATTATTGCAGTTACAGAAAAAAATAAGAAGAGAAGGCAACATCAAAAGATAATGAGCGAGCAAATTGAAATGGCAAAAGCTGCCATTGAAAAAAACTGTAAATTGAATGATATAGATGTAAATTTAGGACAGTTACAACTATCGGTTGATCCAGCGAATTTAATACTGGTTATTGATTTTGTTAAGAATGATCCAAGCTGTGAATTTAAGCAAATTACAGATATTGCTGGAGTGGATTTTCCAGAAAATGAAAAAAGATTTGAAGTTATTTATCATTTTTTGAGTTTTAGGTTCAATTTACGGTTAAGAATAAAAACTCAGATAAGTGAAGTGGAGTCCTTGCCCAGCATAACATCAATCTTTCCTGCAGCTAATTGGTTTGAGAGAGAAGCATTTGACATGTATGGAATAACTTTCACGGATCATCCTGATTTAAGAAGAATTTTAACTGATTACGGTTTTGAGGGATATCCTCTACGTAAAGATTTTCCATTAACAGGTAATGTCGAAATCAGATATGACGAAATTGATAAAAAAATAGTTCACGAGCCTGTTAAGCTGCAGCAAGATTTTAGAAATTTTGACATTCAAAGTCCCTGGGAAGGAACAAAGTATTTAGATAAGGAAGCAAAAGAAAGTGAGTAGTAATAAAACTGTAACTGTTAATTTTGGACCAGTACACCCCGCAGCACATGGCGTTTTGAGACTCATTCTTGATCTAGATGGAGAAATTGTAGAAAGGGCTGACCCGCACATCGGGCTTTTACATAGGGGCACTGAAAAACTTATCGAACATAAAACTTATCTTCAAGCAATACCATATTTTGACAGACTGGATTATGTTGCACCCATGAACCAGGAGCATGCTTTTGCATTAGCAATAGAAAAATTGCTAAATGTAGAAGTGCCTTTGAGAGGACAATATATTAGGGTTTTATTTGCTGAAATTGGGCGTCTCTTAAGCCACCTACTAAATGTTACCACAACAGCAATGGATGTGGGAGCTATGACACCAATCACATGGGGTTTTGATGAAAGAGAAAAGCTGTTAGATTTTTACGAGGAAGTATCTGGATCTAGATTTCATGCAGCCTATTTTCGAGCAGGTGGTGTTCATCAAGATCTTCCAGACGGGTTAACTGATAAGATATTTAATTTTTGTAATAATTTCCCAAAAGCAATTGATGATATAGAAAGCATGTTGACTGAAAATAGAATATTTAAACAACGAAATGTAAATATTGGTAAAGTATCAAAGGAAGATGCTGTTGATCGTGGTTTTAGCGGATTCATATTAAGAGCATGCGGTGTACCATGGGATTTAAGAAAGTCCCAACCGTATGATTGTTACGACAAACTTGAATTCAAAGTTCCAGTTGGTCAAAACGGTGATTGTTATGACCGTTATCTATGTCAGATTGAAGAAATGAGAGAAAGTACGAAAATCATGCTTCAATGTCTTGACCAGATGCCCAAAGGAGAAGTGATCAATAGAGATTCCAAAATTGCAGCGCCCAAAAGGGAAGATATGAAACAATCAATGGAAGCCATAATCCACCATTTTAAATTTTTTACTGAAGGCTTTCATGTACCTGAAGGAGAAATCTATTCTGCCGTTGAGGCTCCTAAAGGTGAATTTGGGGTATATTTAATTTCTGATGGAACCAGCAGACCTTATAGGTGTAAAATTAGAGCCCCTGGATTTGCTCACTTGCAGGCATTTGATTTGCTCTCAAAAGGCCATCTTCTAGCAGATGTCCCTGCAATTCTTGGATCAATTGCAATAGTTTTCGGTGAGGTTGATAGATGAGCAATCAAAAAAACGCCTTTGTGTTTAATAAGGAAAATGAAATTAAGGCAAAAGAAATTCTTCTTAAATATCCAACTGATAGAAGGCAAAGTGCAATCATGCCTTTGCTTGATTTAGCGCAAAGACAAAATGAAAACTGGTTGAGCAGGGATATAGTTGAGTATGTAGCGGATTACTTAGAAATGCCTTTTATTAAGGCTTGGGAAGTAGTTTCTTTTTATTCAATGTATTACACAAAATATAATGGAAAATATTTAGTACAAGTTTGTGGAACAACACCTTGTTGGTTAAGAGGTTCAGATCAAGTTATAAAAGCGTGCAAAGAAGTTATTTCACCAGAACCAAATACAGTCTCAAGCGATGGTTTATTTTCATGGATGCAAGTTGAGTGTCTTGGTGCTTGTGTGAATGCTCCTCTTGTTCAAATCAATGACGATTATTATGAAGATTTGACTTACGATACAACGAAAAACGTTTTGCAATCTCTTATAGATGGCTCGCCACTGAGTATAGGTTCACAAAGTGGCCGTAAAAGTTCAAAGGCAGTGTCTTAATGTTAAAAGAAAAAGATAAAATATTTACTAATTTATTTGGCGATGAGCCTTTTCATTTAAAAAATGCACAGGCAAGAGGTGATTGGGATAATACAAAAGAACTTATTAAAAAAGGAAGAGAATGGATAATTGATGAGATGAAAAAATCTGAGTTAAGGGGAAGAGGAGGTGCAGGTTTCCCTACCGGATTAAAATGGTCATTTATGCCTAAAGATTCAAAGCTTACTAATTACCTTGTTGTTAATGCAGATGAGTCTGAACCAGGTACCTGCAAAGATAGAGATATGATACGAAATGAGCCTCATAAGCTTATTGAAGGATGTTTGTTAGCATCTTTTGCTATGAATGCTCATACTTGTTACATTTATATTCGCGGTGAATATTTTAATGAATCTGTTGTTCTTCAAAAAGCGATTAACGAGGCATACGACGCTGGATTAATTGGGAAAAATGCTGCTAAGTCGGGCTGGGATTTCGATATATTTTTACATCGAGGCGCAGGAGCATACATATGTGGAGAGGAGACAGCTCTACTTGAAAGCTTGGAGGGAAAAAAGGGCCAACCAAGACTCAAACCTCCTTTTCCAGCTAATAAAGGTCTATACGGGTCGCCAACTACTGTAAATAATGTTGAAACCATAGCTGTTGTTCCAACGATTTTAAGAAGAGGTGGAGAATGGTTTTCATCTTTTGGTCGACCAAAAAATACAGGGACAAAAGTTTTTTGTATTTCTGGTCATGTTAATAATCCTTGCAATATAGAGGAAGAAATGAGCATTCCTCTAAGGGAACTTGTAGAAAAGCATGCTGGAGGAGTAACTGGTGGATGGGATAATCTTAAAGCTGTAATTCCTGGAGGCTCATCTGTTCCACTTATACCAAAATCAACTTGCGATACTGTCCTGATGGATTTCGATTCACTGTCTGCAGTCAAAAGTGGGTTAGGCACAGCCGCTGTAATCGTAATGGATAAAAGCACTGACCTCGTCAAAGCTATCTCTAAGCTATCTCACTTTTATAAACACGAAAGTTGCGGTCAATGCACGCCTTGTAGAGAAGGAACAGGGTGGATGTGGAGAATGATGGAGAAGATTGGAAACGGTCATGCGAGTTCAAATGATATTGATAAGTTACTTGATGTAACAAAGCAAATCGAAGGCCATACAATTTGCGCGCTTGGTGACGCGGCGGCATGGCCAATTCAAGGTTTGTTTAGGCATTTTAGAGATGAAATAGAAGAGCAACTTAAAAAGACTAAGGCTGCATAATGGCAAAAGTAAAAATAAATGGGTCCGAGATTGAAGTATCTGATGGCATGACGATACTGCAGGCATGTGAAGAGGTAGGAATTGAAATACCAAGATTTTGCTACCATGATCGTCTTTCAATTGCAGGTAATTGTAGAATGTGCCTTGTTGATGTGGAAGGTTCACCTAAACCAGTAGCATCGTGCGCGATGCCAATTAACGAAGGCATGTCAATTCACACAAATACTCAGTCTGTAAAAAAAGCGAGAGAAGGTGTAATGGAGTTTTTGCTAATTAATCACCCACTAGATTGCCCAGTTTGTGATCAAGGCGGTGAGTGCGATCTACAAGATCAAACTATTGCTTTTGGTCCTGAAAATTCAAGGTTCGAAGAGAATAAAAGGGCAGTTGAAGAAAAGCATATGGGCCCATTGATTAAAACATATATGACTCGATGCATTCACTGCACAAGGTGTATCCGATTTGCAGATGAAGTAGCGGGAGTAAATCAATTAGGAGCAGTAAATCGCGGCGAAAATATGGAAATAACAACTTATTTAGAAAAGACATTAGACTCCGAGCTATCGGCTAATATCGTTGATTTATGTCCGGTAGGTGCACTTACATCGAAACCATATCAATTTGAAGCCAGACCCTGGGAATTAAAGAAGACAGAAACGATTGATGTTATGGATGCGGTAGGGTCGAATATTAGAGTTGATACTTACGGGTGGAAAGTAAAAAGAGTATTACCCGTGCTTAATGAAGATATTAATGAAGAGTGGATATCAGATAAAACAAGGTATGCATGCGATGGACTTTTAAATCAACGTCTAGACACACCTTACATAAAAAAGAATAACAAATTAGAGCAAGTTTCATGGGAAGAAACTTTTTCTCAATTAAAAAAACTTGTTATGGACACAGATCCTGATGAAATTGCGTTTTTAGTAGGTGATTTTATTGATTTAGAAACAAGCTACTTAATAAAAAAATTATCGGAAGATCTAAGCATTAAGGCAGTTGATGGAAGACAGGAAGGATGTAAAGTTCCATTCAACCATAGATCTCAGTTCTTATTTAATTCTAAAATTAAAGGCATTGATGAAACAGATTGCATTTTAATGATTGGAACGAACACGCGCGAAGAAGCTGCAATTATTAATTCAAGAATAAGGAAAAGAGTTATTTCATCAAATATTCCAGTTGCACTGATTGGAAAAAATGTGGATCTTACATATAAATACAATCACTTGGGCGATGATATAAATATCCTTATAGATCTTTTAAATGAAAAAAATTCATTTTATAAAAAGTTAACAAATGCCTCAAAGCCAATGATTATTATTGGCCAGTCCGTGTTAAACCGTGATGACTCATTGCAGATTTACTCTCTACTTGAAACATTTACAGATAAATTCAATCTCATTCAGGAAGATTGGAATGGATTTAATGTATTACAGCTTGCCGCTGCAAGAGCAGGTATTCTTGAGATGGGTCTTATACAAAAAAATAAATCAGTCGATGATTTGGTTGCCGATGCAGAAAAAGGTAAATTCAAATTAGTGTTTTCATTTGGTGCTGATGAAATCAGTTATGAAAATTTTTCTAATTGTAAAATAGTTTATATGGGCACACATGGAGATAGAGGTGCAAACGCCGCTGATTTTATATTGCCTGCAGCAGCATATACTGAAAAAGATGCAATTTTTATAAACACTGAAGGGAGAGTTCAATACGCAAATAAAGCAAGTTTTCCTCCAGGTGAAGCTAGAGAAGATTGGAAAATTATTAATCAATTCAGTGAAGTCCTTGAACTAAAGTGGTCGTTTTTAGAATTGTATGATGTAAGAGATGAGATGTTTGCCAAGTTTCCTCATCTTAAAGAAGACTTTAATGATCAAAATAATGGACTCGTTAAAATTATTGATAATAAAGCTAATGAAGAAGTAGAAATCATTAATAAGGATACAAGATCAAGCCAAGAAAAAAAGAATGATACAATCAATGGTAACATCAAGAGCTTTGAAGAAAATTCGGCAAAAAAAATATTTAATACAGCTTGGACTGATCTAAATGATCGCCAGAGAGAGTATCTGAGAAAATATAATTATCCTGAGACATGGTCAGAGTTTACTGAGCATTATGGCTTTAAAGTTGTTAATGATATTAAGAAGAAGAATAACGTCGTGTTGCCCTATGAGGATCAATACGCAAACAGTATAGGAAAAGCTTGGAATGATCTTACTTATAATCAAAAGAAATGGGCTTATACTAAAAGAAATAAAAATAATTTAATTGGATTAGCAGATGACGCAAATTTTTCACCTGATGGAATTGTCGTTTTAAACGACAATCAAGAGGCATACTATGCTCAACCAAAAGAAATTAACTTTAAAATTAAAAACTTAAGTTTCAGTATTGAAGATTTTTATATAAACGACTCAATTACAAGACATTCTAGTACGATGGCCGAATGCAGTCGAGCTAGAAGTGAAGTAAGGTCATCGGTAACGGAAAAGGCCTCATAATGATTAGCTTAGCTCAAACGTACTTTATCGAAGTAATGACCATTTTTCTTTATTGCCTACTTATTTTTGTTCCCTTACTTCTAGGTGTTGTAATGGCGTTATATGCAGATAGAAAAATATGGGCAGCAGTTCAAAAAAGGAGAGGCCCAAATGTGGTTGGCCCGTATGGTTTGTTCCAAGTTCCTGCTGATGGATTAAAATTTATTTTTAAAGAAATTATTTTACCCGACGGCTCTGACAAAACAGTTTTCCTAATTGCTCCCATTATTACTCTTGCTCTATCAATTACAGCCTGGGCAGTTGTACCAGTTCAGGCGGGTGTAGTATTGGCTAATATAAATGTAGGAATCTTATACATTTTTGCAATTAGCTCTCTTGGTGTTTATGGAATTCTGATGGCTGGATGGTCTTCAAACAGTAAGTATCCTTTTTTTGGCGCTCTAAGATCAGCTGCTCAAATGGTTTCTTACGAAGTTTCCATAGGTTTTGTAATAATAACTGTCTTGCTATGTGTTGGCTCACTCAACTTGACTGAAATAGTAATGGCTCAAAAGACAATGTGGTTTTTCATACCTTTATTTCCAATGTTTATTGTTTTTTTTATATCCGCACTAGCTGAAACGAACAGACCTCCATTTGATCTTCCTGAAGCAGAGTCTGAGTTAGTAGCTGGATATCAAACAGAGTATTCAGGAATGCCATTCGTTTTGTTTATGTTTGGAGAATACATAAATATTTTATTAATGTGCGCAATGACCACTATCCTATTCCTTGGGGGGTGGTTGCCGCCAATTGATATTTATCCACTAAATGCTGTTCCTGGATTTGTTTGGTTCTTATTGAAAGTAACTTTTGTTTTTTACTTATTTGCTATGGTTAAAGCATTTGTTCCAAGGTATCGATATGACCAATTAATGCGACTTGGCTGGAAAGTTTTCTTGCCTTTATCACTTTTTGCAGTTGTAGCAACATCTTCGATATTGTTCTTTTTTAATCTAGCCCCAGGAATGTAATGAAAATAATTAATTTTTTTAAATCGTTCCTTCTTATAGATTTTTTAAAAGCTTTCTATTTAGCTCAAAAATATTTTTTTAGAAAAAAAGCAACAATCAATTATCCTTTTGAAAAAGGTAAATTAAGCCCTCGATTCAGAGGTGAGCATGCCTTGAGAAGATATCCGAGTGGTGAGGAAAGGTGTATAGGGTGTAAATTGTGTGAAGCTGTATGTCCAGCTCAAGCGATAACAATTGAAACACAGCATCGCGATGATGGAACAAGAAGAACGGTTAGGTATGATA
>CACFAO010000023.1 GCA_902564295.1 uncultured Pelagibacteraceae bacterium
TGAGTCAAAAGTTGTATACAATTGGGTCATGCCCATACATTCTTTTTCATTTTCAATATAAAGTATTTGCGCCTCATTATTACTAAGGCGTTCCTTAATATAGCTTTTACAGGCTTCTACATTTGACTCTTTTTTATAAAACTGCCGATATAAATCAAAGACCTCACCAATTTTTTCAAAATCATCTGGCTGAGCAATTTTTATTTGTAAATCGTCTGACATAAACTTTATCTCCAAATCGTTCGGTATATTGATATCACTAAGAAAATAAAAGTAAAAGATGTAACTGTATAGATAAAGCCCATTGGCCCAACCGCATCCATGACTCTTCCTCCAATTAAAGGACCAATAAGCGAGCCAACCTCAAAGACCATCACAAGAATTGCTGTAGCACCTGCAACTTGAGACGCACTATATCTCTCACCAAGCATTGTGAGTGAAATTGCAAAAAGTCCACTTGCAGCGCCTCCCCATATAAAACAGCTCGCTGCCATTACATAAAAATTATCTAGATAGATAGCAAATAGAATTGGACAAAAGAAAGTAATTAAAACTGCTATATTTAATAGCAGTCTTTTATTCAATTTGTCTAGCAATACGCCAATCAAGGGTTGGCACACCACACCGCCAACAAGAGTAATAGTTACATATTGCAATGCAATCTCTTGAGCAAATTGGTTCTTAATCATGAAAATAGGAAAGAAAGATACAAACATTACATCATCTAATCCGCATAAAATCGCCGCTCCAAAAATTGTTGGAGCTGCAATGATTGCTGCCAATACTGGAAGAGATTTTTTATCAGGCAATTTCGGGTCTTCAATCTCAAGCATAATAAGTGGTAAAATAGCTATAAAAGAAAGAGAAGAAATAACAATAAAAGGCAACCAGCCATCAATTCCTGTTAAGGATAATACAATCGGGCCACTTGCAAAACCGATTACAAATACCGTGTTATAAATTGTTACTATTTTACCGCGATTTGTGTCATCAGCCATCGACAGCATCCATGTGTCAAATGCGTTCCAAGCAAGAGCTCCAGCAAAACCAATTATGAATCTGATAACAAACCAAGCTGTCAAACTATCAAAAATTGGAAAAGTAAAATAGAGAATTATTGTAAATATTTGAGCAATGATAATTGATTTAGCTAAACCTATCTTATGAATAATTATAGGTGTTATTCTTACAAATAATATTACAGCAAGAGGTTGTGCTACGACATTGAGGCCAATTTCAGTGTTGCTATATCCTCGTGCTTCTAGAATAAGTGCAAGTAAAGGAATTAATGTACCAAGTTTAATGCCAATAATTAACGCGCAGAGAAATAGGACAATATATGTTTTGTAATTTGAACCTAAAAGATTCTGAACTGTAGTATTCATGCAAACCTATCTTCATTAACATAGATACTTCTGAAATATTTAAGAACTAAATTTTTACAAAATTCATTGGTATAAATTTTTGGATCAAACAAAATTCTTTGCCATAATCCATCGACCATAGAGTGATAGGTTTCACTTACTTCTTTTGGTGTAAATTCTTTTTGACTGGTAATATTATTAATTTCACTAACTAACTTTTCCATTTGTTGAGAGTAAATTTCATCTTGTCTTTGACAAATAGTCAAATAAGAGGGTCTAAACTTCACCTCACTATAAAATGCAATCCATACTGAAATTTTATTTCTGTTGGCAATTTTTGAGCTGAAATCATTTTGAACTATACGTATTATTCTATCAATTGGATCTATGTTCTTTTCCTCAAATATTTTTTGCCACGATTTTTTATATTCATCAGATAAATACTGCAGCGAACTTATTAATAAATTATCCTTCGATTTAAATCTAAAATTTGCGTAACCTTGAGAAACTTTAGCTCTTTTTGCTACGTGAGCAATCGTGGTATCCGCCAGACCTCTTTTTGCAATTGTTTCTATCGTAGCATCAATCAACTTTTGATGATTAACAGAAATCTCAGTTTCACTGGCCTGTTCTGTAGTTTTTTTATTAACTAAAGCCTTCATCATATCGAATAAACAATACACAAAGATAACTATTAAAGATAGTTTTGTATTGAATAATCATTCAATTTTTATTATCATGAATCTTAAATATTCTTTATTTTATGGCAAAAAATACACATGATGTAATCGTAATTGGTGCGGGTCATAATGGTTTGACCGCTGCTAGTTATATGGCGAAGGCAGGGCTAGATGTTGTTGTTCTAGAAAAAAATGAGTGGATTGGAGGAGCCGCTGTTAGTCGCGAGCTCTATCCAGGATGGAAATATTCTAACTGTTCATATGTTTGCAGCTTACTTAGACCTGAGATCATGCGTGATCTTGAACTATACAAATATGGTTTACAAATTATTCCTTACGAAGGTAGCGCAACAATGATGAGAAATGGGGACTACTATGCTCACTATCATGATCATGATATGACGATCAATTCTATCAGAAGACATTCCCATAAAGATGCAGAGGCCTATGAAAGGTACAGTCGTGATGTTTTAAGACAATGTAAAATTATTAAACCACTCTTAAAAATGACACCTCCTGATTTAACTTCATTTAAACCAAAAGATTTATTTGGCGCCCTGGAGTTTGCAAAACATTTTGCAGCTAAAGACGAGTTAGGTGGACTTGGTGAAAAAGAAATTTATGACACTATTCGATTTTATACAATGAGCATCAGAGACTATTTAGATGAATATTTTGAAAGTGATATTACAAAAGCTCACTTAGCTGGAAGTGCAATTATCGGAACTGCTCTTGGTCCTTGCTCACCTGGCTCCGCTTACGTATTACTCCACCATTATATGGGAGAAGTAGACGGTTCTGTTGGAGCATGGGGGTACTCAAGAGGAGGTATGGGCTCTATTACAAAAGCAATGACAGGTTGTCTTAATGCTCACGGCGGTGAAGTAAAACCAGATAATGAAGTCGTTAATGTCATAACTAAAAATGGTCGTGCGATTGGAGTTGCTACCAAAAAAGGTGATGAATATTATGCAAAAAAAATTGTATCTAACTTAGATGTTAAAAGAACGTTTTTAAAAATTACTGAAGAAAGCTCTTTACCTGGTGAATTTGTTGAAAGAGTTAAAAACTTTAAAATAAGAGGTTCATCGGGAAAACTGAATATTGCCTTAGATGGCCTTCCTGAATTTCCATGTATTCCAGAAGGTGATCCAGGTGGTGGAGGTGATATGCATTTCACAGAAACTATTGAAGAAATGGAAGGAGCTTACGATGATTGGAAACGAGGTGAATGGTCAAGAAATCCTTACGTAGATATGTGTATTCCCTCTAAAAGCGATCCAACAATGGCAGCTCCCGGAAAGCATTATATGTCTGTCTTTATTCAATATGTTCCATTCAATCTTGCAAATGGCGGGTGGAATGAAGAAAGAAAACAGGAATTTGGAAGACATATAGTTGATTGTATTGCTGAGTTTTCTCCAAATTTTAAAGATTTAATTAATCACTATGAAGTTCGTACACCATTAGAATTAGATAATGAAGTAGGATTGACAGAAGGAAACATCTTTCAAGGCGAATTAACAATGGACCAACTCATGTTTAATCGACCTGTGCCTGGATATGCGCAGTACAGAACACCACTTAAAAATATGTATATGTGCAGTTCATCAACCCATCCAGGGGGCGGAGTTATGGGTGCACCAGGAGCGAATGCTGCAAGGGAGGTTCTAATTGATATGAATATCCCTCAAACTGGTAATTATTATTAATGTCAGACAATTATGACGTAATTGTTATTGGCGCAGGCCATAATGGTCTTGTATGTGCTAATATTCTTGCAAAAAAAAACCGTAAGGTTCTAATTTGTGAGGCACGTGAGAATTGTGGAGGACTCCTTGAAGAGAGTATAACCAATTTCGTTCCTCAGATACCACTGAGTGTGTCAAGCTCTCTTGGTGGACTGCAAGTAAAGTATAAAGCAAAGTCTAGTATTGCACTGTCTGAGTCTGGTCAACATATTCGCCTAGTTGGAAACCAACATATTGACCATAAAGTTATTTCAGGTTTCTCTTCGAAGGATGCAGACAGATATGTAGAATTTCATGATAAAATGTCTTCCTTTTCAAAGGCTTTAGGTTCTTTCATGATGGCTTCACCACCAAGGATCATGAACAATACTTTCTCTGACTACTTTAAATTATTCAAATTAGGCATGAATGTTCGAATGCTTGGAAAGAAAAAATTTAATGAGTTTGCAAGAATGATAGGGCTAAATATTGCAGACGAATTAGAAGACAATTTTGAAAATACTCTTTTGCAAGGCCTAATCGCCCATGACGCGGTGCTTGGTTCTAACTTGGGCCCAAGGTCACCAGGTTCATTGATTAATCTACTTTTTCGCATGGCCACACACGACAACTCAATTTTTGGGGGGATATATGAAATTGATGGTGGCAGTAAAGCTTTTGTAGATACTTTACTTGATATCAGCAATAAAAATAAAGTTGAAATCAAAACTTCTTCATCGGTTAAAAGATGTATTACTGAAAATGATAAAGCAATTGGGGTTGAACTTCTCAATGGTGAAAAAATTTATGCAAAAAAAATTATTTCTAATGCAGATCCAAGATCTACTTATTTTTCCCTTTTAGGAACTGAGAATTTAGATACTGATGTGAAAAGAAGAATCAAACATCACCGATCAAAAGGGAAAGTTGCAAAATTATCATTAAGTCTCAATAAACAACCTGAATTTATTAATTGCGATAAAGATGATTTAGAGAGTAGAATGGTGATCGCGCCGTCAATTGATTATATAGAAGAAGCATTCAATCCAAGTAAATTTGATAAGCTTTCTATGGAACCTATTTTAGAGATGAAATTTAAAAATTCTGACAAGAGTAATCCTGCATTAGATATTCAAGTTCAATATGCTTCCTACGGTACGCAAGAGGGTTGGGATAATATTAAAGATAACTATGTAGACGCAGTTATAAAATTAATAGAGAAATATGCACCTGATATTCAAAGCTGTATAGAGACTAAAGCAATCGTTACTCCTGACGATATAGAAAAAAATTTTCATGTCACAGGTGGACATTGGCATCATGGAGAAATTCAAATTGATCAACTTTTTATGCTCAGACCAATTCCCGGGGCATCACAATATAGAACCCACCTTGATGGACTATATATGTGTGGTGCAGGTACCCATCCGGGTGGAGGCTTAACTGGAATTCCAGGAAGAAATGCAGCTCAAGCTATTTTGGAGGATGCTTGAGTATGAATAGAGATTTAAGATTTACGGCACTTAAAAAAACTCCTTTTCACTCTAGAACAAGCTTAGCTTCAAGAACAAATAAATATTATAACTGGAACGGTTTTACCGTACCTACAGAATACTCAACAACTGAGTTGGAATATACTGCCGCTAGAAATGGTACTTCAGTTATGGATCTCACGCCTATGTGCAAATACATGATCAATGGCAGCGATGCTAACAGATTTGTTGATTATCTTGTAACAAGAGATTTATCACAGATGGAAGACAATACAGTTGCATACATAATTTGGTGTAATGAAGATGGTAAAGTGATGGACGATGGTACCATATTTAAATTTTCGAATACAAAATTCATGCTTTGCTGTGCAGTAAAGATTTATAATTGGTTACATGACTCTGCTGAAGGTTTTGATGTTTCTTGTGAGGATGCAACAGACACAACTGCTGCATTAGCAATCCAAGGACCTACTTCTTGTTCAACACTAAAGAACTATGGAGCAGACGACCTTGAATTATTAAAACCATTTGCAATGAAACAATATAATATTAATGGATATGATGTTTTAATCTCGCGAACAGGCTTCACAGGTGATTTAGGATATGAATTATGGACTAATCCAGCTAATGCAGAAAACATGTGGGATAGTATTATGGAAGCTGGAAAAGAATTAAAGATTAGACCTTTTGGTATGTATGCTCTTGAGATGACAAGGATTGAAGCTGGTTTTATTCAAACCAATACTGATTTTATGGCAGCTGAGGATTCCTTAAGACCAGTGAGAATGCGTTCACCGTATGAAATTGGAATGGGTTGGCTGGTTCATCTTAATAAAGAAAGTTACTTTGTCGGTAAACGCGCTTTAAAGAAAGAAAAAGAGACAGGTAATTCTGAAAGATGTTTAGTTGGACTTGACATAGATGGTGATAAGCCCGCAGTAGGCTCTGTGATCTATAATGAAAAAAAAGAAGACATAGGTATTGTTACGGCAGCAATGTGGTCACCTACTATGAAAAGAAACGTTGCGCTCGCATCTCTGAAGCGTCCATATGGAATTAAGATAAAAGAAAACATTTTTGCGGAAATATATCACCCAGAGGAATTGGAATATAAAAAAATATGGGCAAAGTGTAAGGTTGTAAAAAGACAATTTTTTAGCCCTGAAAGACGTAACAAAGTACCTGCGGACCTATATGAATAGCCAAAAATAGGGTATTTTTTTAAAATTCAATTATTGAACAGCTGTTCAATATAGGTTATACTTCAACATGCCCAAATCAACTCCGATTCCCGAAAAAAAAAATCTCCTTAATACTCTCGACGATAGAATTCTATACCCATGGCAGTATCTTGAGTATCGCGGTGAAGACAGCAGGACAATCATTGAT
>CACFAO010000024.1 GCA_902564295.1 uncultured Pelagibacteraceae bacterium
GAGCCTCCACCTGACTTCAATCCGTTTGAATTGGAAAATGTTGAAGAGTTCATAGATTACAACCGATTTACGATATCAGTTGTTTGGCAAAAAATAATTACAGTTATTTCCATGATCAGTATTCTGATATTTACATTTGGATACAAGAAACTATTAAATGACTAGGTTCTGGTGTGTTCATATATTAAGAATTGCATCTGCTTATTATATTTTTGCGGTAATCATAGCTATGCTTCTATATCCTGGCGGTAATCATATAGAACTAGATCAAGTAGGTTATTCATTTCATAAAAATTTTCTTAGTGAGCTTGGTTTTCATAAAACAATGTCTGGAGATTTAAATTTTTTTTCATCCTTTTTTTGGAATACTGCAATGTACATGCTCTTATTGCAAGGCATAGCTTTTTTGTTTATTCCGAGTTTATTTAGAGTAAATCGTTACTCATTTATATTTGCTTGTTTAGGAACATTATTTATGTTCCCGGCTTGTGTTTTTTTTGTAGGAGTTGCCTTAACGCCAGGTGATATTTACTTTGATGCGCATCTATTTACTACAACTATGGCATTTAATTTATACTCTGTAGCAATTCTCTTTTATGTTCTTGCTTTTTTATTTAGTCCTTTATCAAACTATTATGCGTCGGGGGGTGTACTACTGTTTATCGCAGTAGGAGTTTATGCCTATTATCTTGGTGACTTTCAACCGATTGACGCAATAAATGACCGTGTTCGTTTTTTAGAAACATACACAATGGATTTCTTGATATTTAATGTAGTGTTACAGAAGGTGATGATTATTCTAATGATTACAACGATTATCATTTTTACGTTTGGCCTCGATAAGTTAATAGGAAAAAAAAATGCAAATGACTAAATTTTGGACAGTCTATATCATTCGATTTGTATCAATTTTTTTTGTTGTCTCAGTAATTATTGCTTCATATTTTTTTCCAGGAGGAAACATACATGATCCTGATCAAATTGGTTATTCATTTAGTCATAATTTTTTAAGCGAACTGGGTGGGTACATTACATTTGCGGGAGATATTAACAGCATTTCATCATTTTTTTTTAACTCCGCGCTTTTTTGTTTTTTATTGGTCGGAATATCAAGTTTTTTCATTCCATCATTATTTACAGAAAATAAAGTATCTTATTTTTGTTCATGCATAGCAGCAGTACTTTTTTTTATTGGAATGGTATTTTTTGCTGGAGTAGCCCTAACACCACACGATTTATATAGAGATGCTCATGTATTTTTTGCAATAAATGCATTTCGTTGGTTAGTACCAGCATCATTATTCTTTGTAATAGCCTTTTTTCTTAGTAATGCAGACAATAAGTATACTGTTGTGAATATTATTTTTCTTATATCAACCGTTATCTATGTAATTTATCAAATATACTCTGGTGATCCAAGATTGAATGAAGAACTATTAGTGCAAAATGTATTAATGCAAAAATCTATAGCAATAATTCATATTATCAGTATTTTTTCTCTTACCTTCTGCTTCAACAGCCAAATAAAGAACAAAAATTTATAAATTTGGAGTTTTGTTAATCCAAGGAGATATTTCCTCTAACTGTGCCGCCAGAGAAATCAATGTTTCTTCATCTGCATATCTTGATGCAAATTGTACGCCCAAAGGCAAATTATCACTAGTCCAATAAGTCGGTAATGAAATTGATGGCTGCCCAGTAATGTTTTGCAGCATTGCATCAGGCGAGTACCATAAACTCTCAGGTGCCAAGTTATTAAGAATTGAGTCTCTAATTGATTGAATACGAAATACCCAACCCAATTTTAAAGTCATAATGATTTCACTTAATATACTCGCTTGTTTGTTTGGTCTAATTTCGCCAATGAGAGGAGGTTTCTGAGATATGATAGGAGTCAAGACTACATCGTACTTATCAGTTTCTTCCATTACTGAGCGAGCAATCCTTTGCATAGTATAACGTGCCCAAGTGTAATCACTCGCTCTGAAATTTTTTCCCAAGTAATTAAATAGTCTAGTTGCCGTTTCAACTTCATTTTTCTTAAATCCTCTTCCAACAACATCTTTCAATTCATTAAACATCTGGGTTACATGAGACGATATAGTTATTGTAAATGCTCTTGCAGCGAGCAATCCGTCATAACTGAAATTCATTTCTTCAACATCATGACCTAAGTCTTCACATAATTTGGCATTGAATTTAATTGCTTCAATTGCATCAGAGGAGGGTTCAATTCCAACAGGACTTTTAAGATTAAACCCAATCTTAAGTTTATTTTTTTTACTCAATGCTTCAACAAGAGAACCTTTTTTGTATGGAATTCCATAAGGATCGCCCACAACGTTTCCGAACAAACAATCATACATATGAGCCGAATCTCTGACTGTTCGAGAAACAATACCGGAGTGGGTAAGACCTCCCCATTTATCACCGTGAGAAGGTGCGAATGATGTTCTTGCTCTATTAGGCTTTAATCCAACCAGACCGCATGATGCTGCAGGAATTCGAATTGATCCACCACCATCACTTGCATGTGCAATAGGAACTATGCGACTTGAAACAGCTGAAGCTGCACCACCACTTGAGCCACCTGTCGTTCTATTGGTATCCCAAGGATTTCTTGTTGGGCCAAATTCAGTTGGCTCAGTTGTAACCATGAGACCGTATTCAGGTGTTGCAGATTTTCCACATATAACAGCACCAGTTTCTCTAAATTGTCTTGTGAGGTGATTATCATAGGGCATTTTAGTATTTTTCAAATATTTGCTACCTTGCATCATGTGATAATTAGCTAAAGAACTATCCATATCTTTCATAAGAAATGGAACTCCAATAAAAGTTCCATTTAATTCTTTGTTTCTATTTATTGACTCGAATGCGTAGTGATACATTGTACGATGCACTGCATTTAATTTAGGGTTCAGTTTTTCAATTAGATCAATGGCACTATCAAGAGGATCAATAGGGGATATTTCTTTATTTCTAATTAATTCGGCTATGCCCAAACCATCATAATTTGTATATTCTTTGAAAATAGCCATTATTGATTATATTAACCCCAAAAATATGATAATCTCTTTAAAATTTTTTTAATGATTCAGTCTATTTAAAACCTATGGCAGATGCAAATAAGAAAAAAGGAAACCCAGTCATTAATTTTATTAAAAGGTACTTTTTTACAGGTCTTTTAATATCGGCGCCAATTGGAGCGACGATTTACATTACAATATTTATTGTGGAATTTATTGCTGGTCTGGTTCCAGATAGATTTAACCCAAATGGGCTGTTGCCTGAGATCATTGGCTATAAAATTCCTGGCCTTGAATTAATTATAGCATTTCTTTCTTTTATCTTAATTGGTCTAATATTTTCGACTTTATTTGGAAAAGCCATACTCGGTTATTTTGACAATCTTATTACACGTATTCCATTAGCGGGTAATGTCTATAAAGCTATCAAACAAATCACTGAGACATTTTCAAACACAGACTCAGCATATCAAAAGGTTGTTCTCATTGAGTATCCGAGAAAGGATATATATGCAATTGGTTTTATGACGGGTGAGACAAAAGGTGAGATAAAGGAAAGACAGAAAATAGAAATGGTCAATGTATTTGTTCCAACTACACCAAATCCTACCTCAGGGTTTTTACTCTTCATACCCAAAGATGATATTGTAGAGCTCGATATGTCTGTTGAAGATGCGATTAAATTGGTTGTATCAGCAGGCATGGTGGTACCACCAAGAAAATAATTACCCAGTTTTTAAATAATCTATTGCAACTTGGTTTCTAAATAGATGCAAAAGTGTCCTTTGTGCTTTGCCCGCAGATTTTTTCAAATCCGGATCTTCTTTAACAATATCCATAGCAACACCTCTCGCTTCCTCTAGTATATGTTTATGTTTGTCTAGATTTGATAATCTAAAATTTGGAATACCACTTTGTTTTGAGCCTAATATTTCCCCAGCGCCACGAATATCAAGGTCTTCTTCAGCGATCAAGAAACCATCGTTTGTTTCCTTCATCACTTTTAATCTTCGTTTAGCATTATCGGTGAGTGGCCCCTCAAAAAGTAATATACACGTTGACTGTACATTTCCTCTACCAACTCTTCCTCGAAGTTGATGAAGTTGTGAAAGGCCATACCTCTCAGAATTCTCAATAATCATTACAGTTGCATCAGGGTCGTCTATTCCTACTTCTATTACTGATGTTGCGACTAAAATATCTATTTTATTATTTTTAAACTTTGACATGACATCATTTTTTTCATCTTGAGACATTTGACCGTGAACTAAACCAACATTGTTTGATGAGTAATATTTTTTTAAGTCATTGACTCTTGAGTTGACTGATTGCAATTGAAGTTTTTCGGATTCATCAATTAAAGGGCACACCCAATAAATCTTTTGTTTCTTATTTAATATTTTTGTAAGGCTTTCTTTTAGTTGGTCAATTTTACTGATATTGATTGATTTGGTGATTATTTCCTTTCTGTTTTTAGGTTTTTCAGAAATTTTGGATATATCCATATCCCCATACGCTGCCAATTCCATCGTTCGAGGTATAGGAGTAGCGGTCATCAATAAGATGTCACAACTATTTCCTGCTTTTTCATTTAATAAAATCCTTTGGTGTACTCCAAACTTATGCTGCTCATCAATGACAACCAAGCCTATATTTTCAAAGGTTACTTTTTGCTGAAATAATGCATGTGTTCCGATAATAATGTCAGCTTCAAAATTATGATTATTTTTATTTGAGGATGTAATTAGTGAACATGTTAGGTTTAAATCACTGATAAATTCTTTAATTGTATTAAAATGCTGCTCAGCAAGAATTTCTGTTGGTGCCATTAAAACTGATCTTTTATTATTTTCAATGCATTGCATCATTGCAAATAATGCAACAATGGTTTTCCCGCTACCGACATCTCCTTGCAGAAGTCTTAACATCTTACTTGAACTTTCTTGATCGTTTGAAATTTCTTCAATAGTTGTTTCTTGATCACCAGTGAGTTGAAATCTCAATTGATCTCTTAATTGTTTTGATAATTTATTTTTTTTAGGAAGTGAAATTCCATTTTTATGACTAATTTTGTTTTTAATTAATCTAATTGTTAACTGTTGCGAGAACAGCTCATCAAAAACAAGCCGTTCTATATATTTATTATCATCATTTTCCTTCACATCTTTAGGATTATGCATTTGATAAATAGAGTCTTTCCATGATGGCCATTTGTTTCTTTCTAAAACCTTCTCAGGTATCCATTCAGGCAATTCATCAACCATACTTAATGCAGAATTAATTGATTTTTGTATAATTTTAGATGTCATTCCTGCTGTTAAAGGGTAAACACACTCAATCTTTTTAACAGAATCTAAGTTTTTAATATCAACTACATGATGAGGATGTGTAATTTGATATAATTCGTTAAATTTTTCAATTTTACCACTTATAACCCTAGTGCTACCGATCGGTAAGATTTTTTTTATGTATGGACCTCTTAGATTAAAATATACAATTGACATTTGTCCACTGTCATCAGAGACATTAACTCGATATGGCATTCTTCTATTGAAAGCAGGAGTGTGACTATCAATTTCAACAACGACAGTTGCAATGCTTCCTTCTTCCAAATCAATAATTTTAGGACTATTTCTTCTGTCTATGTATGCGGCTGGTTTATGAAATAATAAATCAACAATATATTTACCGCATAATCTCTCAAT
>CACFAO010000025.1 GCA_902564295.1 uncultured Pelagibacteraceae bacterium
AAAAGGTAGGATTGTACAATCCTCTCTTACAAAAAGATAATAAGGATAGGATCCAACTAAACTTAGAGTCAATAAAAGAGTGGATTTCTAAAGGAGCAAAACCAACAGATAAGGTTGCAAGATTTTTGGGAGAAGCCGGCGTAATACCAATGCCAGCACAAGGCAACAATCCTAAAAAAGCTCAGCCAAAAAAGAAAGCGCAAGAAAGATTAGCCGCAACTGAGGAAGCAAAGAATCAGCCTACTCCTGAAGCTCCAGCAGATGAAGCTCCAGCAGCAGAAGCAAAAACTGATGAAGCTCCAGCAGCAGAAGAAAAAATTGATGAAGCTCCAGCAGAAGAGACTCCAGCAGAGGAAGCTCCATCAGAAGAGGAGAAAAAAGACTAAGCTTATTAATTATGTCCCAATTGATAGTTATTGGAGAAGTAAGAGCAGCTCACGGTTTGAAGGGTCATTTCAAGATTACATCATATACAGAAACGCCAGAAGATGTATTTAGATATGGCCCCTGTAGACTTGGGAAAAAATATTCAAATATCACTCTTAAAAAATTGAAAGAGTTAAAAACTGGTTATATTGTTAGTTGTGAACAAATTAAAACAAGGGAGTTTGCTGAAAAAATTGTAGGGCTTACAATAGAAATCGATCAATCGTATTTACCAGCTATAAAAAAATTAAACCAATACTATTATCATCAATTAATTAATTTAATTGTAAAAACTAATGATGGAAAAAATATTGGAAAAGTAATATCTGTTCAGAATTACGGTTCATCGGATTTACTAGAAATTAGAAAAAAAAATACTAAAGACTACTTTATTCCAATAAGTGAAAACACAATAAAAAAAATTGATCTTATAAAAAAAATTATAATTACAAAAAATATCAATGACTATATAGGCTAGTAATGTATCGAGTAAAAATTATCACACTTTTCCCAAATAGTTTTCCTGGACTTTTAAATACAGGAGTCATGGGTAAGGCATTAAAGAAAAAAATATGGTCATTAAAAACAATTGATCCGAGAAAATATTCAAAAGGTAATTACAAAAAAGTAGATGACACCACAGCTGGTGGCGGTCCTGGTATGATTTTAAAAGCTGATGTAATCGGGAAGTCTATTGATGCTTGTTACAAGAATATAAAACCTAAAGATAGTTATCCAATGATATATTTAAGTCCTCGCGGTACTCCTTTAACTCAAAGTAAAGTTATTAATTTTTCAAAGATGAAAGGAATTAATATTCTCTGTGGTAGATATGAAGGCATTGATCAACGTATACTCGATTTCTATCCTATTGAGGAAATAAGTATTGGAGACTATATACTGGCGGGCGGTGAAATAGCTTCTCAGGTTTTAGTGGAATCAATAGTGAGACTGTTGCCAGGAACACTTGGTGACATGAAGTCTGCTAGTTCAGAGACCTTCTCAAAAGACCTTCTTGAATACCCTCAGTATACAAGGCCTAAAAAATGGAAAAATTTGACAATTCCAGACATATTGCTCTCTGGAAATCACAGAAATATTAGTGAATGGCGCTTAAAGCAATCTGAAAAACTGACACAGAAAGTTAGGCCAGATTTATGGAAAAACTACAAAAAAAGCAAGACAAGGAAGAAATAAAGTATTAAAACACGGTGCGAGGCTACCATGAATATCATAGAACAATTCGAAAAAGACCAGATAAAGTCACTAGTCAAAGGTAAGAAAATACCACAATTCCATCCAGGAGATACAGTAAGAGTGAATGTTAAGGTACGTGAGGGTACACGTGAGAGAATACAGGCATTCGAGGGCGTTTGTATCAGAAAGAAAAATAGAGGTCTAAGTTCTTCATTTACAGTTAGAAAAATTTCTTTCGGTGAGGGCGTAGAAAGAGTATTTCCAATCTTTAGCCCGTCTATTGACTCCATCTCGATTGTAAGAAGTGGACAAGTCAGAAGAGCTAAGCTTTACTATCTTAGAGATCTAACCGGTAAGAAAGCAAGAATCGTTGAGAGAATTCGAAAGAAGCAACCAGATCTTGCTAGTTTATATATTGATGAGAGTGAAGAAGTTGTAGAAGAAGAAATTATTGCTTCTGATGAGCCCGCTCAAGATGAGAGTGTTGAAGTTGCAGCTGATGCTTCTCAAGCTGAGGAAAAAACAGAATCTGAAGTTGATGAGATTGCTCAAGAACAAGTTCCTGAAGATAATGCTGAAAGTTCAGAAGAATCAGAAACAACAAAAGAATAATTACTTCTTTCTCGTTTTTTTTGTTAATCAAAGTTATTTATGAGTACCCCAAAGACATTATACGATAAAATATGGAATGATCATTTAGTTTCAGAAAATGAAGATGGAACATCAATCATTTATATTGACAGACATCTTGTTCATGAAGTTACAAGTCCCCAAGCATTTGAAGGGCTAAAAATTGCAAACAGATTAGTTAGAAAACCTAATTTTACATTAGCCACTGCTGATCACAATATTCCTACAACAAATAGAGATGAGGGAATATCAGATCCAGAGTCTAAGTTACAGGTAGATACTCTTGAAGAGAATTGTAAAGAGTACGGAATTACTTTTCTTTCTATGTCTGATAAAAGACAGGGCATAGTTCATATTATCGGACCGGAGCAAGGTTTCACACAACCAGGAATGACTATCGTTTGTGGTGATAGCCATACGTCAACACACGGTGCCTTCGGTGCACTTGCATGGGGAATTGGAACTTCTGAAGTAGAACATGTTCTTGCAACTCAAACATTGTTACAAACTAAAGCTAAGAATATGCAAATTAATATACAAGGTGAACTGCCACTGGGTGTCACAGCAAAAGATATTGTTTTAAAGATTATTCAAACAATTGGAACTGCTGGAGGTACTGGATATGTTATTGAATATACCGGCGATGCGATCAAATCTCTAACAATGGAGGGAAGAATGACTGTCTGCAACATGTCAATTGAAGCGGGAGCAAGAGCTGGTTTAATCAGTCCTGATGAAAAAACAATTGAATACTTAGAGGGAAGACCATTTTCTCCAGCAGAAAATGAATATCAATCAGCATCAGATTATTGGTTGTCGCTAGCTACTGATGAAGGTGCAGCTTATGACAAAACAGTAAATATTGATGCAAGCGATATCATTCCGCAAGTCACATGGGGCACAAGTCCTGAGGATGTCGTTTCGATTGATGGATTGGTTCCAAACCCTGAGGACGAAAGCGATGAGACAAAGAAAAAATCAATGATTAGAGCTTTGGAATACATGGGTCTTGTTCCGAATACACCACTTAAAGAAGTGAAAGTAGATAAGGTATTTATTGGTTCATGCACTAATGGACGGATTGAAGACTTGAGAGCTGCGTCAAAAATTGCAAAGGATAGAAAAGTTGCGGACCATGTAAATGCAATAATCGTTCCTGGGTCCGGTTTAGTTAAACAGCAGGCAGAAGAGGAGGGTTTGGATAAAATATTTATTGAGTCAGGCTTTGAATGGAGAGAGCCCGGATGTTCAATGTGTCTTGCAATGAATGCTGATAAACTTAAACCTCAAGAAAGATGTGCTTCCACTTCAAACAGAAACTTTGAAGGTAGGCAAGGAAGAGGAGGTCGTACTCATTTAATGAGTCCAGCTATGGCTGCTGCCGCGGCTATCAATGGAAAACTGTCAGACTGTAGAGAGATATAATGGAAAAATTTAAAAAAATAGAAAGTAATGCAATTCCTTTACCAATGGTGAATGTTGATACTGATATGATTATTCCAAAACAATTTCTCAAAACAATTAAGCGAACAGGTTTAGGTAAAAATTTATTTTATGAATTAAGATATGATGAAAAAGATGTACCCATAGATTCGTTTGTCCTTAATCAAGATAAATATAAAGACTCTCAAATTTTGATTACTGGTAAAAATTTTGGCTGCGGGTCATCTCGTGAACATGCTCCTTGGTCAATCTTAGATTATGGTATTAAATGCATCATCGCTTCGAGCTTTGCGGATATCTTTTATAATAATTGTTTCAAGAATGGTATTCTTCCAATCAAATTAGATGAGTCTGAAGTAACTAAATTACAAAAAGCAGCGGAAAACAGTCTTAGTTTTACAATTGATTTAGAAAATCAGAAGATCTCTTATTATGATAAAAATATAAATCATGAGGTAAGTTTTGAACTTGATAAAGCCAAAAAAACTAGCCTATTAGAGGGTTTAGATGATATTGGATTGACACTAGCTAAAGTTAATCATATTTCTGATTTTGAAAATAAGCAAAAGTCAACAACACCCTGGTTGTATAGCCAACAAATAAAATGAGCAATTCTTATAAATTATTAGTCTTACCTGGCGATGGTATAGGGCCTGAAGTAATGAAGGAGGTCATAAAGGTTGCTAAGAGTATTGGTGAACTTAGTAAAGTTAAATTTGAGATAGAAGAAGACGATATTGGTGGATCAGCCTATGATCGCTATGGCACCCCTCTATCTGATGAGACTCTTGAAAAAGCTAAAAACTCTCACGCAGTTTTACTTGGTGCAGTGGGTGGAGAAAAATGGGATAATTTAGATTTTTCTCTTAAACCTGAACAAGGGCTTTTGAGAATTAGAAAAGAACTAGACTTGTTTGCAAACTTAAGGCCTGCTTTATGTTTTGAGTCAATGGTTGACGCCTCTTCTCTTAAACCAGACTTAGTATCAGGTCTCGATATATTAATTGTTAGAGAGCTTACCGGTGGTATTTATTTTGGTGAACCAAGAGGCATTGAGGATAAAGGTAACGGAAATCGTGTTGGAATTAATACTCAATCCTATAGCACTGATGAGGTTAGAAGAGTCGCACGAATAGCATTTGAACTTGCAAGCAAAAGAGGTAACAGGGTTACTTCATGTGAAAAATCAAATGTGATGGAATCTGGAATATTGTGGAGGGAAGAAGTCTCTTATGTGCATGAAAATGAATATTCAAATGTCGAGTTATCTCATATGTATGCAGATAATTGTGCGATGCAATTAGTTAGAAACCCTAAACAGTTTGATGTTATTGTTACTGATAATTTATTTGGAGACATTCTGTCAGATGAGGCGGCCATGCTCACAGGTTCGCTTGGAATGTTGCCCTCTGCTTCTTTGGGTGCAGTCGATAGTAATAATTTTAGAAAGTCTTTATACGAGCCAGTTCATGGGTCTGCGCCAGATATAGCTGGCAAAGGAATAGCAAACCCAATTGCATCTATTCTTAGTTTTGCGATGTGTTTAAAGTACTCATTCAATATGGACAAGGAATCAGATCTTATAAATAAGGCTGTAAATAATGTACTTGCCAGTGGCTTTAAAACTGCGGATTTAATTGGCGATGATAACAAAAACCTATCAACAGTTGAAATGGGTGATCAAATATTAAATCAATTAAAAGAAAACTTTTAAATTATGAATTTTAATATTGCTATAGTGGGCGCCACAGGAAATGTCGGAAGAGAAATGTTAAATATTCTCTCTGAAAAAAAATATGATGCGTCGAAAATATTTCCTGTAGCTTCTAGTAGAAGTGAAGGGATGGAAATTGAATTTGGGGAGGACAAACTAATTGTAGAATCTATTGAAAAGTTTGATCCTTC
>CACFAO010000026.1 GCA_902564295.1 uncultured Pelagibacteraceae bacterium
AAAATTGATGTCATGGAAGTTACCTTTTGTAATTCAAGGTCAGTTGCTGAGCATATTGTGATGATGATTTTATCCTTGGTGAGAGATTATCATAACCAATACAGAATTATTAATGAGGGCGGATGGAATATTGCAGATGCAGTACAAAGATCATACGACCTTGAAGGAATGCATGTAGGCACAGTTGCAGCTGGAAGAATAGGCTTAGATGCATTAAGAAAACTTAAGCATTTTGACGTTCACATGCATTATTTTGACAGACACAGATTACCAGAGTCAGTAGAAAAAGAATTGAATTTAACTTTTCATGACTCAGTTGAGTCAATGGTTGGAGTGTGCGATGTTGTTACAATCAATTGTCCACTTCACCCTGAAACTGAAAATCTATTTGACGATGAGATGATCGGAAAAATGAAAAAGGGAGCGTATATTGTAAATACTGCACGTGGTAAAATTTGTAATCGAGATGCAATTGCCCGCGCATTAGAGTCGGGTCAATTAAGTGGTTATGCTGGTGATGTATGGTTTCCACAACCTGCTCCAAATGATCATGTGTGGAGAACGATGCCAAATCATGGAATGACTCCCCACACCTCAGGAACTTCGCTATCAGCACAAGCAAGATATGCAGCAGGTGTAAGGGAAATTCTTGAATGCTTCTTTGCTGGAGAGGTTCAAAGAACAGAATACACAATTGTTAAAGATGGCGCACTTGCTGGAACAGGTGCTCACTCTTATAGTGAAGGATCTGCTACAAGTGGTTCCGAAGAAGCGGCAAAATACGAGAGAAAATAGTCTAAATTTTATATTGGGACGGAGTAAAATCCGTCCTATATAATACTTTTATGTTAAGTGTATTTAAAAATTATTTTTCACACTCAACCATTTATGGCTTCTTCATAATGGCAGTTGTTGGAATGTACTATATTGTTTCAAACGGACTGTTGTCTGAATATTTTTTTTGGTTTTTTATACCAATTATTCTAGCCCCTTTTTATGAATGGTATGTTCATAAGTATCAACTACATAGAGAGCTTACAAAAAAAGAAGGTTGGTACAGAAGGTATCAAATTATATTGCACCATGGACACCATAGAGATCCCGATAATATTAAACTTCAATTTGCGCCTTGGAGATACCTAATCTATACATATGGACAAGTATATTTGCTCTATTCACTTATACTTTGGAGCTTTCCTGCAGCAATGGTACCTTTTACAGGACATCTAGTTTATCACTTATGGTACGAATGGATTCATTTGGCTCATCATTCCAAAGAGTATAAACCCTTTTCAATAATTGGAAAAAAATTAAGAGATGCCCATATGAGTCACCATTTTCATAATGAGAATTACAACTGGGGTATTACAAATATGATTGGTGATTATTTCTTTGGTACTTTAAAAGATAACAAAACTATAAAAAAAAGTACTACTGCAAAATCTATAGCGGGTTATATAGATTAAATAAGTGGTGCCCCCACACGGACTTGAACCGCGAATCTATTGATTGCAAATCAATTGGTCGATATACTATCTAGTTATTATTAAAAAATATGGAGTAACAAATGTTTGTATCTTTTACCGATTGGGAATTCGACGGAAATATTGAAAATGCTGTTGAAAATATGAAAGGTTTTTGGCCTGAGATGAAAAAGCATGGAGCAACTAATATGCGCGCAACAGTCACGAGCGAAAAAACACTTAGAACGATGACTATTTGGAGTAGTGAAGAACAAATGAAAGCTAACATCGATGAAATTAGAGCGGCGGCTGCTAAAGCTGTAGGCATGACCACAACAGATGGAATGATGGGTACAATCGCAGTCGAGCTTGAATGATTAATTAATGAGAAGCAGTTTTTATAATTAAGTGGTGCCCCCACACGGACTTGAACCGCGAACCTATTGATTACAAATCAATTGCTCTACCAATTGAGCTATAGGGGCAACTAATAAAACTTTTAAATTTTTAAGTTTTAATTGTCTATAATTATTTGTAAAATGCGAGTATGAAAAAATTTTTAGATTTTATCGGCGGCCAAATAGCTTTAGCCTATTTAGTAGTTTTCTTTATATTAGTTATCTCAATGATAGCTCTAGCTTTTTAAATTTATATTTGAAATAAAGAACATCATTATAGCTGCCGTATTTGATACATTTAGACTTTCAAGATTATCACTAATTTTAATCTTTAGACTTTCGTCACATAATGAATCAGTAATTTTTCTCATTCCTTTGTTCTCTGAACCTAAAACAAAAACAATTTTTTTTGGAAATTTTATATCTGTTATTAAGCTTTTAGCTTTCATGTCTAAGCCGTAAATCCAATAATCATTTTCTTTTAACATTTTTATACAAGAGCTTATATTTTGGATTTTCGTAAATGGCACTTTATCTATGGCACCTGATGCTGTTTTTGCTAAAAATGAATTTTCAGTTACTGAATTATTATTTGTTAATATTATACCATCTATGTTAAATGCGAGAGCAGATCTAAAAATTGCACCAACATTTTGTGGATCACCTAGTTGATCTAATAAAAAGATTATGGACCTCTCCTCATTTAAATTTTTTATAAAATCTGAAAGTTGAGGTGTCTGTATTTTTTCAACTCTTAAACAAATGCCCTGATGATTTGATATACCCTTTAGGAGTAAGTCAATTTCATCTCTAGTTTTTTTAATGGATATGACATTTACATTTTCTAGTTTTATTTCATTTTTGAGTTTTTTTTCAGCTTCAGAAGTGAAATAAACTTCGTATTTAACTCTATTCTCATTCATTAGAGCCCCAACCACAGCATGATGGCCGTATATCCAGTAATCAGAATTTTGCCTTTTTTTTGGGAGTTTTTTCGATCTCTTGCTCATTAACTCAATAATTTAACATTTATAATTTAATTAGGTTCAAAAATATTAATATTTATTGATTTAGGGTCTTTTTTTCCATATAAGTCACCCCTTAAGGTTCTATAGATTCAGTCTAGGGAAACTTATCTTGAGATGTTGAAAACTATCTCGGGAGGGGTGCCCGAGTGGTTAAAGGGGACGGGCTGTAAACCCGTTAGCTATGCTTACGTTGGTTCGAATCCAACCCCCTCCACCACGTTAAGGTACCTTAGGGTAGCTTGAAGGAATAAGCGGGTGTAGCTTAGTGGTAAAGCTCCAGCCTTCCAAGCTGATTACGAGGGTTCGATTCCCTTCACCCGCTCCAAAACAACGAAGACTAAAAACTGAGAGGAACAAAGAAATGGCTAAAGAAAAATTCGATCGAAGTAAACCGCACTGTAATGTTGGTACTATCGGTCACGTGGATCATGGTAAAACAACTTTGACCGCAGCAATTACAAAAGTATTATCAGAATCAGGTGGAGCAGAATTTACCGCATATGATGCAATCGACAAGGCTCCAGAAGAAAAAGAACGTGGAATTACAATTTCAACTGCTCATGTTGAATACACAACAGATGCAAGACACTATGCGCACGTTGATTGCCCAGGTCACGCTGACTATGTAAAAAATATGATTACAGGTGCTGCGCAAATGGATGGAGCAATATTAGTTGTAAACGCCGCGGATGGACCAATGCCGCAAACTAGAGAGCATATTCTTCTTGCGCGTCAGGTTGGAGTTCCTGCAATAGTTGTTTACTTAAATAAGGTTGATCAAGTTGATGACGCAGAATTATTAGAGCTTGTTGAAGTTGAGATTAGAGACATCCTAAATGAATATGAGTTTCCCGGTGATACTACTCCAATAGTTAAAGGTTCAGCTTTAGCAGCTGTTGAGAGTAGAGACGATGAAATTGGAAAAAATTCAATTGTGGAACTTATGAAAGCTGTAGATGATCATATCCCTCAACCCGAACGTGATAAGGATAAGCCATTCCTTATGCCAATTGAGGACGTATTTTCAATTTCTGGACGTGGTACCGTTTGTACAGGAAGAGTTGAAAGTGGCATCGTTAAAGTGGGTGAAGAGTTAGAAATAGTTGGAATTAAAGAAACCCAAAAAACAACTTGTACCGGAGTTGAGATGTTCCGAAAACTCCTAGATACTGGTGAAGCAGGTGATAATATAGGCGCACTTTTAAGAGGCATTGAGAGGGACCAAGTTGAAAGAGGTCAAGTTCTTGCGCACGTTGGCTCTATTACACCACATACTAAATTCAAATGTGAAGCTTATGTATTGAAGAAAGAAGAGGGCGGTAGACACACTCCTTTCTTTACAAATTATCGTCCACAGTTTTATTTTAGAACAACGGATGTTACTGGCGTTTGTAAGCTTCCTGATGGAACTGAGATGGTTATGCCTGGTGACAACATTGCAATGGAGATAGAGCTTATTGCTCCAATTGCTATGGATAAAGGTGTTCGTTTTGCAATACGAGAAGGTGGACGTACAGTAGGATCAGGTGTTGTAACAGAAATTATCTCATAACTGGAGGAGTGTAGCTCAACTGGTAGAGCACCGGTCTCCAAAACCGGGGGTTGGGGGTTCGAGTCCCTTCGCTCCTGCCACTTAAGGTAAATTTTATGAAGCCATTTAGATTTATTCAAGAAGTCAGAAGAGAAGGAAGTAAAGTCACATGGCCTACTTCTAGAGAAACATTGACTGGTTCTATCATGGTTGTACTGATCACAGCTTTTGCAGCAATTTTTTTTCTGATAATCGATCAGATATTCAGTTTTGGATTAGATAAACTTATTGGAGTTGCTGTTTAAAGATGTCACATAAATGGTACATAGTGCATGCATATTCTGGATTTGAAAAAAAGGTTGCGGCAGCGATATCAGAAAAAGCTAAAACAAAAAATATTGAGTCTTTATTCAGTGAAATCATTGTTCCAACTGAAGAGGTTGTAGAAGTAAAAAAAGGAAAAAAGAGAAATGCTGAGAGAAAATTTTTCCCAGGTTATGTGCTTACAAAAATGGAGATGACTGACGAAACTTACCATATGGTAAAGGCTTTACCGAAAGTGAGCGGCTTTCTTGGTCATACACAAGGAAAACCATCGGCAGTTCCTGAAAGTGAGATAAATAAGATTTTACAAGATATTGAAGAGGGTGTAACAAGTCCTAAACCATCTATTACATTTGAGGTTGGAGAGCAAGTAAGAGTAAGTGATGGACCTTTTGCTTCTTTCAATGGCCTAATTGAAGAAATAGACGAAGAAAGGGCAAGAGTAAAAGTATCTGTTTCCATATTTGGCAGATCAACACCCGTAGAATTAGAGTATACACAAGTAGAGAAAGCATAATGGCAAAAGAGATTG
>CACFAO010000027.1 GCA_902564295.1 uncultured Pelagibacteraceae bacterium
ACTGAAATTGCGGGTTTAATATTTTCATACATATCAATCATTTCATCTAAACATGGATGACCCGAGACATGTATATTTTCATCGTACTCAGTTATAACATTTGCACCTAACTCTGAGAGTCGATTAAACAATTGGAAAATTTTCTTTTCGTTGCCAGGGATAATTTTTGATGAAAAAATAATAGTATCATCTAAATCAATATCAACATGAGGAAAATCTTGATTTGCAATTCGCATCATTGCACCCCTTGGTTCACCTTGACTGCCAGTACAAAGGTACAATACTTCTTCCCTCTTTTTTTTTACTGCTTCCTTTTCAGATAAGATAACATCTATATCATTAAGAATCCCATTTTGCCTTGCGACACTTATCATGCGATGCATAGATCTGCCTAATACGACTAACGATCTATTTGTTTCCTTTGCAGCGTGGGCAATTGTTTCAAGTCTTGCTACATTCGAAGCAAAAGATGTTACAAAAACTCTATTCTTTATTCCTTTTATAACTTCAGTTAAATTATTTTTAACTTCTGACTCTGATCCGGATCTCCCTTTTGTTAAGACGTTGGTTGAATCGCAAACCATTGCAAGAATATCTTTTGTGTTTGATTTGAGTTCGTTAAAGTCAATAGCTTTTCCTACAACTGGATCATCATCAATTTTCCAGTCACCAGTATGATATATATTCCCTAGCTTTGTTTTTATGATAAGTGAATTTGGCTCTGGTATTGAATGCGTCAGAGTTTGAAATTTTATATCAAAGGGTTTTATTTGTATTTCAGAAGACAGATCTATTACATTCAAATAACCTTCATGATCCAATCCTCTTTCTTCAAATTTTAGTCTTATTATTGAAGCTGTAAATGGAGTAGCATAAATAGGACATTTTAAATCTGGCCATAAATATGCAAGACCACCAACATGATCTTCATGAGCATGAGTTATTATAATTCCAGATAAATTATCTTTTCTTTCCTTTATAAAATCATGATCAGGTAAAATGATATCTACACCTGGTGTGGTCTCATCTCCAAATGTGATACCAACATCAACTATTAGCCATTTCATGTCATCAATCTCTTTGCCGTATCCATAGAGATTCATGTTCATCCCAATTTCACCAGTGCCTCCTAAAGGCAGAAATACTAATCTATCACCTTTGCTCATTGTAATTTATTGCTTACGATTAAAAGACCTTCAAGAGTAAGATCTCTCTCGAAATAGTTAATGCATTTAAGGTCATTTTCAAATAGTTTTGATAAACCTCCAGTTGCTATAGCTTTTGCATTAGAGCACTCGTGAGACCTTTTCAATCTCTCAATCAAGCCCTCGATTAAACTAATATATCCCCAATAAATACCCGACTCCATTGCGGCAATTGTATGTTTACCAATTAATGTTTCAGGCTTTTTAAAAGTTATAAGTGGCAATAACGCTGCACCATCTGACAGTGATTTTATTGATAAGTTGACACCAGGACAAATTAACCCTCCAGAATATGCGCCGCTCTTATCTACAACATCTAACGTGGTGGCTGTCCCAAAATCTACAATTATAAAAGGAGGTTCATACTTATCTATAGCCGCTATTGAGTTAATGATCCTGTCATCTCCAACTTCAGCTGGGTTGATAACATTGAATTTTATAAATGCCTCTAAGTCAGAAGTATTTAATTCTCTAATTGATAGATTTTCAAAATTTTTTGAGATCATAATTCGTAAATTTTTTTGAGCTTGTGGTACGACACCCGAAATTAAAACATGTTCTACATCAACTAAAAAAATACTTAATGATTTCAATATATCATCTGGTGAACTTATAACTGTGTTAGTTTCAAATCGTACTTGATCAATTAATCTCGAATTATCATATTTCCCCATTAATACATTTGTATTTCCTATATCAACTAAAACCTTCATGATTAATAACTAAATGACAGTTCTCCTGAATTGAATTTCTTAAGCTCTCCATTCACTTTAATTAGAATCTCAAATGTATCAGTTATATCATCTAATATGCCTTCAAATTCAATATTATTTTGTAAAAAAACGGACCCGATTTTTCATTTTCCAGCAATTATTTTTATATAACCCAATTAATTCTGAAATATCATTACTGTTAAGAATATTTAAGTAATTATTGATATTGGAGTCTAATGCTCCAAGTATATCTTTTGGCATAACTTCATTTTCTATTATAGATTTTATAGAGATAGTTTTATGATTATTTATGTTTGGTGAATTTTTTAAATTAATACCAATTCCAATTATTGAAAAACTCGCACTTTTACCTAGTAAATTTTCTATTAATATTCCAGCTAATTTAGCATCATTATATAGTATGTCGTTTGGCCATTTAATTTTTAAAAGGGCATTATTGGGTAAAAGATTTTTAACTGCATCATATACAGACAAAGAAGTTATACATGAGACAAATGGCATCTTTCTGTGATCCAAATTAATTGGCAAAACGTATGAGCCGTAAAAATTACCTACCTCTGAAACCCATTTATTATTGTTTCTCCCTTTACCTGAAGTTTGTCTATTTGCTATAATCCAAGTTGCTTTGTTTATTTTGTCATTTTCAATTAATCTTTTAGCTTCTAAATTCGTGCTATCGATTACTTCATGAAAAATAACTTCTGATTGAATTTGATCTAACATTAAATAATTGATTGAATAGCATATTCAGAAATATTTATTACTGGCGATGGATAAATAAAGAAAATAATAATTAGTATTGATGAAGGATAATAAAGCAGATTAAGTGATTTGATGCTTGATCCATCAAATTCTTCTTTAGGTTCATCAAAATACATTATCTTAACAATCCTTAAATAATAAAATGCACTGATAACGCTTGCTATGACGCCAATGATTGCGAGAAACAACATTTCAGACTCAATAGCTGCAACGAAAATATAAAATTTACCAAAAAAGCCAGCTAAAGGAGGGATGCCAGCTAAAGAAAACATAATCAAGGCAATTAGCATGGTCCTTAAAGGATGATTTTTATGCATTCCAGATAAATCTGAAATACTTTCAAAATATCCATCGTTTCTTTTTAAAGTCAGTAAAAAAGCAAAAACAGCAATATTCATAATTAAATAAATCATTAAATATATTAATAATGACCTTAACCCCTCATCGGTAAAACAGGCCACACCTATTAAAGCATATCCTATATGACCTATTGAGCTATATGCCATTAGTCTTTTTAAATTAGTTTGAGCAATGGCAGCAAAGGCAGCGAGCATCATCGATGCGATTGATATGAAAAAAATAATTTGTTGCCAGTCAATATAAATCTCACCAAATGAATTGAATAAGAATCTAACAAGTAAACCCATTGCAGCAATTTTTGGAGCAAGGGCAAAGAATCCTGTAATCGGAGTTGGTGCTCCTTGATAAACGTCGGGCGTCCACATATGGAAAGGAACTGCTGACACTTTAAAAGCTAGTCCTGCCAATACAAAAACTATACCAATAATTAAACCCAGACTTTCGGGGTTAATATTTACAGCGATTAGATTAAAGTTTGTATTTCCTGAAAATCCATAAATATATGAAATTCCAAAGAGTAATAAGCCTGAGGAAAGAGCTCCGAGGATAAAATATTTAATTCCTGCTTCTGATGACAGTAAGCTGTTTCTGTTCAAAGCCGCTAGAACGTAAAGGCTTAATGATTGAAGCTCTAATCCTATAAACATTGCAAGCAAATCATTTGCTGAAACCATCACCATCATACCTATGGTTGAGAAAATTATTAAAATTGGAAATTCATAAATATTTATATTTAGGTCATCTTTACTTGATACAAACATAATCAATGAAGCAATGGAGCCGATTAGTATCATAACTTTTAGTACTAGTGAAAATTCATCTACGACAAAACTATTTAGAAAAGCCGATTGAAAGGGTTGGTTTAAAATTAAGATAACTGAGACTAAAAGTGAAAATATAGCTAGCAAGTTAATAAGCTTTATATTTTTCAAAAACAAGCCGGACACTAACAAAACTGTTGCAACTATAAATAAAAATATTTCAGGTAATATGAATACTAAATTTTGCATTTTAATCTAATTTCATTTTAATTTGATTTACAATTTTTTCTGTTGAAGGTTCAATTATATTTATGATTGGTTTAGGATATAAGCCAATGAATACTGTTAGGATAATTAAGGGAAGAAAAATAATTATCTCTCTTCTTGTTAAGTCAAACATTTCAGATAGATCATCTTTAATTAAAGCACCAAATATTATTCTTCTATAAAGCCATAATGAATATGTGGCTGCCAATACGACACCTGTAGTCGCAAATATCGCAAAATATGTATTTACCGTAAATATTGAAAGGAGTACTAAAAACTCGCCAACAAAACCACTCGTTCCAGGCAAGCCAAGACTGGCCAATATAAAAATCATAAATGAAAATGAATAAAAAGGCATTTTACTAACTAAGCCTCCATATCTTGCAATTTCTCTTGTATGAAGACGATCATATACCACGCCAACACACAAAAATAATGCCGCAGAAACAATGCCATGACTTATCATTTGAATGATACCACCTTCTATTCCCTGTACAGTAAATGTAAATATTCCTAATGTTACAAATCCCATATGAGCAACTGATGAATAAGCAATTAGTTTTTTCATATCTTCTTGCACTAATGCGATTAGAGAAGTCACTATTATTGCTATAACACTAAGAGAAAATATAAATGGCGCAAAAAATTCTGATGCATCCGGAAAAAAACCAATAGAAAATCTTATAAAGCCATACCCAGCCATTTTTAATAGAACACCCGCAAGTATAACTGATCCAGCTGTTGGTGCTTCTACGTGGGCATCTGGTAGCCAAGTGTGAAAAGGCCACATAGGTATCTTAACCATGAATGAAGTAAAAAATGCGATCCACAATATTAATTGTTCGTTTGTAGTAAAATTATACACCAAGAGTGTTTCAACATCAGTTGTGCCTGTAGAAATGAAAATATAGATTATTGCAAGTAGCATAAATACTGAACCCGCAAGTGTATAAAGA
>CACFAO010000028.1 GCA_902564295.1 uncultured Pelagibacteraceae bacterium
TTGAAATGCTTTTTTACGATCCAGCTCGGTAATCAATCTTTTATTATTATCCATTACCCCCTCTACATCTGTCAAAAGTAGAAGTCTTTCGGCTTTGACTGTTTCAGCGATAAATGCAGCCGCAGTATCAGCATTAATATTTAGTGTATTTTTATTTGAGTCATATCCCAACGGCGCAATCACAGGTATTTGTTTTTTACCCAGCGCTGCTTGAATTAATGATTTATTAATTTTTTTGGGCTCTCCAACAAAACCGATATTCCCATTCATAGCTATTTTTGCATTGATGATTTTTTGTCTTATCCCATCAAAACGTTTTGGTTTACTACCATATTTTGTAATTTCATTTGAAATAAGTTTATTGAGATCATTGGCTAGAACCGTCTTAACAACACTTAAAATCTGTTTTGTTGTAACCCTTAAACCTTGGTATTCCTCATTCTTAATTTTTTTCTCTCTCAATTGATTTTCAATCTGTGGCCCTCCACCATGAACAATAATGACTTTCATTCCCAATTGGTTCAGAAGAGCAATATTTTTTGCAAATGACTTTACTAAATGAGGTTTTGTAAGAGCATAACCCCCGTATTTAATAACAATAATTCGATTTTTATATCTTTTAATAAATTGATCTGCACTGTTGTAATATTTTTTTCCTGATGGCCAATATTTATGTAAAAGCTTAGAGCTTTCACTCACATTATTTTTTATAGACATTTTAATTTGTTTTGACCGTGGTTCTTTTATTGATTATCCACTGCTGAATAATTGAGAGTACATTATTTGTTGTCCAGTAAATTACAAGACCAGCTGCAAATTGTGCTAAAAGAATTGTAATAAAAAGTGGTAAGAACATAAATATTCTTGCTTGTATTGGATCAGGCGGAGATGGGTTTAGTTTTTGTTGTATGTACATTGTTAAGCCCATTAAAATTGGCCAAATTCCAATAATTAAAAATGATGGAGGATCCCATGGTATAAGGCCAAATGCGTTAAAAATGGTCGTTGGATCTTTTGAAGCAAGGTCTTGTATCCATCCATAAAAAGGGGCATGTCGCATTTCAATTGAGACAAATAACATCTTATAAATCGCAAAGAAAAATGGAATTTGAATAAGTATTGGCAAACATCCAGAGATTGGATTTACTTTTTCCTTTTTATACAAAGCCATTAGCGCCTGTTGTTGCTGAGCTCTATCATCTTTGTGGAGTTCTTTAATTCTTGTCATTTCAGGTTGAAGCATTTTCATCTTAGCCATGGAGATGAATGACCAGTTAGCAAGAGGAAAGAAAACAATTCTTGTAATAACTGTTAATATAATGATAGCTAAACCAAAGTTTCCTGATAATTCAGAAAAGAAGTAAATCACGTTGAATAAAGGTTTTGTGAGAAAATAGAACCAGCCCCAGTCAATCGCTAAATCAAAATTATAAATGCCATAATCTTCTTGATATCGATCAATGAGTTTTGCTTCTTTAGCGCCAACGAATATTTGACTTTCAACAATGTGATCACTACCAGCTGCAACTTTCGTTGCATTTAGAGATCTATAGTAAGCAATGTATCCGTTATCATAAGTATAAATAGCTTTGAATGATTTATTCTGATCTGGAATGAGCGCAGCTAACCAGTATTTATCGGTAATGCCTACCCAACCATTATCACTTTCAAAGTTTAGTGTTTCTTCATCATCTTTAAGGTCGTCGTAATCTATTAATTCAAGTTTTTCTTGTAAGACACCAAGCAACCCTTCATGCAGAATAAACATGCCCGATAAAGAAGGCGCCTGTTTTCTTGTTACCTTACTTGCGTTATTTATAATAATTTCTTCATTCGAATTATTTTTAACTTCTTGTGCAATATCAAATAAATAGTCTTCATCTAAACCAATTGTAGTTACGAATGTCTGGCCAGTCGTATTGCTCCATTCAAATTCAACTTCGTTGTTCATTGTAAGAGTAGCATTGCTATTTGACACTTTCCAAATAGATTCAGCATTTGGTGTTTCAAAATTAGCGTCTTGGTTTTTTATCCATCCAAATGTTACTTCATAGCCGTCATAAGTATCAATTGGTTGTAGAACTCTAATTTTTTCTGAAAACTCCTCTTGAGTTTCATTATATTTTTTGAGAACGATGTCATCAATTCTTAGACCTTTTAGATTAATTGATCCAACAATGCTGTCCGTTTCAATTTTTACTCTTTTATCAGCATTTAGTGCCTCGTCTAAACCAATGTTATCATTTTCGGTAATACCCAGAGATCTCTCAATTTCATCAATGGCTTCCATATCAAGTTCATTTGAATTAACCTCTGACACGTCACCACTTTCTATTTCTCCATTAAGCATTTCTTGTTCAGGTGCTTCAAAGAAAAAACTCCAGATAAATAGAACAACTACTGAGAGTATTATTGCAAGTATTAGATTTCTACTTTCCATAGGTTACTTCTTTTCTCTTGGAACAGGATCGTACCCTTCTGAACCACCTAAAAGTTTTATTGGATGACATTTTGTTATTCTCTTCATACCTAAATAGGTTCCCTTAATTATACCGTACTCTTCAATTGCCTCTTTTGCATACTCAGAGCATGTTGGCATAAAACGACATGATGAGGGAAAATATGGAGAGATTAATCTTTGATATAATACTATCAGAAATATAAATATTGATTTCATTTGTTAACTATGAATCTTTTTAATTGCTGTATTCATTTCAAATTCTAGATTTTTAAAATCTTCAATAAGTGAATTCTTTTTACCAATAATTACGTAATTCCAATTTTTAATACCATATTCCCCAATAATATTTTTTGCAATTACTCTTAGTCGCCTCTTTATTTTATTTCTAACAACAGCGTTTCCATTTTGTTTTGAAACTGTGTATCCAACTCTTACCTTATTACACGATTTATCCTCGTAAGCCTGTAATAAAAAGGATTTACTTCTAAAGAAGAGCCCACTTTTAGCTCTTTGAAAATCCTTAGAGGATTTTAATGTCTCTAATTTGTTCATTGAATATCTTGTTCTAAGCTGAGAGAACTTTTCTGCCTTTAGCACGGCGCCTAGCCAAAATAATCCTTCCATCTTTAGTCGCAGAACGTGCTCTGAACCCATGACGTCTTTTTCTGACTAAGTTGCTTGGTTGAAATGTTCTTTTCATAATTCTATTTTGTTAGGTGATTGGCTTATAAATTGCATTCTATTGATAGTCAATTAATATTCATTAAATAAGATATATGTTTAAAAATAAGTCATTAAGGTTATTGGGGATTGGTCTCGCTATCGTTCTTATTTTATATTTTTTGGGAAAATATAACCCTATATCCATGGAATTCTTAATAAACCAACATGGATATATACAGGATTATATTCTCTTATATCCATCACTTTCAGTTGTTATATGCATCTTAATAATTGCAGTAATGATTTCTTTAATGGGGCCCATAACTCCAGTGTGTATTTTAGCAGGATTTTACTTTGGTCTATACGTAGGATTACTCATCGCGATAATTGGTGAAATCACCGGAGCAGTAATTGTATTTTTGTACGGTAGATATTTATTTAAAGCTTATATTTTAAAACAATTCGGTGAAAGATTTAAAAAGTTCAAAGATGGTTTTAATCGTAATTCGATAAGCTATTTGCTCTTTATAAGAGTAATAGGTGGAGTTCCATTTGGAATACAAAATTTACTTCCAGCTGTCTTAGATATGAAGTTTAGAGACTATTTTATAGCAACGATCTTTGGCGTTATTCCCTGGGCATATATTTTAGTGAGTATTGGAAATGGAATTCAAAACATTATGGAAACTCAGAATTTCTCATCAAGTGATATTTTAAAAATTGAGTACTTACTTCCTATCCTATTGATAAGTATAATTGTAATAGTTCCTGTAATTTACAAATTTATAAAAAAAAGATTTTTGGTTTGATTATAAGAAAATAAACTATAATCAACTTATACGCGCCGGTGGCTCAGCTGGATAGAGCACCAGACTACGAATCTGGGGGTCGGGAGTTCGAATCTCTCCCGGCGCGCCATTAAAATTTATGTTTAACAAATTATCAAATACACAAAAGGGAACCATACTCGCATTTATTGGAGTAATGATTGTAACTCCAGACTCACTAATTATTAAACTCATATCAATTGATACATGGAACCTTTTATTTTATAGATCTCTGTTTCCTGGAACTGCATTATTAATTGGCTATTTTGTTTTCTTCAGTTCTAGAGCTGTACCGGATTTTATGGGTATCGGAAAACCTGGACTATTAAATGCAGTCTTAATAATGGGATCTAACATTACATTTATTTTAGCTTTAGCGAATACAGATGTCGCAAACGCTTTGATAATGATTAGTCTTGTACCGATAATTGCGTCAATATTTTCATTTATTT
>CACFAO010000029.1 GCA_902564295.1 uncultured Pelagibacteraceae bacterium
CGAATACCTTTTTTAAATTCATAACTGCCATTATTTGACGCAATAAAATCATGACTATTTTCAGTAATAGTCTTTATTTCTTGTATATCATCAGGACCAAAAGTAAGTGATTTTTCTATTCCACATTTTATCCCAGTCCAACCATTTTCATTATGGCTTGCAGTTACCATGGCAAGACTATCGGCATTTAGGTGATGCTGAGCAAAATATACCATTGGAGACAAAGCTAAACCAACATCGATTACTTTAAGACCGCTTGTCAACAACCCTTTTGCTAAATGATATTTTACCTCAACGCTGTAGGATCTATAGTCTTGACCAATAACGACTGAAGAGCCTTGGCCTTTAGAATTGGTTATATATCTTCCAAGGCTGTAACCAAATATTTCCAAACCTTTTTTATTTATCTCCTCTGGATAAAGCCATCGTGCATCATATTCTCTAAACCCGTTTGAAGATATTTGAGCTTTATCTAAACTTTCATCAAAATTTATAGAAAGAGGTTTTTGATCTTCAAAAATTTCCATTTTTTTCTTGCTATGTAATACCGAATATACAATAGTTTCAATGTTGGTTCACGTAAAGTGAATAACAGGGAATAAGGTTTAAAGCCTTAACTGTACCCGCAACTGTAACTCTGGAATTTAAGTACAGATACCACTGATCAATCGGGAAGGTGTACTTAAGTAGTGATGGAGAAGTCAGGAGACCTACCAACAAAACATAGTCATCCACAGGTGATCGGGATAATCATTTGGACATTTTGTTTGCGGTGACTTCTAACTGGAGGCAAAGATGACTAAGATAACCAAAAGACTTTTATTCTCAATAATTATACTTGTAACTTTTATTACTAATATAAATGCCGAAACGCCGGAAATTCTTATTAACCCTAGTAGTGAAGAGTACACTCGACTTTCATCCGGCTTAGCTGGATCAAATATCACTATAATTTCAAAAGAAGAACTAAAATTATATCAAAACAAATCCTTGCCAAAAATAATAGAAAGCTATTCAGGTATTTCTACGAGAACAACGGCAGCTGGATATGACGGAGTATACACCACATTAGATATGCGGGGTTTTGGAGAAACAGCGAAATCAAATACTCTGATTCTAATTAATGGTAGACGCCTTAATGACGTTGATATGTCGACCATAAACTCTCATATACCTACTGAGAGCATTGAAAGAATAGAGATAATAAGAGGAGGATCAGCTGCTACATTGTATGGTTCAGGTGCAGTCGGGGGTGCAATTAACATCGTTACAAACAATATGGATATAAATAATTCTCTTAAATCCTCAATTGGTTCATATGGCAACAAAAGTGCGGATATATCATTCTTTACTAAAATAAACGATCAGAGTTCCGCTGGTCTTTTTGGATCTCAAACCACAAACAGTAACTACCGAGATGCAGCAGATTTTGATGAAAGTAATATTTTATTAAATATGAAGCATAAAGTTGAAGATATAACTTTAAATCTTGACGTGATGTCAATGGAAAATGAAAAAGATCTACCAGGTGGAAGAATTAAAGGCGGTGAAGTTTATAATTACCATATTTGTAACCGCTACGAGGACAGCAAGACAGCAAGAAACTTAGGTGGAAGCTCATTGGAAAATGGAGACTCTTGTAACACAGAGCGAAGAGTAGATTATGCCAATACTGAAATGGACAGCATTAATGCCAGTGTTCTTATTCCTGTAAACGATTTTAATAAATTTTTTGTTAACGCGGGATACAGAGATAAAACAGATAAATCTTTTTTTGGAGCAAATGCAAATACAGCGTCTACTCCAAATAATAGTGATAGATATACAGTCACAACAATCGACGGCAATAATTTTAATTCCAGATACGAGACAAAGCAAGTTAATGAAACTCACTCTAATATCTTAAGCATAGGGTATGACTTTGCACATTCTTTTTATGATTCAACAAAACATAGAAAAGAGGACGAGGCAATGGGACAACAAATTTTTGCCAATCTTAAAGTCAGATCATTATATTTTCAAAATACCACGTATGTAAATGAAAGTGACCTTACAATTTCATTAGGGTATAGAGATGAAAAAAGTATGTTCGGAGCTCGTGATGACATCGATAAAACAGCTCCTGGTTTTGCTGACGTTGACTACGGTGAGTATGGAATTTTCCCAGTAATTTATGATATGACAACTCATAACGACACAACGAGCAATCAGGCATTCAATGTTGGTTTTGAAAAAAAATTAAATAGAGGTCTTTCTTTGTATGCAAGTTATGCCGAGTCTTTTCGAATTCCTAATATTGATGAAAGGGTTGCCTCTTCGAGCCCTAAGACAACCTTTGATCTAAAACCTCAGGAGTCTGAGGGTTACGATATTGGAGTCAGATATTTCAGAGATAAACTTAATTTAGATGTTAGTTATTATTCGATCGATACAATAAATGAAATACAACTAAGAAATAATATAAATGCGAATGTAGATCCGATTGAGCGTAAGGGATTTGATATTGATTTTGGATATAGTCTTGATCAATCGAATAAGTTAAGGGGTTCTTTTAGTTATACTGTTGCTGAGTTTACTTCTGGAACACTTACGCCGGGAGTAAGCACTTATGGAGAGTCATTTGCACCTAATACGTGGCAAAATCTCTTAGGTGGTGTTGATACACTAAATTTAAGAGGTAAATCTGTACCACTTATTTCACCAATACAATTTAGTTTAGCTTATGAAACTGAAGTGAGAAATAATTTAACTCTTGATTTAGAATTGAATTATTTAGATAAAAAATATGTTTCGAATGATGAAGAAAATATCGAGCCACAGATATCAGATTATTATATTGTAAATTCTTACTTCAGTTTTGTTGATAAAAATTACACTCTAAACTTTGGTATAAACAACTTATTTGATGAAGCGGCTTACGATTTTGCGGTTTCAAGTACTTTTCATGATGACGCACATTATGGATTATCGAATGTATATCCATTACCTGATCGAAATTTATTCTTTAATTTAGGATATACTTTTTGATATAGAGGAGATATAAATTTATAAATGCAAATTAATAAAAAAATTATTTTTGGTATTTCAATAGTACTTATACTAGCATTAAGCAGGGTACTGCCTCATCCTCCTAATTTCACGCCAATATTAGGAATGGCTTTTTTTGCAGGTGCCGTGTTTGATAAAAAAGTATTGGCATATTGTATTCCAATTCTAGCAATGTTGGTCAGTGATCTATATTTAGGTTTTCATGCTGGTATGCCAATAATTTATTTTGCTATTTGTGTGTGTATATTGATTGGTACTTTTTTTCACTCAAAGTT
>CACFAO010000030.1 GCA_902564295.1 uncultured Pelagibacteraceae bacterium
AAAACTGTTGAAGACGCTGCAATCTTATTAGACATTATATCGGGTCATGATGAAAAGGACTCAACTTCTTCGGTTAATCCAATAGAAAATTATTATGAAAATTTAAATTCAGACATAAAAGGGATGAAAATTGGAATACCAAAGGAATTTAGAAGTGACAAGCTTACAGCTAGTACTCAAAAAAGCTGGGATGAGTGTGCAAATTTACTAAAAACTAATGGAGCAGAAATAGTAGATATTAGTTTACCTCATACAATGAGCGCTTTGCCCGCTTACTATATTATCGCGCCTGCAGAAGCTTCATCAAATTTAGCTCGCTATGATGGAGTAAGATATGGACTAAGAGTCAAAGGAAATGATCTCATTGATATGTACGAAAAAACGAGATCAGAGGGATTTGGCGATGAAGTAAAGAGAAGAATATTAATTGGCACATATGTGCTATCATCTGGATATTATGATGCTTATTATATTAAGGCACAAAAGATTAGATCATTAATAAAAAGTGACTACGTTGAAGCCTTTAAAAAAGTTGATGCGATTCTCACTCCTTCAACGCCTTCAACGGCTTTTGAGATTGCAAATGAGCCTTCTGATCCAGTACAAAACTATCTAAATGATATTTTTACTGTTCCTGTAAATCTAGCGGGTTTACCAGGTATATCTATTCCATATGCAAATGATGAGAATAATTTACCAATTGGATTACAACTGATAACAAATTCATTTGAAGAACAAAAATTACTCAATGTTGCTAAAAATATTGAGGAAACTATAAATTATTCAGAAACTCCAGAAAAATGGTGGCTCAAATGATAGAGGGTTGGAATTTAGTTATTGGAATAGAGATTCATGCTCAAGTTAATTCAAAATCTAAATTATTTTCATCATCACCAACCGATTTTGGATCTAAACCCAATAGTCAAGTAAGTTTAATTGATGCAGCAATGCCAGGTATGTTGCCTGTAATTAATAAATTTTGTATTGAGCAAGCCGTTAAGTCAGGGATTGGATTAAATGCAAAAATAAATAAAAAATCTATTTTTGATCGTAAGAATTATTTTTATCAAGACTTACCACAAGGCTATCAGATATCTCAGTATAAGGACCCAATAGTGGGAGAAGGATTTGTTGAGATAGAAACTGAAAACGGTCAAAAGAAAATAGGGGTTGAGAGACTTCATTTAGAACAAGATGCAGGTAAAAGTTTGCATGATCAGGATCCAAACTTCACTTTTGTTGACTTGAATCGTTCAGGAATTGCTCTAATGGAAATTGTATCTAAACCAGATATGAGCTCACCAGAGGAGGCTGTTGAATATGTTCGGAAAGTTAGAAGTATTCTAAGATATCTTGGTACATGTGATGGAAATATGGAACAAGGATCTTTAAGAGCCGATGTAAATGTTTCTGTAAACAAGCCAGGAAATGAATTAGGTACAAGGTGCGAAATCAAAAACTTAAACTCATTTAAATTTATTCATGCGGCTATTGTTTATGAAGCAAAAAGACAAATAAAACTTATTGAGCAAGGAGAAAGTGTTAATCAAGAAACAAGATTATTTAATACGCAGTCTGGTGAAACGAGATCAATGAGGTCAAAAGAAGATGCTCATGATTATCGATATTTTCCTGATCCAGACCTTTTGCCACTCACTTTGGATGATGACTGGATTAAAGGTTTACAAGAGACAATACCAGAATTGCCAGATCAAATAAAAGAGAGATTTATTAATGAATATTCTCTTAGTTCTTATGATGCAAATATTATTGTTTCAGACAAAGCAACAAGTGAATATTTTGAAGACGTTGTAAAGAACAGGAATCCAAAACTTGTAACAACATGGGTTACTGGAGAATTATTTTCAATACTAAATAAAAAAAATCTGATTATTGAGGATAGTCCTATTTCTTCAAAACAACTTGGTGAACTTGTTGATAACATCGAAAATGGTAAGATTTCAAACCGTCAAGCAAAGGAAGTGTTGGAGGAAATGTGTGAAAGCGGCAAAGGTGCGTTAGAGATTATTGATGAAAAAGGTTTATCCCAAATTAGTGATGAAAATGAAATAGAAAGCCTAGTTGATAATGTATTAAATTCAAATCCAGAAAACGTTAAAAAATATAAAAATGGAAAAAATAAACTTTTTGGTTTTTTTGTTGGTGAGGCTATGAAACTTTCTAAAGGTAAAGCTAATCCAAAAATAGTTAATGACCTTATCAAGAAAAAGTTATCACAATAAAGTAATTTCTTTTAATCAATATAAATCTGATATATTAAAACAATGTGTGGAGAGATGGGTGAGTGGTTGAAACCGGCTCCCTGCTAAGGAGTTGTGCGGGCTTATACCCGTACCGAGGGTTCGAATCCCTCTCTCTCCGCCACACTAATTTTATTACGATTCTTGTTTCTTACTTGGTTTAATTAAGGTTTTTCCACCAACATAAGCACGATTAAGATTATTCGATAAAGTGTACTCAATTGGTTTCAATCCATTCTCAATAAATTCATATACTTGAATATTTTCCATTACTCTTTGAACCTAGTTTCTTGTTTCTTTGAAAGGTATCAACTCTATCCAATTTTCACTTGTAATATCATCTTTTCTTGGGTCCCCATATTTTTTTATCCATCTGGAAACTCGTGACTCACCCGCATTATAAGCCGCAAGAGACAAAATGTATGAGCCATTGTAGTTCGAGAGTAATTTATCTAAATAAGCACTTCCTAAAATTACATTATACTTTGGATCTTCAGTTAATTTACTCTTTGCATATTCAAGCTTTAAACCCTTTGAGACCCTTTTTGCAGTATACGGCATAAGTTGCATTAATCCTTTAGCTCCTGCATAACTTCCAGCTTTAGGATCAAACTGACTCTCTTGTCTTGTTACAGAATGTATTAGACTTTGTTCTGGAAAAATAATTTTTCCAAATTCAGGTCTTTCAATTTGAGGAAAGCTTAGTGGGTCAAGAATTGTGTGGTTATAATATAAAATTTTACCTGCTTGAACTGCAAAATCATGTCTTTCTATTTCATTTGCAGTTTTGACAGAATTTACAGAAGTACTAAGGTTGTCACGATCAGCAAGATCCCAAATAAATTTTTTAACCAATTTAGGTCTATCAAATTCATTTAACAAAGAGATTGATAAATAAACTGGTCGATTTTCTTTATAATCAGTATTGTTAGCATCGGAATACTCTACTAGCATTGGTTTAAATAATTTCTTTTCTGATAATTTGCTCGCCGCGAGCTGACCATAAA
>CACFAO010000031.1 GCA_902564295.1 uncultured Pelagibacteraceae bacterium
ATGGTTGACTTATATAAAGAAAAATTTGATCCTGTATTTGCTGGAGGTAATCCTGGACCAGATGTTTTGGATCATCGAAGAAGGATAGAACAAAGTGATACAATTGTATTAATTGCTCCAATATGGAATTTTAGAATGCCCGCAATCCTGGAGGGTTGGATCGATAAAGTTTTAGCTCCTCCATGGGCATTTACTTTTAAACAGCTGGTTGGCAACTATGGTTACCCTCAAGGTAATCTAGGTAACAAAAAAGCAATAATATTTTGCACATATGGCTCCCCTCGATTGGCAATAACTACATTCTTTCTCAATTTGCCAATTAGACGCTTGAAAAGGGGTGTTTTTCACATATGTGGTATAAAAAGCATTCTTTACAAAAGATACTTTGCAGTACCCTTTGTTGCTGACAAAGTTAGAAAAAAATTTCTAAAGGATGTGAAAGATACGGCGACTCTATTTCAATAGGAATTAAGTGAAGAAAATAATAGACATATTTAAAAGTTTTTGGTCACCCATAATGGACTCAAATGTGAATCCATTAAAAAATATAACAAATCTTAAAATTCGTCATATGGTCATGCAAATACTAGCATTTATGTGGAGTGGTGTATTTTCACTTTATATCGTTGACAGTGTTTTTGTGTTTGGTTTTACTGCAATTGCCCACGCTTTATTAATTGCTGCACTTTTTATAACAATGTTCGTATTTTTCACAGCTGAAAAAAAACCTCAAATTTATGACTTAAAATTTTTCAGAGGCAAAGACGGTGAGCACGAGTAATTTAACTAATGAGGATTGTAAGCCTAACTCCAAGTGCTAGTGAAATAATATTCGAACTGGGTCTAGGTTCTAGTTTAGTCGGCGTTAGTCATGAATGTAATTTTCCAACTGAAGTCAATAAACTAGAAAAATTATCGAGTTCGTCAATTAACCCTCATGGATCTCAGAGCGATATTGACTTTCAAGTGCGTGAAACGCTTCAAACTAACGATTCCCTATATCAAATAAATACTGAACGTTTAAATGATTTAAAGCCTGACTTCATTGTTACCCAGGGTATATGCGATGTCTGCTCCATATCCAGTAGTCAAATCGAAGTTGAATTAAAAGGAACTTTATGCACCTTGCCTTCATCGACAAAAATAATTTCTTTAATTGGAAGAACGTTTGATGGCATCTGTGACGATATAATAATGCTAGGAAATAAACTTAATTCAATAATCTCAGCAAAAAATCACATAGATAAAGCTCGAGAAAAAAGAGAAATACTTAAACGTCAAACAAAGTATGATCACCGGATTCTTTGTTTAGAATGGATAGACCCTTATTTTTCTGCTGGTCATTGGGTTCCAGAACAAATTGAATTAGCTGGCTTTCACTCAGCAATTGGACAAACAGGTGACCAATCAAGAATTTTGTCTGCTGATGAAATAGTCGTTTCAGATCCATATGCGATTGCCTTAATTTGCTGTGGCTATAATCTTGAGCAAAATTTGACTTTTTCATCACAATTATTTCATGACGATCGATTAAATCACCTAAATCCATTTAAAGAAAACAGAGTGTATTCATTTGATGCCGATTCCTATTTTAGTCGTCCTACTACAAGAATACTTGAAGGGTCAATTCAACTTAGAAGTCAAATTTTAGGTAATCAAATATAAATTTTATTTGACAATCCAAGAATTAAAATAATTGACGATATAAGTGTAAATGTATTGACCACCAAGTCAGTTACTGAATTTTTGGTACCTTTATCATTATCAACTTTTTTGAGAAAAACGGCCGCGTCATAAACAGAGAGAATTACAAAGTTTATAAAGATTAAGTTATAGTAAACCCATGCCCCCTCTGGCCCATTCGGTCGAAAAATCAAATAAACACCAATCAAAAAAAATGGTGCCACAAATGTTCCAAGAACCCTAACTATATACACACTACTTTGATCCATATTAAACTCCTTAACCATCCCCTCAGGCTTAAAAAGTGCTCTGAAAGTATAAATGCCAAATAACGCTGTCATTAAAATATGAAGTATGAGTAAATATAAATGTTCAAAATTTTCAATCATAAGTTAATACTGTGGGATTCTTTTAAAAAAATCAATGGCGGGAGTGACGGGACTCGAACCAGCGACTTTCTGTTGGTTATATCCAAAAGGAAAAATGTAAAAGGTTAAAATGATTTGGAAAATGGGTATCCAGAATAAGTCATTGATCTTTTGACTTTTCTATCAACATCATGACATTTTTATGTATCACTGTCGCCGTATCTGGACCCAAAGATACCACCTCACCATATGTTTCTTCATTTTCCCCATAAATCCAAGGAGCGTCTTCATCCCACTCACTTTTTGGAATGATGTAACCAATAGAGTCATTTGCTAAATTCACCATCAAGTTCAGTTTGTCTGGAAATTGACTTCGTAAATTTGGTACTTCTTGTGGCGCAATTATAAAATCAGCACCTTTAGGGTTTTCAATGCCTCCAATAGCAATTTCTGGATAAAGCTCTCCAGGAATTCCAGTAATAGATGCCTCTCCAAGCTGTATGAATGCTATCTCACTGAGATAACGTATGAATGGCGGCTTCAGACTAAACTTAGTATCAGCATCAATCATACCAAGCAACGTGCCAAATGAAAGCATCAAGTTTTCTATGCCTAGCTCTATTTCTAGTGATTGAACACTTAATGTCGGCTTAGGAGAAGTCTTAAACTCCCCTGCTTGAAAAGCATCAATAACACTATTTGCAAGGCTATAACCGTAAGCGCGAGCTTTTGAATGACTCGGTTTAGTAATCATTTTTTCCAAAACAGGATCATAAATTGGATCGGTTGGCCCTGATGTCATTAGGCCTCCTATATTTCCTGTGAGCCATAATGTGGTTCCACCAAGACCAGGTTTAATTAGCTTGTCATCATAAAAAATTCCATGACTGATACCTCTTCTTAAGTAGCCAGCAACATCAGAGGTTATGTCTAAATTTTTGTCCCACGCAAGCTCGACATGAATTCCGAAATTGATTAAAGAACCAATAATTGAGCCGTCAGGGCGATTGAATAAAATTGCCCTTATATCATCGTCTATAACGATAGGTTTTCGTT
>CACFAO010000032.1 GCA_902564295.1 uncultured Pelagibacteraceae bacterium
ACATTTTGTAACAAGTTTATCAACATTATCAGTCTCAATGTCTGAAGATGAAACAAAAGCCTGGCGTTGGTCAACTAATGCTCTAATACCGATTGTTTTTTCGTTAGACTCATCTAGGTCCTCTATTTTCTGAAATCTACAACTAATTGACTTACCATGAGATTTAGTAAGCACAACATCACAATCAGATGCGCCTGCTTTGAGAGTTAGATCTATTATGTTTTGAGCCGTTTCTTCAAAATTCATAATTATAAAATACCTATAAATAGGGTTAGAGCAACTATCAATCCTAAGTATTGATTGCTTTTAAAAATACTCAAACATTTGCTTTTATTATCTATATCTAGTCTTTTTATTTGGTAAAACAAATGAGCAACAACAAAGATCAGTGAGATAAAAAAGTAAATATTCTGATCATGTAGTAGTCCGAATAAAATCAAACACAACGCCATCGAACTGTAGAAAATGATGATCCAATACTTCGTATTATCACCAAACAAAATTGCAGTAGATTTTATTCCGATATTTAAGTCATCCTCTCGATCCTGGTGTGCGTATATTGTGTCATAGCCCAAAGTCCAAAAAACACCAGCAAGATACAATAACATAATTTGAGTATTTAATTGATTTTCAACAGTGGCATATCCAATCAAACAACCGATGTTAAAAGTGACTCCTAAAAAAAGCTGCGGCCAATAAGTTATTCTTTTCATTAAAGGGTAAAAAATAAACAACACAAAAGAAATTAAACCAATAATAATGGCGAGCATATTTAGAGAAAGCAATATAGTCAGACCAATCAAATTAAGTATTGAGAAGATTATGAAAGCTTCAAAAGAAGAAATTGCACCACTAGCGAGTGGTCTTTGAGACGTCCTTGTTACATGTTTGTCTAGATCTTTATCAAAAAAATCATTTATGATACATCCAGCCGATCTCATAACAATTGATCCGATTGCAAATATAAAAAATAAGTAAATATTACCCCATAAGTGCTGGTAGGAATTTGAGGCGGCAAGCACGCCCCAAAAACATGGCAGCATTAGCAAAAAAAAACCAACAGGCTGCTCTAGACGCAATAATTGTGAATATTTTTTCAACTTATCTTTATAAAATAAATAATGATATAACCAATATATATATGAAAAAAATTAAAAACAGAATTTTTGTAGATAAAAAAATAAATTCGAATGATCAAATTATTCTTGATGCTGACCAGATACACTATTTGAAGAGTGTCTTGAGAACAAAAAAAAATGATTATGTTTCTGTTTTCAACCGTGAGCTACTTTTTTTGACTAGAGTCATTGATATTACAAAAAAAATATGTGAATTAGAAATTATTGATCGCGAAAAAATCAAAAATGAAAATCATAATATAACTCTATTTTTTTCCCCTTTAAAACGGACACCTCTAGAAATCATGATACAAAAGTGCTCAGAAATCGGAATTTCAATTTTTCAACCAGTAATCATGGATAGAACTAATATGAAGAATATCAATTTTGAAAGACTGAGCCTTATTGCTATTGAAGCGTGTGAGCAGTCAAATCGAAATAAGATACCAGAAATTAATAAACCTATATCATTTGCTTCAATGATTAATGACAACTCTTTAGCAGATTATTTATATTGTTCGCTCGATACCAATAAAGAAAAATTAAAAAATATAAAACTAACCAGAGACAAGGCTGTTGGTATAATCATAGGACCTGAAGGAGATTTTTCAGCTAAAGAGTATGAAAGTTTGAAATCAAAGGAAAAATCTATCGGTGTTACACTTGGTCCAAATACTTTAAAATCAGAAACTGCTGCAATTACCGCTACTTCAATTATTATGGATAAAATTTATAATGCTTAGCAAAAGTGATCTAATAAATTATTTTGAAAACGGTATTAAGAATGCCTCTGAAATTAAAATAGGTACTGAACATGAAAAATTTATTTATCACAAAAGTGATCTTAGTTTAGTTCCCTATAGCGGCGATGTCAGTATTAACTCAATTTTTGAAGACTTTATAAATGATGGTTGGACAACTGTAATAGAGAACGAAAATATTATTGCACTCAATAAAGATATGGCAAGTATAACGCTTGAACCTGGTGGTCAATTTGAATTATCTGGAGCGCCTCTTAAAACAATTCACGAAACTTGTAAGGAAATAAATAATCACCTCGCTTTCACAAAAAAACTAGAAGAAAAATATAATATTGGCTTTTTAGGACTGGGCTTCTTCCCAATTGGTGAGTTAAAAGATGTGCCAAAGGTTCCAAAGAAAAGATATTCAGAAATTATGACTCCTTATATGAAATCACTTTCTGGATTAGGTCTAGAAATGATGTATCAATCAGCAACAGTTCAGGCGAATTTTGATTATATTTCAGAAAGTGATATGCAAAGGAAAATTAATGTATCTGCATTCATTCAGCCAATTGTGACAGGTTTGTTTTCAAACTCACCATTTAAAAATTCAAAACTTTCTGGTTTTGAAACTTATAGAGGATATGTATGGACAAAAACTGATCCAGACAGAACAGGTATTCCAAAGTTTTTGACTGAAAAAACTTTGAGCTTTGAGGAATACGTTGATTATGCCTTGCAAGTTCCTGTATATGCAATCATTAGAAATAATAATTATCATAATTGTATAAAGTATACATTCCAAGATCTTTTGGATGGAAAAAATAATCAATTTGTGCCTGAAGATATTTTAATTGAAGATTGGATAAATCATATCTCTACTATCTTTACTGAAGTAAGGTTAAAAACTTTTATTGAGATGAGAGGTGCTGATGCAGGAAGTTATAATACACTCTGCGCTTTACCAGCTTTTTGGTCGGGCATCTTATATCAAGAAGACGCATTAGAAGAAACTTTCAAAATGATTAGTGAATTTGAATATGAAGACTTAATTAAATTTAGGAGTGATGTCTTATCAAACGGACTCAATGCCTTATATAATAACAAAACTGGCTGGGAATTAGCGGAGAAACTTTTG
>CACFAO010000033.1 GCA_902564295.1 uncultured Pelagibacteraceae bacterium
ATAAAGACTTTACAGGTCTCATTATTGAACCATTAGTAATTGCTAAGTGACAGCCTGATAGCATGGCTGTCTTTGCGGCCTGAATTTTTGTCTTCATTCCACCTTTTCCGTAATCCGAAGTTGATTGCCCAATCATTTTTTCAATATCTTTATCAATTTCACTTACCTTGTTTATCAATTTTACATCCTCATCAGTACTAGGATCAGCAGAATAAAGGCCATTAATATTAGATAATAAAATAAGACAATCTGCACTTGTTATTTGAGCCACTCTTGATGCAAGTCTATCATTGTCCCCATATCTTATTTCACTTGTCGCAATCGTATCATTTTCATTAACGACTGGAACAATACCCAATTTTAATAATGTATCAATTGTTCTTCTGGCATTTATTGATCTTCTTCTTTTTTCAGTGTCATCTAAGGTAAGAAGAATTTGGGAGATTTTAATTTCATTTTTTTCAAAGGCACTCTTAAATGAACCCATCAAATGTATTTGGCCCACAGCAGATACAGCTTGATTCATATCCATCTTCATATTTTTCATATCAAGATCTAAATCTTTTGCGCCCATCGCAATTGCTCCAGAAGAAACAATTATAACTTCTTTGTCATTTTCTCTTAGATATTTAACATCTTCAGCAAGACTATTAAGCCATTCTTTATTAAGACTTCCCGAAGTTTCATTAAACAGAAGTGCAGATCCAATTTTGATAATAATTCTATTTGTTTGTTCTAATTTCATTTAATTTTTAATAATTAAAATATGATTTACTAAATTACTTATTCCTTCACCTGTAATAGTTGAAATTGTGTATATTTGTAACTGCGTTTCATTTTCAAGGATATTCTTTTTAATCTTTATTTCTTCTTTATCAACCAGATCACATTTGTTTAATACAACTATTTTATTTTTCTTTATTATACTGCCATCATAATTATTCAACTCACTGGTAATTGTATTATAAGATTTTTTAACATCTTCGTCAGTTATATCAATTACATGAATAATTGAATGGCATCTCTCAATATGTTTTAAAAACTTAAATCCCAAACCATCGCCTTTGTGAGCATCTTCAATTAAACCAGGTATATCTGCCACCACAAGTTCTTGGTCGTCTTTTCTAACAACTCCTAGCTTTGGATCGAGAGTTGTAAAAGGATAGTCAGCGACTTTGGGTTTAGCAGCAGATATCTCTCTCAAAAGACTTGATTTTCCTGCATTGGGAAATCCCACAAGCCCAGCATCAGCAAGAATTTTTAACCTTAATACAATTTCAGCTTCATGGCCTTTTTCTCCATGTGTTATCTTGCGCGGCGCTCGATTAGTTGATGATTTAAAATTAATATTTCCTAACCCTCCTTTTCCTCCAGGGAAAAGAGTTACTTGTTCATCATTAATTACATCAGCAATTATTTCTTCATTTAATAGTACTTCAGTTCCAACAGGAATCTTTAAAATTAAATCTTTTCCTGATGCACCTGTTCTATTCCTGCCAGCTCCACCTCTACCTTTTTGTGCTTTAAAGTGTTTTTGAAATCGAAAGTCTACAAGTGTGTTTAAAGATTTTGTTCCTTCTAGAATAATATCTCCACCTTTTCCACCGTTGCCGCCATCAGGTCCACCGAACTCGATATATTTTTCTCTTCTAAAGCTCAAGCAGCCATCACCACCATCACCACTTTTTACAAAGATTTTAGCTTCATCAATAAACTTCATTTTAAGGGAATATTTCTAGAAAAAAGATTTAGATTTACTGTTTGGGAACAACAGAAATAAATGTTTTTCCGTTTTTTTTCTTACCAAATTTTACAAAACCATCAACAAGTGAAAAAATTGTATGATCTTTTCCAAGGCCCACATTATCACCAGGGTGCCATTTGGTACCCCTTTGTCTAGCTATGATGTTGCCAGGTATTACAGTTTGACCACTGTATTTCTTTATACCCAATCTTCTTCCAGCTGAGTCTCTTCCGTTTCTCGATGAGCCGCCAGCTTTTTTGGTTGCCATTATTAGCTATCCTTTTTTTTCACAGTTTTCTTTTTAACCGTAGTTTTCTTTTTTGTAACTGTTTTCTTTTCAGTTTCTAACTTGGTATCACTTGCTTTCTTCACAGCTTTTTTTGAATTGAATCCAGGTATATCAAGTGAATTTATTTTTAAAAAAGTTATATCCTGTCTGTGACCATTAAGCCTTCGATAGTTTTTTCTTCTTTTCTTCTTAAATACTAAAATCTTTCTATCTCTGTCTTGTTTAACAATTTCAGCATTAACTTTAGCGCCGCTGATTTGTGGGGATCCCACGGAAAATTGTTCTTTATCACAAGCGAAAAGGACATCATCGATAGTGACTTTATCACCATCTTTGCCATCAATTTTGCTCACACTCAACATAGTGTTTTCGCTAACTTTATACTGCTTCCCGCCAGTTGAAATAATCGCAAACATAATAGAAATTACTATTTGATATTAAAAGTGGCCTGAATATAAACGTCACTTTTCTTATGTCAATAGCCATAATTTTAGATAAAAAAACTTAAAATCTGCGAGATTTAAGCATAAAATATACATATAAATACCCTACTTAATCAGCAAATATGACCTTATCAATAAAACCATTTAAAGCCTTTAGACCCTTACAGAAAAGGGTAGAGGAAGTGGTATTGCCAACTTTTGATAATTTAACGAACAAACAGCTAAATAAAATTTTAAAAGAGTCGGAATATAATTTCTTAAACGTAGTAAGTCCAAAAGCGTTTTACCCTGACATTACCAAAAAAAATTCTAAAAAGCACGCATACGAGCACTTAGAATCTATGATTAGCAATAATATTATTTTTC
>CACFAO010000034.1 GCA_902564295.1 uncultured Pelagibacteraceae bacterium
GAGATATGGCCCTAGATCCTAAAATATTTGCGCCAATTAATGCTCCTACAGTTATTTCACCATTAACCGCTAAAACTGCGCCCCATCCAATTATTACTATCGTCATTAATGTTGAAGACATCGACATGAAAGAAGTTAAAACATTTTTATTTGCTTCAAGTTCGTCTTTTTCTAGCACTGAGCCTCTAATGATTTGGTTCCATGCTTTTTGAAGTGCTCCGACCAGTTTAAAGTATCTTATTGTGGAAAACCGCAAACTTGAAGTGTCATAAAGTCTTGAAGTACTTAATGAGGTATTTAGATCCTTCTTGCTAAGTTCCCCTATCTTTCCTCGATAAAGGCTTAAAATTAAGAAAGGTAAAAAAATTAATAAACATGCTATAAGCCCTAATTGGTAATGTATTAAGAATAAAGCTAACAAAAAAATTGTTACAAAAGGGACATCGATTAGAGTTAATAGGGTTGTTCCCGTTAATGTGCTCTTAATTGTTTGCACATGCTTAGAGATAACATCTGATCTAAAATTTTTATGTAATTCGAAATAAGAAGATTTTATTGAAGAAATTTTTCTTAAGACGCTATCAGATAAAATGGCATTGAAAGGCTCAATTTCTCTTGCCATTCGATGTCTGATATTTCTAAAAAAAAATTCAAATATAGTTACAAAAACTATGCCAACTATCAGTGTTACTAAGGTAGAAGTTACCCCATATGCCACGTATCTCTGCAGGACTTGGATCACATAAATTGGAGTTGCCAAAGCTAGCAGGTTAACAAAAAAGGATGCGATAATGATCTTTGTAAAAAGATTAGGGTTTCTTTTTAGCCTATTAAAGAGTTCATACATATCAATAGATTAGAGATATATCATAAATCATTACATTAAGCATTACTAAAGATTTAAGGCCTTACAAGACCTTCATAAGAGTACTTGAGTTATTAAGTTATACGAAGTCGACTTGTGTTGTTACATCAGTATCGTCGAACGTTTCCGTTCCATTTACATAAAAAATAAACTCACTATTATCAAAAGTATGCACTGCCGTAAATGAACCAGTTGTAGTGAACCCAAGAATTTCATCTGCAAATGGACTAGATTCATAAGTAAATCCTCCATCATTTGAGTAAGCGAACTTGTCTACTCCAGATTCCCAATCAGCAATTCTATTTGTGCTGAATGGACTTGGGCTTCCATCTCCATCCTGAAAAACAAAAGTATCAGGCGTACCATCAGCAGAAAAACCAAATGTTGGTGACATGGCATTTGGTAATTCGAAGTCATCTGCAAAGCCTCCAACAAGTACATCCGAGTCAGTACCTCCAACTAGGATATCCGTGTCGCTTCCACCGACTAATACATCAAATCCAGTACCGCCGACTAAATAGTCATTTTGATCACCGCCTTTAAGCCAGTCATCTCCACTTCCACCGTAAATTTGATCAGCTCCACCATTGCCTTTAATAAAGTCATCCCCCATCATTCCTGAGAATGGCTCTGAAAAAACACCAGCTGTATCATCGCCACCAAGTAAATCATACGATTGCATCATCATTTGGTTACCTACATCATCGACGCTACCACTAAGATAAACAGCATCAGACCCTGTAGTGACGGGTTCAAAACTTGACCCTCCACCGCCTGCTGCTAAGTAATCTGCATAGTTGTTATAAAAAATTCCATTGTGGAACCTAGCCATATCAAAACTATTTTGGTCATAATATAATACGCCTCCCCAATCTCTTGGGAATCCCTCATTTTCAAATTCCTCAAATTCAGGATCGAACATTGGATCGAACATTGGATCGAACATTGGATCGAACATTGGATCGAACATTGGATCGAACATTACATCAAACATTGGATCATACATTGGGTCACCCATCATCATAGGGTCTGGTCCCATCATAAATGGATCTGGTCCCATCATAAATGGATCTGGTCCCATCATCATTGGATCACCAATCATGCCCATGTCGCCCATGCCCATCATAAATGGATCTGGTCCCATCATCATAGGATCCATGCCCATGCCGTAAGGATCAGGGCCCATCATGCCCATGTCGCCCATACCCATCATCATAGGATCCATGCCCATCTGATTCATCATGAACTGACCTTCAGGTGTCATCATCATTGCAGGGTCCATAAATTGGTCACCGATCATACCAGGATCCATGCCCATTCCCATCATCTGCTGCTGCATCATCATAGGATCCATGCCCATTCCCATCATCATATCACCCATGG
>CACFAO010000035.1 GCA_902564295.1 uncultured Pelagibacteraceae bacterium
CATTGGAAAATTAAATAAAGAGTCACTTACTTTGATCCCAACAAAAATATACTTCAATAAAAAAGGTAAAGCAAAGTTGGAAATTGCTCTTGCTAAAGGAAAAAAACTACATGATAAAAGAGATGCTAAAAAAAGAAAAGATTGGGTTAGGGAGAAAAAAAAGTACGGATGATTTACGCTTTAGGAATTGGTTCAAATTCTAACTCAAGATTTGGTAATAAATTAAATACACTTAAATTTGTTTTAAAAGAGTTGGAGCGTCACAATATCAAAGTAATAAAAAAGTCCAAATTATATTCATCTCCACCTAAAAATTTTAAAACTGCTGCCGAAACCTTTTTAAACGCTGCTTTAGTTGTTGAAACAAAATTAAAACCTAAAAATTTACTAATAATTTTAAAAAAAATTGAAAGAATTACTGGAAGATATGCCTACCGTAAGAATACTTCTCGAACAGTTGATTTGGATATTCTTTTGCTTAGTAAGTCCAGCAAAATATTGATAAATGAGAACAAAAATTCTATTGAAATTCCACATCCAAGACTTCTTGAGAGAAATTTTGTATTACGGCCTTTAATGGACATTTGTCCTGGATGGCTCCACTCTGAAAAGAAATCATCAATTATGAGGCTGCATAAAAGCTTGCATATTGAAGATAAATTATACAAAGTCACTAATACCTTATAAATAGTCATTTATTTTGGGCTTCACTTCGTAAATAATGTATGATTAATAGTGCATTATGGCACAATCAACAGTCTATAAACCTGCAAAACCGATTGATAAGCATCTTGACTCTAGATTAATAGAAAAAGCCTATTCTTTTGCAGTAGAGTGTCACAAGTCACAAAAAAGACACTCAGGAGATCCATATATATCTCATCCAGTTGCAGTTGCAGATATTCTGTTAAATTTAAAATTAGATACTTCCACAATTATTACGGGCTTATTACATGACACGCTTGAGGATACACTTGCTACAGAAAATGAAATTGAAGAAAAATTTGGAAAAGAAATCCTTCAATTAGTAAACGGCGTTACAAAACTGTCAAAAATTGAAACGTATACTGAAAATAAATTCCAGGCTGAAAATTTTAGAAAATTAATTTTAGCAATGTCGAAGGATATAAGAGTTTTGTTAGTAAAGTTAGCTGACCGTTTACACAATATGAGAACGATTCAATTTATTCCTCAGGAAAAAAGACGACAACGTATTGCATCAGAAACATTAGAAATTTATGCTCCCCTTGCTGGAAGATTGGGGATGCATGAATTTAAAGATGAATTAGAGGATTTATCATTTCAAATTTTAAATCCATCTGCATATTCATCATTGATGACAAGAATTGAGTATTTAAAGAAAGATAAATCTAATTTAACTGATAAAATAAAGACAAGGATCTTTAGTCTTTTAGAAAAAAATGAAATTGATTGTCAAATAATAGGACGTGAAAAAAAGATATTCTCTGTATGGAATAAAATGCAGAATAAGCAAATTGCTTTTAGACAATTGTCGGATATTTTTGCTTATAGGATTATCACTAATAGCATTGAAGATTGTTATAGTATATTGGGTATCATTCATAACCGTTGGTCTGCTGTACCAGGCTCATTTAAGGATTATATATCGACACCAAAAATTAATAATTATCAGTCAATTCATACAACGATAGTTGGCCCTGAAAGACAAAGAGTTGAACTTCAAATTCGAACAAATGAAATGAACACTATAGCAGATAAGGGTATAGCCGCACACTGGAGCTATAAAGAGAATTATAATTTAGTAGACAACTCTTCTTCAGATCCAGTTAATGTTACTTGGTTGAGAGATTTAGTAGAAATATTGGACAGCGGTGGAAGCTCTGAGGACTTACTTGAAGCTACAAAATTAGAAATGTTTCAGGATCAAGTCTTTTGTTTTACACCGAAAGGTGACTTAATTCATTTGCCTGCAAATTCTAACTCTATCGATTTTGCATATGCCCTTCATTCTGAAATTGGAAATCGTTGTGTTGGATGTAAGATTAATGGAAAACCTAGACCCTTATTTACAAAACTTCAAAATGGAGATGAGATTGAAGTACTAACTTCAAAAAAACCATCTCC